>NZ_JBJNWI010000042.1:0-212 GCF_045897195.1 Mammaliicoccus sp. RAM2 | reverse complement strand
CTACTTTACCCTGACTATTTGATTTTTTATCAACTTTAGCCGATTGTTCTACTTTAGCAGGAACATCTTGTTTTGGTTGTTCTGTCATAGACTGATTGTCAGTAGTTTTTTTATTAGGTTCTGGTTGATCTTTTGGTTGATCAGATTTAGGTTCAACTTTTTGATCATCTACTTTTTTATCATCAGAAGTTTTATCAGACTTAGGATCGTAT
>NZ_JBJNWI010000041.1:0-215 GCF_045897195.1 Mammaliicoccus sp. RAM2 | reverse complement strand
AATGATTCACTCGTACTTAATGATTCACTCGTGCTCAATGATTCACTCGTACTTAGTGATTCACTTGCGCTGATCGACTCACTTTCACTTAATGACTCGCTTGTGCTTAATGACTCGCTTGTACTCAATGATTCACTCGTGCTTAACGATTCACTTGTACTTAGTGATTCACTTTCACTTAATGACTCGCTTGTGCTTAATGATTCGCTCGTGCT
>NZ_JBJNWI010000040.1:0-219 GCF_045897195.1 Mammaliicoccus sp. RAM2 | reverse complement strand
GTGTAAAAGCTTGGTCAAACGTTCGCATCTTTCCTTGATTCATGAATCTCTTGTTCATTTACAAAAGTAAACATCACTTCGTGATTCATTTCATCTCATCACCTTCAAACGCTTTCAGGCGCTTTTAAGTGAGATGCTTGTTTACCAGTTTTACGAGTTATTAATCTGTGATGTCGTCTATAAAGACGACGCGCGATTATTAAGCTTGTTGAATTTCGT
>NZ_JBJNWI010000039.1:0-222 GCF_045897195.1 Mammaliicoccus sp. RAM2 | reverse complement strand
GTAACGGATAAAGATGGCGACGGTAAGCCAGATATCTCTACTCCGAAGGATACAGACGGAGATGGCATCCCTGATAATCAAGATAATGATATCGATGGCGATGGCGTTAATAATAAAGACGAAGAAGCTAACGGCACTGATCCAACAAACGCTGATACCAACGGTAATGGTGTAAACGATGGGGACGAAGATACTGATGGTGATGGTATTCCAAACAAAGTT
>NZ_JBJNWI010000038.1:0-227 GCF_045897195.1 Mammaliicoccus sp. RAM2 | reverse complement strand
TAACTTCTGTGTTCGGCATGGGAACAGGTGTGACCTCTTTGCTATCGTCACCAGACAAATTATTGCTTGAGTCAATCGTTTACATAATTCCTCATCACTGCTGTCTTCCTCATTCATTTACGAAAGTAAACTCATTTGTCATCCATTGTGATTCGTTGTCT
Source organism: Mammaliicoccus sp. RAM2 (assembly GCF_045897195.1). NCBI lineage: Bacteria > Bacillati > Bacillota > Bacilli > Caryophanales > Staphylococcaceae > Mammaliicoccus > Mammaliicoccus sp. RAM2. The sequence goes on along the minus strand of NZ_JBJNWI010000038.1, from coordinate 66 downwards.
ATAAGCGTTTTCTCTACGCAATACAAATTGAAATGTATTACACATTCAAAACTAGATAGTAAGCAA
>NZ_JBJNWI010000037.1:0-235 GCF_045897195.1 Mammaliicoccus sp. RAM2 | reverse complement strand
ATAACTTCAATACCATTGGTACCTAATACTTTCGCGATTTCTATCGCAAATTCTTGAGATAAATGACGTGTATCAAAATGAATAACGATTTTAGGCGTATTTGAAATATGCGTTAAATATTTAGCTAAACCTAGCGCAAACTTTTGAATCGTGAATTTATTCAATCTACCTGGTCCTATACCGAAGGTACTTCTAATACCAGCTGTTCCAAATGATAAGACATCTGTAAATCCAG
>NZ_JBJNWI010000036.1:0-242 GCF_045897195.1 Mammaliicoccus sp. RAM2 | reverse complement strand
AACTTTGTTTGGAATACCATCACCATCAGTATCTTCGTCCCCATCGTTTACACCATTACCGTCAGTATCAGGGTTAGTTGGATCAGTACCGTTAGCTTCTTCGTCTTTATTATTAACGCCGTCGCCATCGATGTCGTTATCATCTTTATCAGGAATTCCATCTCCATCAGTATCTTTGTCTGAATCAGAATCAGAACTAGAATTTGAAGCACTGTTAGAGTCAGAGCTGCTATCAGTGTTAC
>NZ_JBJNWI010000035.1:0-247 GCF_045897195.1 Mammaliicoccus sp. RAM2 | reverse complement strand
AGCTCTTTAGCGCCGATGGTAGTTGGGCTTACGTTCCGCGAGAGTAGGACGTTGCCGGGCAAAATTCGATTTTGACCCTTGGGTCTTTTTTTCTTGAAATTTTCTTGAAAAATAAATTGAATTAAATGTTGACACAAGAATATAACAAGTGTATACTAGTTTCTTGTGAGACAAAATGAACATTGAAAACTGAATGACAATATGTCAACGTTAATTCCAATAATTGAGTACTAAAAGTACTTCAGAT
>NZ_JBJNWI010000034.1:0-259 GCF_045897195.1 Mammaliicoccus sp. RAM2 | reverse complement strand
ATTATTAACGCCGTCACCATCGATATCATTATCTTGGTTATCAGGTATGCCATCGCCATCCGTATCCTTCGGAGTTGTGATATCTGGCTTACCGTCGCCATCTTTATCCGTTGGTGTATTAGATTTAGGATCAGATTCATCTTTATTCGGAATACCATCACCATCAGTATCTTCGTCCCCATCGTTTACACCATTACCGTCAGTATCAGGGTTCGTTGGATCAGTACCGTTAGCTTCTTCGTCTTTATTATTAACGCCG
>NZ_JBJNWI010000033.1:0-307 GCF_045897195.1 Mammaliicoccus sp. RAM2 | reverse complement strand
CAACAAGATTTTTAACCGCTGCTTTATAAGCTTTAGTTGTTTCATCTTTAAATGGTAAGATCAGTTTACGTTCTTGTAACGCTTCAAAGTCGTCTGTTTGTATATTTAATGGGTCTTCTACTGTATCAATATAACGGCTTAATTCTAATGAAGGCTCTGTTAATAACTGGCCACCATCTGAACCATATACTTTGATTCCATTATAATTCTTAGGGTTATGGCTTGCCGTAATCATAATACCCGCAGTTGTTTTCAAGTGTCGTACTGCGAATGATAGTTCTGGTGTTGATTTGTACGTTTCTGGCAA
>NZ_JBJNWI010000032.1:0-361 GCF_045897195.1 Mammaliicoccus sp. RAM2 | reverse complement strand
CTCTGATGTACTTAATGATTCGCTTGTACTCAATGATTCACTCGTGCTTAACGATTCACTTGTACTTAATGATTCACTTGCGCTTAATGACTCACTTGTACTCAATGATTCGCTCGTACTCAATGATTCGCTCGTACTCAATGATTCGCTTGTGCTTAATGATTCGCTTGTACTCAATGATTCACTCGTGCTTAACGATTCACTTGTACTTAATGATTCACTTGCGCTTAATGACTCACTTGTACTCAATGATTCGCTCGTACTTAATGATTCACTCGTGCTCAATGATTCACTCGTGCTCAATGATTCACTCGTGCTCAATGATTCACTCGTGCTCAATGATTCACTCGTGCTCAATGAC
>NZ_JBJNWI010000031.1:0-384 GCF_045897195.1 Mammaliicoccus sp. RAM2 | reverse complement strand
AAATCTGATCCTACTTCTGATAAAGTAACGGATAAAGATGGTGACGGTAAGCCAGATATCACAACTCCGAAGGATACGGACGGAGACGGCATCACTGACAAAGACGATAACGATATCGATGGTGATGGCGTAAGTAACGAAGATGAAAAACTTATCGGTACTGATCCAACGAACCCTGATACCGACGGTAATGGTGTAAACGATGGGGACGAAGATACTGATGGTGATGGTATTCCAAATAAAGATGAATCTGATCCTACTTCTGATAAAGTAACGGATAAAGATGGTGACGGTAAGCCAGATATCACAACTCCGAAGGATACAGACGGAGATGGCATCCCTGATAATCAAGATAATGATATCGATGGCGACGGCGTTAATAAC
>NZ_JBJNWI010000030.1:0-385 GCF_045897195.1 Mammaliicoccus sp. RAM2 | reverse complement strand
CAATGATTCACTCGTGCTCAATGACTCGCTGGTACTCAATGATTCGCTCGTACTTAATGATTCACTCGTGCTTAGTGATTCACTTGTGCTCAATGATTCACTCGTGCTCAATGACTCACTTGTGCTCAATGACTCTGATGTACTTAATGATTCACTCGTGCTCAATGACTCTGATGTACTTAATGATTCACTCGTACTCAATGACTCACTTGTGCTCAATGACTCTGATGTACTTAATGATTCGCTCATGCTTAATGATTCACTCGTGCTCAATGACTCTGATGTACTTAATGATTCACTCGTACTTAGTGATTCACTTTCGCTGATCGACTCGCTTGTGCTTAATGACTCGCTTGTACTCAATGATTCACTCGTGCTTAACGAT
>NZ_JBJNWI010000029.1:0-433 GCF_045897195.1 Mammaliicoccus sp. RAM2 | reverse complement strand
GCTAAGATTACTGATAGTAAAGCTAAAGCTGCAGATAATAAATCAGATAAACAACAAAAAGAATTACCTAAGACGGGTGAAAGTGAAAATCCATGGATACAAGTAGGATTATTATCATTAGTTGGCTTATCATTAATTGGCCTTTATACAATAGATCGTAAATCAAAAGCATAATTTTCTTAGTTATGAATAATTAAGGGGAGAAGTTTATGTTAAAGAAAATACTTTTATCAACATTGTTATGTACAACAGTAACAACACCTTTAATAGGTAAAGTTAATGCAGAAGAAATGAAACAAGACAAACCTGTGAAGTATGTGTTTCATAATGGAGGAATGAGATCCCCAATAGGTGTGAACTTTGACGGTTCAATGACTGTACCTGAACAAGGTGGTGAAATATTAGAAATTGATGCAAAACCAGTAGATTTTTT
>NZ_JBJNWI010000028.1:0-443 GCF_045897195.1 Mammaliicoccus sp. RAM2 | reverse complement strand
TATCTGAAGTTGAGTTGTTGTCTGAATTAGAATCAGAATCGCTATTTGAGTCAGAGTTCGAATCAGAAGTACTATCAGTATCAGAGTTAGAATCACTGTTAGAGTCTGAATCAGAACTACTATCAGTATCAGAGTCAGAACCGCTGTTAGCGTTCGAATCAGAATCTTTATCAGATTGGCTATCTGAGCTGCTGTCTGAGTTAGAACCAGAATCACTACTTGAATCAGAGTTCGAGTCTAAATCAGAATTACTGTCAGTAGTAGAGTCAGAACCGCTGTTAGTGTCTGAATCAGAACTACTATCAGATTGACTACCAGAGCCGCTGTCAGAGTTAGAACCAGAATCGCTATTTGAATCAGAGTTCGAATCTAAATCAGAATTACTGTCAGTAGTAGAGTCAGAACCGCTGTTAGTGTTCGAATCAGAACTACTATCAGATTGA
>NZ_JBJNWI010000027.1:0-445 GCF_045897195.1 Mammaliicoccus sp. RAM2 | reverse complement strand
CCCGAATTCACAAGATGATCGTTTATACGAAGTGAATCGTTTTGTGGAGAAACCAGAACAAGGAACTGCGCCATCTAATCTAGCGATTATGGGTAGATACGTTTTATCTCCTCAAATCTTTGATTATCTTGAGAATCAAACCGAAGGTAGTGGCGGAGAAATTCAATTAACAGATGCGATCGAACGTTTAAATAAAGATGATAAAGTTTATGCGTATGATTTTGAAGGACAACGCTATGATGTCGGAGAAAAAATTGGATTTGTGAAGACGACGATAGAGTACGCATTGAAAGATGAAGAAATGCGTGATGAAATTAAACGCTATATTCAAACATTAGATATTTAAGTAAAGGAGCTAGAACTTTGAGAGCACAATGGGAACAAAGAATATCTGAAAGTTTAGTTGAACAGTTTCATAACGTTCAAACAGAAGAAGAAGTAGCAA
>NZ_JBJNWI010000026.1:0-445 GCF_045897195.1 Mammaliicoccus sp. RAM2 | reverse complement strand
TCCTAATTCACAAGATGATCGTTTATATGAGGTGAGTCGTTTTGTGGAGAAACCAGAACAAGGAACTGCGCCATCTAATCTAGCGATTATGGGTAGATACGTTTTATCTCCTCAAATCTTTGATTATCTTGAGAATCAAACCGAAGGTAGTGGTGGAGAAATTCAATTAACAGATGCGATCGAACGTTTAAATAAAGATGATAAAGTTTACGCGTATGATTTTGAAGGACAACGCTATGATGTCGGAGAAAAAATTGGATTTGTGAAGACGACGATAGAATATGCATTGAAAGACCAAGAAATGCGTGATGAAATTAAACGTTATATTCAAACATTAGATATTTAAGTAAAGGAGCTAGAACTTTGAGAGCACAATGGGAACAAAGAATATCTGAAAGTTTAGTTGAACAGTTTCATAATGTTCAAACAGAAGAAGAAGTAGCGG
>NZ_JBJNWI010000025.1:0-489 GCF_045897195.1 Mammaliicoccus sp. RAM2 | reverse complement strand
AATCTATTTTTAAATGGTGGAGACTAGCGGGATCGAACCGCTGACCTCCTGCGTGCAAAGCAGGCGCTCTCCCATCTGAGCTAAGCCCCCATAAGTATTAATAGAAGTCGGGAAGACAGGATTCGAACCTGCGACCCCTTGGTCCCAAACCAAGTGCTCTACCAAGCTGAGCTACTTCCCGTTATTTAAAATGGCGCGCCCGAGAGGAGTCGAACCCCTAGCCTCTTGATCCGTAGTCAAACGCTCTATCCAATTGAGCTACGGGCGCAAAAACAAAAATGGTGCCGAGGACCGGAATCGAACCGGTACGGTAATCACTTACCGCAGGATTTTAAGTCCTGTGCGTCTGCCAGTTCCGCCACCCCGGCAAGAAAAAATAAAAATGGAGCGGAAGACGGGATTCGAACCCGCGACCCCAACCTTGGCAAGGTTGTATTCTACCGCTGAACTACTTCCGCTAAATAATTATTTTTATATATAGTATATTTA
>NZ_JBJNWI010000024.1:0-643 GCF_045897195.1 Mammaliicoccus sp. RAM2 | reverse complement strand
ACTATCAGAACTGCTGTCTGAGTTAGAACCAGAATCGCTATTTGAATCAGAGTTCGAGTCTAAATCAGAATTACTGTCAGTAGTAGAGTCAGAACCGCTGTTAGAATCAGAACTGTTGTTAGAATCAGAACCGTTGTTCGAGTCAGAACCACTGCTAGAATTTAAACCAGAATTATTGTCTGTAGCAGAATCAGAACCACTGCTAACGTCTGAATTAGAACCTTGATTAGTTTGACTACCAGAGCCAGTATCAGAGTTCGAGTCAGAACCACTGTTAGTGTCTGAATCAGAATCTTTATCAGATTGACTGTCAGAACTGCTGTCTGAGTTAGAAGTTGAATTACTTTCACTCTCAGAAACTGAGTTAGAGTTTGAAGTACTATCAGTATCAGAGTTAGAACCAGAATCGCTATCTGAGTTTACATCAGAACCATTATCTGAGTTTGAATCCTTCGGAGTTGTAATATCTGGCTTACCGTCACCATCTTTATCCGTTGGTGTATTAGATTTAGGATCAGATTCATCTTTATTCGGAATACCGTCACTATCGTAATCTTCGTCACCATCGTTTACACCATTACCGTCGGTATCAGGGTTCGTTGGATCAGTAACGATAAGTTTTTCATCTTCGTTACTTACGCCA
>NZ_JBJNWI010000023.1:0-792 GCF_045897195.1 Mammaliicoccus sp. RAM2 | reverse complement strand
GAGCACAAGTGAGTCATTGAGCACGAGTGAATCATTAAGCACAAGCGAGTCATTAAGTGAAAGTGAGTCGATCAGCGCAAGTGAATCACTAAGTACGAGTGAATCATTAAGTACAAGTGAGTCATTGAGCACAAGTGAGTCATTGAGTACAAGCGAATCATTAAGCACAAGCGAGTCATTAAGTGAAAGTGAGTCGATCAGCGCAAGTGAATCACTAAGTACGAGTGAATCATTAAGTACAAGTGAGTCATTGAGCACGAGTGAATCATTGAGCACGAGTGAATCATTGAGCACGAGTGAATCATTAAGTGAAAGTGAGTCATTGAGCACGAGTGAATCACTAAGCACAAGCGAATCATTAAGTACGAGCGAATCATTGAGTACAAGCGAGTCATTGAGCACGAGTGAATCATTGAGTACCAGCGAGTCATTGAGCACGAGTGAATCATTAAGCATGAGCGAATCATTAAGTACATCAGAGTCATTGAGCACAAGTGAGTCATTGAGTACAAGCGAATCATTGAGCACAAGTGAGTCATTGAGCACGAGTGAATCATTAAGCACGAGTGAATCATTGAGTACAAGCGAATCATTAAGTACAAGTGAGTCATTGAGCACGAGTGAATCATTGAGTACAAGCGAATCATTAAGTACATCAGAGTCATTGAGCACAAGTGAGTCATTGAGTACAAGCGAATCATTAAGTACGAGCGAATCATTAAGTACATCAGAGTCATTAAGTACAAGTGAGTCATTGAGCACAAGTGAGTCATTGAGCACGAGTGAATCATT
>NZ_JBJNWI010000022.1:0-804 GCF_045897195.1 Mammaliicoccus sp. RAM2 | reverse complement strand
ACAATCTACACCTAACGGTGATTTTCCAACAGTGCGTATAGCCAATCCGGAAGAAGCAGATACGTTTGATTTAAGTAAACAATTAGCTGAGAAAGAACAGGCGCAACTCATTATCGCAACTGATCCAGATGCCGACAGAATCGGTATTGTTGAACGTTATGAAGATGGAACAACAAGATATTTCAATGGTAATGAGATTGGACTATTACTCATTAAACTAAGACATGCGCAATTAACAAGCGATGCACATAAATACATGATTAAATCTGTTGTAACAGGTGCTTTAAGTGAAAAATTAGCACAATCATTGAACATTGAAGTAATTAATGTGTTAACAGGTTTCAAATACATCTCAGAACAATTAAAGCAATTAGAAGAAAAACAATCACAACTAGTTATAGCTTTCGAAGAAAGCCATGGCTATTTAGTAGAAGACTTCTCAAGAGATAAAGATGCGATACAAACAGCAGCACTATTGATTAAATATAAAGAACAACTGGCACAAGAAAACAAGACATTCAAAGACGTATTAGATAATATTTATCAAGAACTAGGTCAGTATAAAGATAAGACACTCTCACCAGCATTTGAAGGTGCAGAAGGACGAGAAAAAATCCAACAAATTATGAATGACTTTAAACAGCTAGAAACAATTGAGTTAGAGAATCTAACACCACTGTTTATAGAAAATTATATTACAAAAGAATCACTTAATGTTAAAACAGGTAAGACACAAACCATTCACTTACCACAAACAGATCTCATTAAGTTCATATTTGAAGAAGGATTTATAGCAGTCCGACC
>NZ_JBJNWI010000021.1:0-842 GCF_045897195.1 Mammaliicoccus sp. RAM2 | reverse complement strand
CATCTGAAGTTGAGCTTGAGTTACTGTCACTATCAGAAGTACTGTTTGAATCAGAAACTGAATTACTGTCAGTATCAGAGTTAGAACCACTGTTAGTGTCTGAATCAGAATCTTTATCAGATTGGCTATCAGAGCCACTGTCTGAGTTAGAACCAGAATCACTACTTGAATCAGAGTTCGAGTCTAAATCAGAAGTACTATCAGTACCAGAGTCAGAACCGCTGTTAGCGTCTGAATCAGAATCATTATCAGATTGGCTATCAGAGCTGCTGTCTGAGTTAGAACCAGAATCACTACTTGAATCAGAGTTCGAGTCTAAATCAGATGTACTGTCAGTATCAGAGTTAGAACCACTGTTAGTGTCTGAATCAGAATCAGAGTTACTATCAGAGTCAGAACCGCTGTTAGCGTTTGAATCAGAATCTTTATCAGATTGGCTATCAGAGCTGCTGTCTGAGTTAGAATCTGAATCGCTATTTGAACCAGAGTTCGCATCAGAACTACTATCAGAGTCAGAACCGCTGTTAGCGTCTGAATCAGAATCTTTATCAGATTGGCTATCAGAACTGCTGTCTGAGTTAGAACCAGAATCGCTATCTGATTTTACATCAGAACCATTATCTGAGTTAGAATCCTTCGGAGTTGTGATATCTGGCTTACCGTCACCATCTTTATCAGTTGGCTTATTAGATTTAGGATTAGATTCATCTTTGTTTGGAATACCATCACTATCGTAATCTTCGTCCCCATCATTTACACCATTACCGTCGGTATCAGGATTTGTTGGATCAGTACCGATAAGTTTTTCATCTTCGTTACTTACGCCATCACCATCGATATCG
>NZ_JBJNWI010000020.1:0-1000 GCF_045897195.1 Mammaliicoccus sp. RAM2 | reverse complement strand
TGTAACGATTAGAATATCTTCAATTCCTGCACGGGCTGCTTCTTCTACTATATATTGTATCGTCGGTTTATCTAATATTGGTAACATTTCTTTAGGCATTGCCTTTGTAGCAGGTAAAAATCTAGTGCCTAAACCTGCAGCAGGTATAATTGCTTTTTTTACTTTAATTTCATTTTTACTTTTAATAACTTTATTATCTTTCACTTTCATTTTCCTTTCCCATATACAACATAAATGTTTAATTAACTATATCTTCCATCTTTAACACCAAATATTAATCCAAAGTTCTTATTAAAATAATTACTTTGGATTAATATCTTCATTTTTAGATAACCAAACGGACTCTTCAAATGCATCAACTGCTTCTTGATAATTCTGACTACGTGGTAATATCCCTTTTTCTATTGCTTCATTATATGCATTCATTTTAGTTTGTTCATCTTGTTTACTGTATATAATTTTAGCTAGATTTTCTTGGGTTTTAATATGAATTTCTTTTTCTTGTTTCTTCTGTGATTCTTCTTTTTTCTTAGTTGTCTGTTCTGTCTTTTCTTGTTTTGTCTTTTTACTACTTTTATCATCATAATCTGTTGTAATCATTAATACTGCAGACAATACTGTTAGACAAAAAATAATTGCTACTAGAAGTATATTTTTCAATGTTCCATCTCTCCCCATGCAAACATCAATATTATTATTAAACTACAAATTATTACATTTGTAAATTTGATTCTTACAATTTTAATTTTAATTTTACATTTCAACATTATTAAATCTATTACACTAAACATTTTAACTACGCCACTAGTATATTTATTACCAATCTACTTTTACCAAATTTAATGGTACACAAAAAAGCAACCTTTCTTTTTCTTGAAAGGTTGCTTTTGGCTATACTTCTTATTTCAAATTAAACTTTCCTTTAAACTCCTCAATTACTTCCTCTAAATTCTCAACGTTTAAAGAGAAGTACAGTTTCATTTTCGGTTCTGTTCCTGAC
>NZ_JBJNWI010000019.1:0-1639 GCF_045897195.1 Mammaliicoccus sp. RAM2 | reverse complement strand
TGATTGGCTTAACCAATCAAAAATGAGCTTATCAAGCTTACTTCTTTTATGGAGAGTTTGATCCTGGCTCAGGATGAACGCTGGCGGCGTGCCTAATACATGCAAGTCGAGCGAACAGATGAGAAGCTTGCTTCTCTGATGTTAGCGGCGGACGGGTGAGTAACACGTGGGTAACCTACCTATAAGACTGGGATAACTCCGGGAAACCGGGGCTAATACCGGATAATATTTTGAACCGCATGGTTCAATAGTGAAAGACGGTTTCGGCTGTCACTTATAGATGGACCCGCGCCGTATTAGCTAGTTGGTAAGGTAATGGCTTACCAAGGCGACGATACGTAGCCGACCTGAGAGGGTGATCGGCCACACTGGAACTGAGACACGGTCCAGACTCCTACGGGAGGCAGCAGTAGGGAATCTTCCGCAATGGGCGAAAGCCTGACGGAGCAACGCCGCGTGAGTGATGAAGGTCTTCGGATCGTAAAACTCTGTTGTTAGGGAAGAACAAATTTGTTAGTAACTGAACAAGTCTTGACGGTACCTAACCAGAAAGCCACGGCTAACTACGTGCCAGCAGCCGCGGTAATACGTAGGTGGCAAGCGTTATCCGGAATTATTGGGCGTAAAGCGCGCGTAGGCGGTTTCTTAAGTCTGATGTGAAAGCCCACGGCTCAACCGTGGAGGGTCATTGGAAACTGGGAAACTTGAGTGCAGAAGAGGAGAGTGGAATTCCATGTGTAGCGGTGAAATGCGCAGAGATATGGAGGAACACCAGTGGCGAAGGCGGCTCTCTGGTCTGTAACTGACGCTGATGTGCGAAAGCGTGGGGATCAAACAGGATTAGATACCCTGGTAGTCCACGCCGTAAACGATGAGTGCTAAGTGTTAGGGGGTTTCCGCCCCTTAGTGCTGCAGCTAACGCATTAAGCACTCCGCCTGGGGAGTACGACCGCAAGGTTGAAACTCAAAGGAATTGACGGGGACCCGCACAAGCGGTGGAGCATGTGGTTTAATTCGAAGCAACGCGAAGAACCTTACCAAATCTTGACATCCTTTGACCGCTCTAGAGATAGAGTCTTCCCCTTCGGGGGACAAAGTGACAGGTGGTGCATGGTTGTCGTCAGCTCGTGTCGTGAGATGTTGGGTTAAGTCCCGCAACGAGCGCAACCCTTAAGCTTAGTTGCCATCATTAAGTTGGGCACTCTAGGTTGACTGCCGGTGACAAACCGGAGGAAGGTGGGGATGACGTCAAATCATCATGCCCCTTATGATTTGGGCTACACACGTGCTACAATGGATAATACAAAGGGCAGCGAATCCGCGAGGCCAAGCAAATCCCATAAAATTATTCTCAGTTCGGATTGTAGTCTGCAACTCGACTACATGAAGCTGGAATCGCTAGTAATCGTAGATCAGCATGCTACGGTGAATACGTTCCCGGGTCTTGTACACACCGCCCGTCACACCACGAGAGTTTGTAACACCCGAAGCCGGTGGAGTAACCTTTTAGGAGCTAGCCGTCGAAGGTGGGACAAATGATTGGGGTGAAGTCGTAACAAGGTAGCCGTATCGGAAGGTGCGGCTGGATCACCTCCTTTCTAAGGATATTACGGAATGACCATTAGGTCATGGAATAACG
>NZ_JBJNWI010000018.1:0-1639 GCF_045897195.1 Mammaliicoccus sp. RAM2 | reverse complement strand
AACAGATAACACATCAGTAGAAAAACCAGTAGAAACTAATGATGAAGAGGTGCCAAAGAAAGATAAAGTCAAAGAAGTTCAAAATCAAAAAAAAGTAGAAAATAAAATTTCTAAATCAACAAGTGACATAAGTACTAAAGCAGCTCCAGTAAATCCATATCATGAAGTTTCAGATAAGTATTATGGTGGTTTTTTGGGGTTATTTGGAAACCCAGGTTTAACAACAGATATTAATCCTGAAAGAAAAACAATTATTAGTGGAGAAAAGGCTAAAGCACATGGTGATTTTAGAATACCTGGACTTGTTAATCTAGATAATACCACATATCAATGGTATATATATAGGAACAATCAATGGACTTTAATAAGTGGACAAACAAAAAAAGACCTAGATTATACTTTAACAAATGTAGGAGATTATTATTTTCAACTAGTGGTTAGAAATAAACCACTTATAGGTTCGGCAAAAACATACGGTTCAAATATATTCGCAGTAAGTGTAGTTCAACAACAAGTCAAAGCAGATAAAATAAAAATCACTAATAATCCTAATATTTTAGTAAATGATTCTCATTGGAGTTTAGGCTATGAAACTAATCCTGTTAATGCTACGGGGTCTGTAAAGTGGACTTTAAATGATAATAGTTTGGCCACAATTAACGATGCTGGTGTAATTACTATCAATAACAATAATTTGAAGGGGACTGTAATTGTAAAAGCTATTTTAACAAATGCAGATGGTTCTACTGTTGAAGATTCTATATCTATAAAAGTAGGAGATATTATTTCTGATCAAACAGTTGAAGTAGGGGAAGTTGCAACTTTTACAATCTCTCCAAGCTTAATTCCTAATAACAATGGTCAATCAGTTACTTATCAATGGTATCGTTATTATGATGGGAAACGTCAAGAACTTATATCAACAAATAAAGATTTGATTATAAATAATGTTGGCACAAATCTAGATAAAAGTCAGTATCAAGTTCTTATAAATGTAGGAGGAAAAGTTCAAGAATCTAATATAGCTACATTAAATGTTAGTACAGCAGCTTCAGAATCGCTAAGTACGAGCGAATCATTGAGTACGAGTGAATCATTGAGTACAAGTGAGTCATTAAGTACAAGTGAGTCATTGAGCACGAGTGAATCATTAAGCACAAGCGAGTCATTAAGTGAAAGTGAATCACTAAGTACAAGTGAATCATTAAGTACATCAGAGTCATTGAGCACGAGTGAATCATTAAGTACGAGCGAATCATTGAGTACCAGCGAGTCATTGAGCACGAGCGAATCATTAAGTACGAGCGAATCATTGAGTACCAGCGAGTCATTGAGCACGAGTGAATCATTGAGCACAAGTGAATCATTGAGCACGAGTGAATCATTGAGCACGAGTGAATCATTGAGCACGAGTGAATCATTGAGTACAAGTGAATCATTAAGTACATCAGAGTCATTGAGCACAAGTGAGTCATTGAGCACGAGTGAATCACTAAGCACAAGCGAGTCATTAAGTGAAAGTGAATCACTAAGTACAAGTGAATCATTAAGTACATCAGAGTCATTGAGCACAAATGAGTCATTGAGCACGAGTGAATCATTGAGTACAAGCGAGTCATTAAGTACAAGTGAATCATTA
>NZ_JBJNWI010000017.1:0-1925 GCF_045897195.1 Mammaliicoccus sp. RAM2 | reverse complement strand
CCAATCTGATAAAGATTCTGATTCAGACACTAACAGTGGTTCTGATTCTGATACTGACAGTAATTCTGATTTAGACTCGAACTCTGATTCAAATAGCGATTCTGGTTCTAACTCTGATACTGATAGTAATTCTGATTCAGGCGCTAACCCTAATACTGGTTCTGATTCGAACTCTGATTCAAGTAGTGATTCTGCTTCTAACTCAGACAGCAGTTCTGATAGCCAATCTGATAAAGATTCTGATTCAGGCTCTAACAGTGATTCTAACTCTGATACTGATAGTAATTCTGATTTAGACTCGAACTCTGATTCAAGTAGTGATTCTGGTTCTGACTCTGACAGTAGCTCTGATAGTCAATCTGATAAAGATTCTGATTCGAACGCTAACAGCGGTTCTAACTCTGATACTAATAGTACTTCTGATTTAGACTCAAACTCTGATTCAAATAGTGATTCTGGTTCTGACTCTGACAGTAGCTCTGATAGTCAATCTGATAAAGATTCTGATTCGAACGATAACAGCAGTTCTAACTCTGATACTAATAGTACTTCTGATTTAGACTCAAACTCTGATTCAAATAGTGATTCTGGTTCTGACTCTGACAGTAGCTCTGATAGTCAATCTGATAAAGATTCTGATTCAGACTCTAACAGTGATTCTAACTCTGATACTGATAGTAATTCTGATTTAGACTCGAACTCTGATTCAAGTAGTGATTCTGGTTCTAATTCAGACAACAACTCAACTTCAGATAGTAACACTGATAGCAGCTCTGACTCTAACAGTGCTTCAAATCCTAGTTCTGATTCTGATTCAGACAAAGATACTGATGGAGATGGAATTCCTGATAAAGATGATAACGACATCGATGGTGACGGCGTTAATAATAAAGACGAAGAAGCTAACGGTACTGATCCAACGAACCCTGATACTAATGGTGATGGTGTAAACGATGGTGACGAAGATACTGATGGTGATGGTATTCCAAACAAAGTTGAATCTGATCCTACTTCTGATAAAGTAACGGATAAAGATGGTGACGGTAAACCTGATATCTCTACTCCGAAGGATTCAAACTCAGATAATGGTTCTGATGTAAACTCAGATAGCGATTCTGGTTCTAACTCAGACAGCAGCTCTGATAGCCAATCTGATAATGATTCTGATTCAGACACTAACAGTGGTTCTAACTCTGGTACTGATAGTAATTCTGATTTAGACTCGAACTCTGATTCAAATAGCGATTCTGATTCTAACTCAGACAGCAGTTCTGATAGTCAATCTGATAATGATTCTGATTCAGACACTAACAGTGGTTCTAACTCTGATACTGACAGTAATTCTGATTTAGACTCGAACTCTGATTCAAATAGCGATTCTGATTCTAACTCAGACAGCAGTTCTGATAGTCAATCTGATAATAATTCTGATTCAGACACTAACAGTGGTTCTAACTCTGATACTGACAGTAATTCAGTTTCTGATTCAAACAGTACTTCTGATAGTGACAGTAACTCAAGCTCAACTTCAGATGGTAACACTGATAGTAGTTCCGACTCTAACAGTACTTCAAATTCTAGCTCTGATTCTGATTCAGACAAAGATACTGATGGAGATGGCATCCCAGATAAAGATGACAACGACATCGATGGTGATGGTGTAAGCAATAAAGATGAAGAATTAATTGGTACTGATCCAACGAATCCAGATACAGATGGTAATGGGGTAAATGATGGTGACGAAGATTACGATAGTGACGGTATTCCGAATAAGGATGAATCTGATCCTAAGTCTAATACACCAACAGATAAAGACGGTGACGGTAAACCTGATATTACTACACCTAGTCAAGCTGCATCAAATGATCCTGGATATGGTTCTAAAGATCAAGGTCCAACTTCAGTTAAACCTGGTACATCTACTT
>NZ_JBJNWI010000016.1:0-2954 GCF_045897195.1 Mammaliicoccus sp. RAM2 | reverse complement strand
ATTTTACGGCTAAAACCGATTTAAAATTTGATTAAGTCTTCGATCGATTAGTATTCGTCAGCTACACACATTACTGCGCTTACACCCCGAACCTATTAACCTCATCATCTTTGAGGGATCTTATAACCGAAGTTGGGAAATCTCATCTTGAGGGGGGCTTCATGCTTAGATGCTTTCAGCACTTATCCCGTCCATACATAGCTACCCAGCTATGCCGCTGGCGCGACAACTGGTACACCAGAGGTATGTCCATCCCGGTCCTCTCGTACTAAGGACAGCTCCTCTCAAATTTCCTACGCCCACGACGGATAGGGACCGAACTGTCTCACGACGTTCTGAACCCAGCTCGCGTACCGCTTTAATGGGCGAACAGCCCAACCCTTGGGACCGACTACAGCCCCAGGATGCGATGAGCCGACATCGAGGTGCCAAACCTCCCCGTCGATGTGAACTCTTGGGGGAGATAAGCCTGTTATCCCCGGGGTAGCTTTTATCCGTTGAGCGATGGCCCTTCCATGCGGAACCACCGGATCACTAAGTCCGTCTTTCGACCCTGCTCGACTTGTAGGTCTCGCAGTCAAGCTCCCTTGTGCCTTTACACTCTGCGAATGATTTCCAACCATTCTGAGGGAACCTTTGAGCGCCTCCGTTACTCTTTAGGAGGCGACCGCCCCAGTCAAACTGCCCGCCTGACACTGTCTCCCACCATGATCAAATGGTGCGGGTTAGAAAGTCAACACAGCCAGGGTAGTATCCCACCAGCGCCTCCACGTAAGCTAGCGCTCACGTTTCAAAGGCTCCTACCTATCCTGTACAAGCTGTGCCAAATTTCAATATCAGGCTACAGTAAAGCTCCACGGGGTCTTTCCGTCCTGTCGCGGGTAACCTGCATCTTCACAGGTACTATGATTTCACCGAGTCTCTCGTTGAGACAGTGCCCAAATCGTTACGCCTTTCGTGCGGGTCGGAACTTACCCGACAAGGAATTTCGCTACCTTAGGACCGTTATAGTTACGGCCGCCGTTTACTGGGGCTTCGATTCGTAGCTTCGCAGAAGCTAACCACTCCTCTTAACCTTCCAGCACCGGGCAGGCGTCAGCCCCTATACATCACCTTACGGTTTAGCAGAGACCTGTGTTTTTGATAAACAGTCGCTTGGGCCTATTCACTGCGGCTCTTCAAGGCTTGCACCCTAAAAAGCACCCCTTCTCCCGAAGTTACGGGGTCATTTTGCCGAGTTCCTTAACGAGAGTTCGCTCGCTCACCTTAGAATTCTCATCTTGACTACCTGTGTCGGTTTGCGGTACGGGCACCTATTTTCTAACTAGAGGCTTTTCTTGGCAGTGTGAAATCAACGACTCGTCGGATACATGATCCAACTCCCCATCACAACTCAACCTTACGAGTGCCGGATTTGCCTAACACTCAGTCTTATTGCTTGGACGTGCACTCCAACAGCACGCTTCGCCTATCCTACTGCGTCCCCCCATCGTTCAAACAATCATAGGTGGTACAGGAATATCTACCTGTTATCCATCGCCTACGCCTATCGGCCTCGGCTTAGGTCCCGACTAACCCAGAGCGGACGAGCCTTCCTCTGGAAACCTTAGTCAATCGGTGGATGGGATTCTCACCCATCTTTCGCTACTCACACCGGCATTCTCACTTCTAAACATTCCACATGTCCTTACGATCATGCTTCGACACGTTTAGAACGCTCTCCTACCATTATCCTTACGGATAATCCACAGCTTCGGTAATATGTTTAGCCCCGGTACATTTTCGGCGCAGTGTCACTCGACTAGTGAGCTATTACGCACTCTTTAAATGATGGCTGCTTCTAAGCCAACATCCTAGTTGTCTGGGCAACGCCACATCCTTTTCCACTTAACATATATTTTGGGACCTTAGCTGGTGGTCTGGGCTGTTTCCCTTTCGACTACGGACCTTATCACCCATAGTCTGACTCCCAAGTTAAATTATTTGGCATTCGGAGTTTGTCTGAATTCGGTAACCCGAGAGGGGCCCCTCGTCCAAACAGTGCTCTACCTCCAATAATCATCACTTGAGGCTAGCCCTAAAGCTATTTCGGAGAGAACCAGCTATCTCCAAGTTCGATTGGAATTTCTCCGCTACCCACACCTCATCCGCTCACTTTTCAACGTAAGTCGGTTCGGTCCTCCATTCAGTGTTACCTGAACTTCAACCTGGACATGGGTAGATCACTTGGTTTCGGGTCTACGACCAGATACTCATTCGCCCTATTCAGACTCGCTTTCGCTACGGCTCCACATTTACTGCTTAACCTTGCATCAAATCGTAACTCGCCGGTTCATTCTACAAAAGGCACGCCATCACCCATTAACGGGCTCTGACTATTTGTAAGCACACGGTTTCAGGTTCTATTTCACTCCCCTTCCGGGGTGCTTTTCACCTTTCCCTCACGGTACTGGTTCACTATCGGTCACTAGAGAGTATTTAGCCTTGGGAGATGGTCCTCCCAGATTCCGACGGAATTTCACGTGTTCCGCCGTACTCAGGATCCACTCAGGAGAGAAATGACTTTCGACTACAGGACCTTTACCTTCTATGGTTGGCTTTTCCAAAACCATTCGTCTAATCATTTCCTTTGTAACTCCGTATTGAGTGTCCTACAACCCCAATAGGCAAGCCTATTGGTTTGGGCTCTTCCCGTTTCGCTCGCCGCTACTCAGGGAATCGAGTTTTCTTTCTCTTCCTCCGGGTACTAAGATGTTTCAGTTCTCCGGGTGTGCCTTCTCACATACTATGTATTCATATGCGGATAACATGACATAACTCATGCTGGGTTTCCCCATTCGGAAATCTCTGGATCAAAGCGTACTTACAGCTCCCCAAAGCATATCGTCGTTAGTAACGTCCTTCTTCGGCTTCTAGTGCCAAGGCATCCACCGTGCGCCCTTAATAACTTAATC
>NZ_JBJNWI010000015.1:0-3101 GCF_045897195.1 Mammaliicoccus sp. RAM2 | reverse complement strand
GTTGATAAGAAGGATGCTACTGATCAAAATAAATCTGATACAAATAAAGATAATAAAGCTGTAGCTAATAATAAATCTAATGATCAAAATAAAGTAGCAGTGAATAATCAAAAGTCTGAACCTCAATCTTCTGATGTTTCTAAAAAAGTTGATGTGAAAAAAGAAGATAATAATAAAGATGTAAAGACTAAGGATACTAGCAGTAAAGCTAAAGCTGCAGATAATAAATCAGATAAACAACAAAAAGAATTACCTAAAACGGGTGAAAGTGAAAATACATTATTTCGTACTTTGTTATTTACTTGTGTAGTTATATCATTATTAGGTATTCATAGATTAAAGCGAAAAGCTAACTTTTAATATAAAAGCGACTCACGAGATAGAAATCTCGTGAGTTTTTTTGTGGAAAAAAGTATGTCTAACGCATTTTATATCAGGCATAATTTAATACAATAAATGTAAAAAATATATTGAATGGTAAAAAATTACATTGTATAATATCCTTAATTAATCTGAGGTATAAATTTCTTCAATATAGATAAAATATAGGCGATAAAAAAATAAACCGAAATATAAGAAAGTTATATGAAGGTTAAAAATTGAAGAGGAGTGATAATTTAATTTTAAGTTACAAGAGAATCATAATGATGGTTTAACTCATCATTTCACGTTTATTTTATTAAATTAGCTTTGCTCTATTATGTTTACCCTAATATTAGATTGAAATTTTTTTGATTTTATTTTCTGAATATTATTGAAAAGAGGTGTATGATGAAGAAGTTTATTTTATTAATCACATTTTTGTCTTTAATCAACATCTCAATAATTAGTAATCAAGCCTTTGCAGAAGAAAGTAATCAATCAGGTCAACAAATTTCAGATAGTAATTTAAATGAAAGTAATATTTCTAATATTGATATTGATAAATATGAAAATGAAGACTTGAATACAAATTTAGAAACAGATAATAATACAAATGAAGATGTTGAAAATGAAGAACCGAATATTAGTACAAGTGCCATAGCAGTGGAATCTGAAAATAATAATGATGTAGAGAACAATGAAAATAACGAGAATAATTCAGAAATACAAAATACGCAACCAGAAAACAATTCAATCAAAAAAGCTAATGTCGAAATTGAAAATAGCGAAAGTACATCAAGTGAGAATATAAGTAGTGGAGAAGAAAAATTCAATGATGAAAAAAGTAGTTTATCATTAGAAAAGATAGATGTTAATCAAGGAAAAAATGAAGCTATTAATAATGTAGCTGAATCTATAATTGGTCAGGATGATAGGAAAATTGTAAGAGATTTAATTAAAGCGCCGAATAAATCTATTGTTCATATAAGTTCATATGTAAATGACAGTATACTTTATGGAGGTGGTACGGGATTCTTGATTGATAACTATACTGTGCTGACTGCTGCACACGTTATAACTAGTGATTATATCGATTACCCAATTAATAAAATTATAATAGAAGCAGGATATAAGGATGAAAAAGCTACATTTGGAACCGCAAATGTAATTAAAACATATGTAATGCCTGAATGGAAGAATTTTCGTAATTATTTTTTTGATATGGCTATACTTATTATTGACAAACCTTTAGGTAAGGACTTAGGTAAGTTAAATATTATTGATGAAGTTACTTTAGGTGAATTTATATCAACTACAGGTTATCCAGGTTCAAACAAAAATAATATAGACAAAATAAAAAAAGGTAATCAATATTATAGTTCTGGAAAAATTGTGAATATTACTAAAAACAAAATTTATTATGATTCTGATACAGAACCTGGACAAAGTGGTAGCCCAGTATTTAATATTAATAATGATGTTATTGCGATTCATACTAGAGGGTTTAATGAGAATGACTCTTATAAATATAATTCTGGTATAAGACTATCTTCAACTAATATAGAAACTATAAATGAATGGAAAAATGAATTAAAGATTGAGGATTTTAATAAATATATTTATATCAATGAAAAAAATGCAAAAGTATGGAAAGATTTAAATTTCAATGAGCTATATAAAAATGATAAGGATATTTTAGTCAGAGTATATAAAGCTGAAAATTTATATACAGATTCTATAGGTGGTAAATATTTATTAATTAAAGATAAGAACTATCAATTTATTGGATTTATAAACATTAATGATATAACTGAAATTAATGCTACTACAACTAATTTAAGCGTACAACTAAAAAAAGAAAATATAAAGCATTTTAGAAACTTATTTGAAGATGTAAAAACAGATACTAAATTATCTTTCAACAGTTATTATAAAGTGAAATATACTTACCGATTACCAAATAATCGAATAATCTATTCTTTATATGATAAAAATGATAAATGGCAAGGATATGTATTAAACAAAGATGTTAATGAAATTAAATTTGAACCTTATGATGAACGTGTTGAAATTATAAAGAATAATTATACTGTATGGGGAGATTTCTTTGGTAAGAAAAATTTAGATACAAAATCTATTTATCACAAGGTATTTAATGCTAAAGGTATCTATAAAGATAAAAATAATAATCGAACGTATTTAAAAATTTATGATAGTAAGGGTAATTATTTAGGGATTTTGAATATAAATGCTACTGAGAAAGTTGTACCACAAAGTTTCAATAAAGATGTAAAAATTATAAGTACTAAATATAATTTTTATCATTTCTTATTCGATAGAGTAAGAAACCAATCACAGAATTATATAAACAAAAAACTACATTCTAAATGTTTATATAAATTAAGTAACGGAAGAATTTACTACTCATTATATGATAATAAAGACAAATGGATAGGTTATATTGAGAAGGAAGCAGTAAAAGTACTATAAATATTTAAGTGAGGAGTGAAAATTATGTTAAAGAAAATAATTTTATCAACATTGTTATGTACAACACTAACTACACCAGTTATTGGAAAAGTAAATGCAGAAGAAGTGAAACAAGACAAACCTGTGAAG
Organism: Mammaliicoccus sp. RAM2; assembly: GCF_045897195.1. NCBI lineage: Bacteria > Bacillati > Bacillota > Bacilli > Caryophanales > Staphylococcaceae > Mammaliicoccus > Mammaliicoccus sp. RAM2. The sequence goes on along the minus strand of NZ_JBJNWI010000015.1, from coordinate 119 downwards.
TATGTGTTTCACAACGGAGGAATGTTATATCCTATCAGAATAAATTATGATGGTTCAATGACTGTACCTGAACAAGGTGGAGAAATATTAGAAATTGATGCAAAGCCAGGTGATTTTTA
>NZ_JBJNWI010000014.1:0-3293 GCF_045897195.1 Mammaliicoccus sp. RAM2 | reverse complement strand
ATATCTATGAAAAATCTTCTAAATAAAAATCGGGTCTACTCAGTAGTATGAGTAGACCCGATTTAAAGTTGTGTTTTTTACTTATCTCTATATTTTTTATTATATTCAGCCAAATATATCAAAGAAAAAATCAAAAGAAAAACTGGTATAACAAATAAATATAAATTAAATTCTCCAGTATAAACCCAATATATAATACCAATATCAGCTAAAAGAAATGCTATCGCAAAGGTAAAAGAAAAATCAAAGAATTTCATATACTTCCTCCTTATTTAAATTATAATAAAAATCAAATGACATAATTTTATTAAATAGTCTTATTTTGAATTTTAAGGGCTATTTTAGCCTTTTTAATATTTAAACCCTCTTTAAGTATTAACAAGACTAAAAAATGCATTTACAGGGCAAATGAGAAGCAAATAAGAGTACATTTAATATACAATTAACTCGTAATAAACATGTAACCTTTTTTGTACCTTAAATGTATCCTTTACTGTTTTTTTATCTTAGCTTGTAGAAATCCAACTCGTTCAACAATTTTAAAATCAACCTAATATCGTTGTAACTTACCAGTATTATGTTTAATACTGCCCATCTACATGCAAATTAATTTGCACACATTTTTTTATAGTTCCCACAGGGGCAGGCGACCATATATTTAACAATAAAAAAAGTGTCAGTCTAAGACCAACACTTTATGTTTCTTCTTCAATTTCATCAATCATTTGATGATTTAATTCTCTTTTTTCTTGTTCTGTTAAATCATGCAGTTCACTCGCTAAATATTCTTTTTGTTTCCAAATATAAAAAATTTGATAGATATATTCAGTTGGATCAATCTCTTTTAAATAATCTAAATCGCCATTTTTTAATAACTTTCTCGCCTCTTTAAATAATCCTGAATACACCAATACCTGCTTACCTTTTAAAGAACGATAATACGCGTCGAATACTTTTTGATTACTTAAATAATCACTATCTTTACCCGAATATTTAGCCATTTCATAAAGTTCTTTGTCATTATTAGCCTTAACTTTCTCAACATGAACTTGTGTAATTTCTGGCATTCCCGTCACATCTCGCCATAAATTTAACCATTCTTTCTGACTAATATAATAATTTTTATCTGTAAAATAAGATTTGTTAACTGCAATTAAAACGTGAAAATGGGGATTATAATCGTCCCGCTCTTTGTTGTATGTAATCTCTAATTTCCTTACATAACCCTTAACAACTTTCTTGAATTTCGTTCTATTACTCAATCTTCTAAAAGATTGATTATAATGCTTAATTTCATCTTCTAATCCATTTTTAGATACATTAGGTGTGGTTAACGTTAAAAATATAAATTCTTTTTTATGTTCTTTTTGTACATACTGCATCATTAAAGATAAACCCAACGCATCTTTTCTCGCTTTACGCCAAGCACAAACCGGACAAAATCGATTTTTACACGAATTAGCCTTATATAACTTATTTTTTTCTAACGACTTATCTGTCACGAAAGACAAAAAGGTATTACATTCCCGTACCAATGTCATTTGATTTTCTCCTACATGTCGCTCTATAAATTTCTGAAATACTTGATTTCTAAGTTTCTTCTCAGTATACTTATCCATGTTATTAATATTAAAAACAACCTAGTTTCTCACAAACTATGATAATAAAAAAAGTTGCTTTTTCCCCTTTCTTGTAAAGTTTTTGATTAGACACCTAAAACATTACATCACTAGGTAAGGAAAAGCAACTTTTTTTGTGTTTAAATCCAGATATACCAATGCTTTAAGGGTAACTATCATACTCTGTAATAGTTACCCTTATTATCAAGATAAGAAAAAAAACATTTCAATCCCAAAAACACAATAAAGAAACACACCTAAAACTAGAATATTTTTTTATTTCTAAAGTTATACTTAAATACCACTTGTTTTATGTGTAATTGAATAATTAACTGTTTTTCCTTTATGTGATTTAATTTTAATTGTTGTTTTTACAGAAGGATATTTTCTCATAAGTTCTTTCCCAGGAAGACCAGCAGTATATTTAAAATTAGTTATGCCTGATGCAGTTTTAGTATTATTCCCTAATTTTTTAGATTTTAATTTTGTTACTGTAGCAGGATAAAATGAACTAGATCCTTGCGATGAAACACTAGTAATTTGTACTTTTGTCTTATATACCTTATAACGAGTTGTATTTTTCAATTTGGCAACAGGATGTGGTCCATATACTGTATATGTATAACGACTTACATGCGCTTTACCACTAGTACTCTTTTTAGCAGCACGAAGTGATATCCCTCCAGTATTTTCACTTATATCTTCACTATCGCTACTTTCAGCTACTACAAGCGAACCATCACTTAATTGATTAACAGTTTTATCATTTTTACCTAATTCTTGACTAGAAGCTATCTGATTAGCTTCGTTTAAATTCGCCTCTAAATTTTTTTCTATTAAATTATTAATATCTTTCTCAGAATACTTTTTCATAAATTCTTGATAAACTTCCACTTCTTCTGGACTATTTACATTCCCTTTTTCAATTTCTTGTTTTACTAAAGTCATAGTTTTTATGTAATCTTGTTGAATATCCTTGCTTTCTACTGCCTTAACTTCTGAATCATGAGGTAAAATAATAGTAATTATTAAAGCTAAAACAATTATTGAAAATAATATTTTTTTCATGTTCTTCCTCCTATATTTTTTTTACAAATCAATATTATCAATTTTTTCCATTAAAATGTATAATATTTATAATATTCATTTTAAAAATTATTTTGGAGGTAAAGTATGCTTAACTTAATATTAGGAACATTTTCAACCGGAACTACTATAATCACTATACTTAATGTTCTATTAGTTATCTTAATTATTTATATTATAAAATTAATCACAAATCATTTTTCTAAAATTAAACAAATAGAAAAAGAAGTAAATGAATTAAAAAATAAAAATCAAGAAAACATTCAAACTGAAAATAAAACAAATAGAACTTGAATTTATTCCAATTTCCTTTTTGAATAGAAACTTTGAACCCTAAAAACCCAAAGCGTGTCAATCGTTCGGTTTAATAGCTTACGCTATCCGAACGCTTGCGCTTTAAGTTTATTTTAGGGTTCTTTTCTTTTTCAAAAAGTTTTCTCGGCATAAAAGTCTCCTGAATTTTATATATTCCATTTTTAAAAATCTATGAGTGTCGCAAGCGCCACCTAGTGAATAATAAAAAATGGAGGGATTACATGAATATAACTATTTTTCTTTATTCAGTTCTAGCAAGTTTAATCGCAAATT
>NZ_JBJNWI010000013.1:0-18027 GCF_045897195.1 Mammaliicoccus sp. RAM2 | reverse complement strand
ATATAATATTGAATATGGATATATGACTCGGCTTTTCTAATATCTTCAATAAGTGCATCGAATTTATCATGTCCATCTGTAAACATTTCAACTTTGTTGTCAGTTGTTAAGAAGGCTGAGTTATTGTAAAGCAACATATGAATAAGATGCTTATAATTAGATATCTCAGGCTTATCAATTTCGAAATTATTTTCATCAATTGCTTTGATTTGCTCATTAATGATGTGTTCAAGACCTATTTTATCTTGTTCATCTAAGTTGAAAATACTCTTTCTTTGAATTTGTCTCCCGAATAGTAGGTAAAGTATAAATCCTAATATTGGAACAAATAAAAGCACTAACAACCAAGCCCAAATCGCACCAGCTTCTCTTGGTTCTAAGAATATGATAATAAATCCAAACACAACATTCAGAATAAATGCTGTAATAAGTAGCACTGATACTATGATGGAAAAATCAAATGAAAAATATGAGAAGTAGTTCATACCAATGCCTCCGTTTCTTTATCTTTAAACTAGTATAATACATTTAAATTAAAATTGAAAAGGTTGTATTTGACCCTTCTAAAACATATGCATATAATGATTATGAAAAGGCATCAATTAAAATATCATTTAAATATATAGGAGTGTTATAAATGAAAGAACAAATTATTAATGTTGAAGGTATGTCTTGTGGGCATTGCAAACAAGCAGTTGAGGAATCAGTTGGTCAATTAATCGGTGTTAAAGAAGTAGTCGCTAGTCCTGATGATAATCAAGTACGTGTCGTTTATGAAGATCCTGCTAGTATCGATAATATCGAAAATGCTATTTTCGATGCTGGATATGAAGTTGTTTAAGAAATCATTCATATAATTATTATAAAAAAATAACAAATTAAACAAAAAAATAACAATATAGGCCGAATGAACTATAGTCAAACTGCTTAATTTAGAGTAGAATGAACTTAAGGTAATTAAATTGAATAAGAGGTGGTACCCATGAATCAACCTAAGTCAAAGGTAAAGAATGTGGTCAAACTTTTATCATCATTAGGCGTAAACATAACAGAAACTAAGTCACGAATAGAAATAATGCGTAGTTTGCCGAATGTCGCAACTAACAAGTTGAAATAAATAGGTGAACTAAAAAACCGCATCCTCGATTTGAGGATGCGGTTTTTTATATGTCGGCTTTTTGACCAGATTCTGTGAATTTATCTTTTTCGTGGTAATAGATGGATAGTAATATACCGACACCTGCCATTAATGACCATAAAGCTGATCCACCATAACTTATAAATGGTAATGGGATACCCGTGATAGGTAGCAGTTGAATTGTCATACCGATATTTTGTACAACGTGGAATAGTACGAATGATAAATATCCGATTATAAATACAACATTAAACGGATGACGTGTCGTAGTAGCCATTCTAATTAAGTGTATGAATAAAGCTAAGAAAATAATTAGTACTGCCATCGTTCCGATAAATCCAAATTCTTCACCAATGATTGAAAATATAAAATCGGTATGGTTCTCAGGAATATAAACTTCACCGTTATTTAAGCCTTTACCAAATATTTGACCAGAACCAATTGCTTTTAAAGATTCTGTTAAATGGTATCCATCGCCTGAGCTGTATGCATATGGATCTAGCCAGGAATTAATACGTCCTAATTGATACGTCTTAATACCTGAAACTTTCTCAATAACACTTGGTTTAAAAATCATTAATAAAATGATACTTGAACCAAGTCCGAATAATGCGATGAATGCTGGTGCGAGTATTCTCCATGTTACGCCAGAAACAACAACGATACCAAGTATAATCGCAATTAATACAAGTGTTGTTCCTAAATCATTTTGCAAAAGTATTAATAACATTGGTACTAAAGAAGTTAAACCAATTTTTAGTAATAAATTAAAGTCTCTTGATAATGATTTATTGTAAGTAAATCTATTATGTTGATAGATAACATTAGATAGCGCAATAATTAAAATGATTTTCATAAACTCAGATGGTTGGATACTGATAGGTCCCAGTCTGTACCAACTTTTAGCACCATTAATAATAGGTGTAAAGCTAGATTCAGGTAGAATTAATAGTCCAACTAATGATAAGTTTCCAATTATGTATATAATCCAAACATATTTTCTTAGTGTCTTTGGAGATATGAACATTAAGGCAATGGCTAAAATAAAACCAAGCACATAGTACAAGACTTGTTTAAGTAAAAAGTTTGTTTCATATTGTCCGCCAGACATTGCAGAATTGATTATTAAACAACTCGTTCCAAATAGGATAAGAATAATCGTGATTAATCGCCAATCTATTCTTTCTAGAAACGATTTATTTAATGTACGAGTAGAAGTTTCCATTAAAAGACTCCTTTAATTAACACTAAATTTCATAATTTTTATTATAACTTGATTGTACATAAAGTGATACAATTTTGCTATTCAGAAAAGCGTTATTTTTAAAATAGTCATGTTGATACGTGCAACAATAGCTAAAAACATGATAAAATATAGGCTAATAATCTACTTGGAGGCTTATATATGTCTAAAAAAAATATTTGCATTATATATGGTGGGAAAAGTGCAGAGCACGATGTATCAATTTTAACGGCTCAAAATGTGATCAATGCAGTTGATCTATCTAAATACATAATTGATATCATTTATATTACAAATGATGGGGATTGGATTAAAAGCGACCAATCTATTGATGGAAAAGTCGAAGATGTTGAACAATTAAAATTAACAAGTGAAACATTAACACCAATATCTAAATTATTAGAAGCGAGTAATGATGGAAACGCATATAGTGCAGTATTTCCTTTATTACACGGCCCTAACGGAGAAGACGGTACAATTCAAGGCTTATTTGAAGTATTGGATATTCCTTATGTTGGTAATGGTGTGCTTGCAGCATCAAGTTCAATGGATAAATTAGTTATGAAACATTTATTCGCTCACAGAGGATTACCTCAATTACCATATGTAAGTTTCTTAAAAAGTGAATACGAGAAATATGAACGTAATATAGTGGAGCTTATTCAAAATAAACTTGAATATCCTGTTTTCGTTAAACCAGCAAATTTAGGATCAAGTGTTGGTATTAGTAAATGTACGAATAAAGAAGAATTAATTTCTGGTATTGAAGAAGCATTTCAATTTGACCGTAAACTTGTTATCGAACAAGGTGTTGATGCAAGAGAAATTGAAGTAGCTGTATTAGGTAATGATTATCCAGAAACAACTTTACCAGGTGAAGTTGTTAAAGATGTACAATTTTATGATTATAAATCTAAATATAAAGATGGCAAAGTTAAACTTCAAATACCTGCTGATGTAGATGAAGAAACAGCAACAACTTTAAGAAATATGGCTATTGAAGCTTTTAAAGCAACAGATTGTTCTGGATTAGTAAGAGCAGACTTCTTCTTAACAGAAGACAATACAATTTATATTAACGAAACAAATGCAATGCCAGGATTTACACAATACAGCATGTATCCATTATTATGGGAGAACATGAACTTAAGCTATACAGAACTTATAACTAAGTTAATTGAACTTGCTATTGAACGATACGATAACAAGAAGAATATCAAATATAAAATTGACTGAGGGTAAATAGAATGAATATTAATTTACGTAAAATAAAAGAATGGATTGATTGTGACATTCAAGGTGAATATCTTGATGTCGTTGTTCAAGGTACATGTATAGACTCAAGAAAAATTGCTGAATCAAATTTGTTTATACCATTTAAAGGTGAAAATGTAGATGGTCATAAATTTGTACGTCAAACACTTGATGATGGTGCAGGTGCATCATTTTGGCAAAAAGATGTTCCGAATCCGCCAGAAGGACCCATTATTTTTGTTGATAATACATTAGCAGCATTACAAAATTTAGCTAAAGCATATTTAAAATATGTAAACCCTAAAGTTGTTGCGATTACCGGTTCAAATGGGAAAACAACAACTAAAGATATGGTTGAATGTGTATTGAATAAATCATTTAAAGTTAAGAAGACACAAGGAAATTATAATAATGAGATTGGTTGCCCATTGACGATACTAGACTTAAATGAAGATACTGAAGTATCCATTCTAGAAATGGGTATGAGTGGATTTGGTGAAATTAGTGAATTAACTCATTTAGCAGAACCTGATGTTGCGATTATCACGAATATTGGTGAGTCTCATATGCAAGATTTAGGTTCTAGAGAAGGTATTGCAAAAGCCAAATTTGAAATTACAGAAGGTCTTAAAGAGAATGGACTATTTATTTACGATGGAGATGAGCCATTACTTAAACCTTTCGTATCTAAATTGCAACATGACAAACTATCTGTAGGGATAGCGAATGATAATGATGTCATCATCAAAACGAATCAGTCATCAAGTCACGGTATAAACTTTCATTTAAATAATAGTCACTTCATTTATCATTTAAATATATTAGGTGAACACAATGTTAAAAATGCAACATATGCAATACAAGTTGCTAAACATTTAGGTGTAACGGAAGACATAATTCAAAGCTCCTTAGATGATCTTGTATTAACCGATATGCGTATGCAAAGAATTGAAACAGAACAATATGGTCTACTCATTAATGATGCATATAATGCAAGTCCAACGAGTATGAAAGCAGCAATAGATACACTGCATAATATGGAACAAACAGATAAGACACTTATTCTTGCGGATGTATTAGAATTAGGCGAAATGAGTCGAGAGATGCATGAGCAAGTTGGCTATTATTTAGAACATAAAGCTATACAAACGTTAATTACATATGGTGAAGAAGCGGCTCATATATCAAATATTGCGAAAGCATATATAACTGAAACTTATCACTTTGAGGATAAAGAAGAAATCACAGACTATTTAAAAAATCAATTAAATGAAGACTCTATCACTTTGTTTAAAGGTTCTAGAGGTATGTCACTCGAAACGATTATTAACGCACTTACATGAAAGTAGGTATCTTGTTTTTACATGGTTATACAGGTGGTCGTTATGAGTTATTACCATTAATTGAATATTTGAGTAGTCGCTATGATTTTATACTTGAAGCACCGGAATACCCAGGACATGGCTTGAATTTATTGATTAAAGATACAAATGAAGATATGTGGTTTGAAAGAGCGAAACAATCATATGAGACATTAAGGAAGAAATCAGATAAAGTCATTGTTATAGGATTTTCAATGGGTGGCATTATTGCAGGTTTGTTAGCTAAAATTAAACAACCTGATCAATTAGTGTTAATTGCCCCAGCTTTTGAAAATATCAATATACAATACTTGGTGAAATCACCATATACATTTATCAATAATATGAGATATGCAGATTTGAAAATTCTTGATTTCATGGTGAGACGCACAGTCAAAATAAACTATAAATCATTTGTAGCTTTTAAAAAATTACAGCAAAGTGCACTTTATATTCCAGAACAAATATCAGCTAAAACATTAATCATACACGGCACTATAGATGGTCTTGTTCCAATTGAAAAATCTAGAACGTTAGTGAAGAGAATTAAGCATGCACGTTTAGTTGAAATTGATAAAGGACCGCATGAAATTTGTTTATCAAAAGTTAATTATAAAGTTTTTTATGAAGTTGAAAAATTTATATTTAAAAATAAATAAAGAAGTAAAACTGTACTAAATCCCTTTTTAGTGCAGTTTTTTTGTGTTTTTGTTTATGAAAATTAAATGTAAACGACGATTTAATCGCATTGCGCTATTGGTAAAAGGGTGGTAGTATATAGAAGTTGAATAAAAAAGACGAGAAGAATTAACTATATAAAAGGAGAATTATTTTGCAAAAATTTAAAGAATTAGGTATTTCTGAAGCTACCTTAAATGCTTTGGACAAAATGGGATTTACTGAACCAACACCAATACAAATCGAAAGTATTCCACATACATTAAAAGGTACGGACGTGCTAGGACAAGCACAAACTGGAACAGGAAAAACTGGTGCATTTGGTATTCCATTAATTGATAAAGTAGCAGATAAACAAGGTGTACAAGCATTGATTCTTGCACCAACACGTGAATTAGCAAACCAAGTGGCAGAACAATTACGTAGTTTCAGCAAAGGACAAAACGTAAGTGTTGTAACTGTATTCGGTGGCATGCCAATAGACAGACAAATCAAATCACTTAAAAAAGGTCCGCAAATCGTAGTAGGTACACCAGGACGTGTGATTGACCACTTAAATAGAAGAACATTAAAAACAGAATCAATTTCTACATTGATCTTAGATGAAGCAGATGAAATGATGAACATGGGCTTTATAGATGATATGAGATTTATAATGTCTAAACTTCCATCCGAAAATCGTCAAACATTACTATTCTCAGCAACAATGCCTAAAGCTATTCAAGAATTAGTTCAAAAATTTATGAAGAGTCCACAAATCGTTAAAACAATGTCTAACGAATTGTCAGATCCACAAATTGATGAATTCTACACAATTGTTAAAGAATTAGAAAAATTCGAGACATTTACGAATTTATTAGACGTTCAAAATCCTGAATTAGCGATTGTATTCGGTCGTACGAAACGTCGTGTTGACGAATTAACAAGTGCGTTAATTACTAAAGGATACCGTGCTGAAGGTTTACACGGAGATATTACTCAAGCTAAACGATTAGAAGTATTGAAAAAATTCAAAAATGATCAAATCGATATTTTAGTAGCTACAGATGTTGCAGCTCGTGGTTTAGATATCTCTGGCGTAAGTCACGTTTATAACTTTGATATCCCTCAAGATACTGAAAGTTATACTCACCGTATTGGTCGTACAGGTAGAGCGGGTAAACAAGGTGTTGCCGTTACATTTGTAAATCCAATTGAAATGGATTATATCCGTCAAATAGAAAAAGCTAATAAACGTCAAATGAGTGCTTTACGTCCACCAACACCAGGTGAAGTTATGAAAGCTAAAGAATCAGATGTTAAAGCTAAAGTTAAAGGTTGGGTAGAAAGTCCAATCGAAGGTCGCATTGAAAAAATTGCTGAATCATTAATTAAAGAATATGGTGACCAAAAATTAGTTGCTGCATTATTACAAGAGTTAATTACTTCTAACAACGATGCAGAAGTTCAACTAACATTTGAAAAACCATTATCTAAAAAATCTAATCATAGAGGCAAACAAGGTAACCGTGGTGGTAACTCACGTGGTAAATCTAGAACTAGATTTGATGGTAAAAACAACAAACGTCGCGGAAATGATAAAAACAATCAATTTGACCGTAACAAAGGTAAAAACAATAAACCAAACAAACAACGTTCAAAAAAACAATTCTCAGGTAGAACATTTGCTGAGCATTCAAAATAGAAACTAAACAAGAAGTGTGTGTAATCTCTAAGGTTACGCACACTTTTTTTATGATATAATACTCGTAAATTGAACGATAGAGGAGATTATATGTATAAACCAATACTCGAACATAAAATGCCAAAACAGTCTATAAAATATGAGTATGTAAATCATATTGTAAATGTCATAGTTATCTTAATTTTGTACAGTGTATTTGTATTTTTATGGTATAAATATGATTGGTGGACATTTCTCATTTATATTGTGACACCGATTGTGCTGTTGATTATAGCGATAGGATTTATTAGTCCGATCATAAGACTTAGAAGAACATCGTTTGAAATTGGAGAAAGGTATATTGAGGTACAAAGTGGGCTTTATTATCAAAAGAGATTTGTACAGCCTTATGACAGAATTCAATATGTAACGATAAAGCACGGACCAATTTCAAGATTGTTTAATATTTATTTTGTCGTTGTTGTAACAGCAGGTAATTTAGAAGTGTTGCCAATGGTCAACCGAGAGATAGCTGACCAAACGAGATTAAATATCATGACTAAGGTTAAAGAGGTGACTGATGATGTTTGATCCGCAAAGATTACATCCAATATCTTATGTTAGTGGGTTTTTAGCTAGTTTAAAAGAAAATATATTTCCATTAATAATAGCTGCGTTTATCGTTATGACACGTGGATTAGATAATATTTGGGAACTTACATTTCCTATTGTTATTTTAGGTTTTTCACTTATAAGTAGCATTTTTAAAGCAATTAAGATTTACAATACACGTTATTGGATTGAGAATGACCAATTAATTATGACTTGGGGTGTCTTTTCAAAAAATCGTAAAGAGTTAAATATTGAAAGGATTCAATCTGTTGATACTTCTCAAAATATAGTACACCAATTGTTAGGTGGCGTGAGTTTAAGTATTAAAACACCGAGTGATGGCATTGAATTAGATACGATTACGAAGTCACAAAGTGATAGTCTTTCGAAATATTTAAAAGAAAGAAAATTTGCTATCAAAAATAAAGAGCAAAGCGAAGATGATTTAAACGAGGAACAAGTTGTGTCGACTGATTCTGAACATCAAGATATTATTAATGAGAAAGAAGAAGTCGTGTTCTTTAGATTATCAACTAAAGATTTATTGAAAATGAGTTTCACAAGTGGTGGTATTTTAATTGTATTTGCGGCACTTGGCTCATTACTTGGATTTGTAACACAAATAATCGATATCGAAGATTATATTAGCCCACTAATTAATCAAGTTGTTAATTTAACATTTGTAATCATTTCAATTGTGCTTGTATTTATCATATTAAGTTATATTATTGGATCACTCATTGTATTTATTAAAAATTATAAATATCAATTAACATTTGATGGGGAACTTTTAACGGTTAAATATGGTCTGTTAACTGTTCAAAAGCGTACCGTTCCAATCAGAAGAATACAAGCGTTAAAAGAAGAAGAATCTATATTTAGAAAAGTGATCGGATACACAAAAATATCAGCGATTATTACTTCAGATGGACATTTTGAAAATGGAGAAGATACTGATGTAGGTACTGTGACAATCTTGCCATTTATGAAGAAAAAAGAAGCTTATCAATTGCTTGAAGACATTATTCCACAGTTTCAGTTTCATTCAGTAAAGAAAGGATTACCTAAACAAGGTATTCGTAGAAGAGTGTTGATTCCGACAATTATTTTATTATTAATTGTGGTTCCTATCCAAATATATTTATGGTCTTATACTTGGATTATAGGATTAGTGATATTCTTAGTTATGCTATTTTACGCAAGTATTATTACGTTGAAATCTGGATATAAAATTTATGACGACTCAATTGTCATATTGAATGCAACACCGTTTGAATATACAACAATTTGGGCGAATAGAAATAAGATTTTAACTTTTGAATTACATGAAAATCCAATTATTAAACGTAAAGATATTGCACATTTCTCAATTCAAATAGCATATGGAAATGGTATGTTGTCTAAAGGATTAAGATTTATCAATAAACAAGATACGTTAAATATTTATAAATGGTATAAAGATAAAGGAGGTCATATAGATGCTTCCTAGATATAGAATGGATAAAAAAGGAATGGTCGTTGAACGTATTGGATCGCTCATTACAATTTCAATACTTATCATCATAATAATCGTTATGGCAGTTATTTTTAATCTATGGTGGACGACAGCTTCAAAATGGTTTCTTCTTATTCCAGTAGCGCTTATCGTAGTAATAGCTATATATGGTTTAATCATCCAGCCTTATTATATGTATCGAAATTTCAGATATGAAATAAATGACGATGAAATAAACATTAAATCAGGTATTTTTATGATTAGAGAAACAACGATACCTATGGGTAGAATTCAAAATGTTGATTTATATGAAGGATTCATAATGAGAAAGTTTAACCTGGCTAATATTACGTTGTCTACGGCTGGAGGAAATCGTATGATTCAATATTTAAATAAAGATAAGGCAAACCGTATTAAACACGCGATACAAAATAGAATTGAAAAATGATTTTTAATCAGTGAAAATGAAGGTGTTAACGATGATTCAAGGTGTCGGCATAGATTTAGTCGAAATAGAACGTATACAAGATTGGTATACGAAACGACCAGAAATGGTCAATAAAATTTTAACAAAAGACGAATTAAATATTTTCAACAAAATTAAATTAGAATCAAGAAAAATCGAATTCATTTCCGGTAGATTTGCTGTGAAGGAAGCATTTAGTAAAGCTATGGGGACAGGGATCGGTAAAAAGTACGGTTTTCACTCGATTAATTGTTTACCAGATGAAAATGGAAAACCAGAAATCATTTGTGAAGGCTATCGTGTTCATCCTTCCATTACACACACGAAACATTATGCAGAAGCCATTGTGATTATAGAAAATATTAAGCAAGATTGATTTCTATATGATAAAATACAAATATTATAAGAGGAGGTGCCTTGCTGTTGTCCGAAAAATATTATAGGCCAACTTATATCAACGTCGATTTAAAGGCAATACTAGAAAATTATCAAGCAGTAGGAAGACTTCATCCAAATAAGAAGATTATGGCAGTCGTTAAGGCAAATGGGTACGGATTAGGAAGTGTACCGATTGCGACATACTTAATGAATGAAGGTGTAGACTTCTTTGCAGTTGCCACATTAGATGAAGCAATTGAATTAAGAATGCATGGTGTTAAAGCAAAAATATTAGTACTCGGCGTTATTAATACTAAAGATATTAATAAAGCTGTTCAACATAGAGTTGCATTAACCGTTCCATCTGAACAATGGTTAGATGATGCAATAGAATCAATAGATGATGATTCTGACAAACCTTTATGGATGCACGTGAAAATTGATACAGGCATGGGTAGAATTGGATTAAAAGATATTGAAAGTTACCAACATGTCGTGCATAAAATACAACAACATGAACGCCTTATATTTGAAGGTGTGTACACACATTTTGCATCTGCAGATGAACCAAATGATTTCTCTAAAAAGCAATATGAATTATTTGAAGAATTTGTAGAGTCGTCTCAAACACCTGAATATATACATGCTCAAAATTCAGCAGGAGCCTTAAGATATGATGCGTCCATTTGCACAGCTGTTAGATTTGGTATTTCGTTATATGGATATTATCCATCAAAATATATTCAAGAAATTTCTAATTTAAAATTAAAACCTTCTGCACAATTAATAACAGAAGTCGTTCAAACAAAGTATTTAGAACCAGGCGAAACAGTGAGTTATGGTGCTACATTTACTGCTGGTGAACGTATTAAAGTAGCCACATTGCCAATAGGTTATGCAGATGGTTATTTAAGAAAGATGCAAGATACGCTCGTGAAAGTAAATGGTGTGAATTGTCCTGTCATAGGTAGAGTATGTATGGATCAAACAATGATAAAAGTGCCAGATGATGTTCAAAGAGGTGATAAAGTCATTCTCATGGATAATGATGTTGATTCAGAACAATCAGCAGAAAAGGTTGCTGAAGCGCAAGATACCATTAATTATGAAGTACTTTGTAACTTGAAAAAAAGATTACCACGTATATATCATGATGGTGAAAATGTTGAAATTACGAACGAATTATTAAAATAGCATAGTCAAATAGAGTTACATTTGTTATGATATTAATAACTTAATCAACAAAATTTACATTTATTTTATCTGGAGGTATTTGTTATGACATCTTTAACGCAAAATCGTACACAAAGTTTAGAACAAACACTGAAAGAAGGCTATCGTTCAATGGCCGATTTAAATCTCTCCCTTGCATCTGAAGCATACTATAGCGAATGCGAAGCTTGTGATTCAAATGAATCGCATTTAGCCTCTCAGCAAGGTGAATAAATGAGAAGAGGAGATGTATATCTCGCAGATCTTTCACCAGTTACAGGTTCTGAACAAGGGGGAACAAGACCAGTCGTCATTATCCAGAATGATACAGGTAATCGATATAGCCCGACTGTGATTGTTGCAGCAATTACTGGTAAGATAAATAAAGCCAAAATTCCCACTCACGTAGAAATTGAGGCAGCGAAATATAAATTAGACAGAGATTCCGTAATTTTGCTTGAACAAATCAGAACAATTGATAAAAAACGCTTAAAAGAAAAATTAACATATTTATCTGATGCAAAGATGAAAGAGGTTGATATCGCTATTGCCATCAGCCTCAATCTAACTTTGCAACAAAAATTTGATACATTAGGTAATACATAATGAAATAGTTTTAAAAGAATCAATATTACTTTAAAACGTCTTCCGCTTTAGGATTAACCTAAAGCTTTTTTAGTATATTTGAAACGAGGTGACTTCGTGTCAGAACAAAAGAAACAACAGTATCTTCAATTATTACTTGATTATGTTCAAACAAATGATGATGAAATTTTATCATCATGCCAAACATTTTCAACTGAAGCCATAGAAGATAATGTTTCACCAGAGGAGATAGTACAATTACATGTAAATATTATGGATCAGGAACAAGACTTGACTAAAGAACAAATCATTCGTTCATTTGATGTTCTTTTAGAAGTCATGATAGGTTATGGCTTTACATACCGTGATTATAAGAAGTTATTAAATAAGATTAAAATTCATGATAAAGAAATGGAAGTTGCGTCTAGTTTGCAACAAACGATGCTAAAGCCTCAAATCCCTCAATTTGATAGTATTCAAATTGGGGCAATTTCTGTTCCAGCACAAAAAGTAAGTGGAGATTATTTTAATTTAATTGATCATAATGACGGAACTATGAGTTTTGCAGTAGCAGATGTAATCGGTAAAGGGATACCGGCAGCATTAGCGATGAGTATGATTAAATTTGGCATGGATTCATACGGCCATTCGCAATTGCCGAGTGACGGTTTAAAACGTTTGAATCGAGTTGTGGAAAAGAACGTTAATCAAAATATGTTTGTGACAATGTTCTATGGACTATATGAAGAAATTAATAACATGCTTTATTATAGTTCTGCAGGACATGAGCCTGGATACATATATAGAAGTCAGACTGGAGAATTTGAAGAAATGTCTGAACGAGGTATTGTGCTCGGCGTTAATAAACATACACGTTATAAACAAAGTGAAATAAAAATAGAATTACAAGATATGATTATCGTCTTTACTGATGGTGTCACGGAATTACGTAATCAACAAAATGAATTTATCAAAACGACAGATTTATTAAGTATGATTGATGAGTACAAACAACTTCATCCTCAAGACATCGTTCAAATTTTATATGAAGAACTTGTCAAACTACAGAATCCAAATAAAAGAGATGATTTAACGATATTAATTGTTAAACGTGTTAAATAGTTGTAAGGTAAAAATATTTAAGATGTGTTAAATAAGATTAAATATTTTAAAAACGGGTAAAAATAAATGATGAAAGTCTAATACATTTAGGGGTGTAACAAGGAATGAATCTTAACATTGAAACTACAGAACATGAAAATTACTATGAAATTAAAGTTGGCGGAGAATTGGATGTGTACACTGCGCCTCAACTTCAAGACGTATTACAACCGATTAGACAAAAAGGAACGCATGATATACATGTTAATTTGGAGAACGTAAGTTATATGGATTCTACTGGCTTAGGTTTATTTGTTGGCACATTAAAATCACTCAATGAACATGATAAATCACTATATGTGCTTGGTGTATCTGATAGAATTGAGAGATTATTTGATATTACGGGTCTTAAAGAATTAATGCATGTCAACAAAGGAACGGAGGTATAACGTGATGACATCTAACTATGATTATATAGAGATGAGATTCCCAGCAGCTCCAGAATATGTTGGTCTAGTCAGATTGACATTATCTGGCGTGTTTAATAGAGCTGGTGCTTCATATGAAGATATTGAAGATTCAAAAATTGCAGTGTCAGAAGCGGTAACAAATGCAGTAAAACACGCATATAGTGATAAAGTTGAAGGCGAAATATTAATAGGTTATCTTGTGTTTGAAGATAAAATAGAAATCATTGTATCAGATTCAGGTAAAAGCTTTAATTATGAAGAAGCTAAAAAAGTGCTTGGACCATACCAAGAAAGTGATAATATCAATTTCTTGAGACAAGGTGGATTAGGACTATTTCTTATTGAATCATTAATGGATGAAGTAAGTGTCCAAAAAGATGCTGGTGTTACAATAAGTATGACAAAGTATTTATCTAAAGAGCAGGTGCAAACACATGACGGAAGAGTCCAAAGTTTATAATGAAGTTTCTCCAGAAGACATTAATGCTTGGATAGCAGATTACCAAGAAAATGATAATAGCGAAGCTCAAGAAAAGCTAGTATTACATTATCAAAAATTAGTAGAATCTTTAGCGTATAAATATTCTAAAGGCCAAGCACATCATGAAGATCTTGTTCAAGTTGGTATGGTTGGTTTATTAGGTGCTATAAAAAGATTTGATGTTTCATTTGAAAGAAAGTTTGAAGCATTTTTAGTTCCAACTGTAATTGGTGAGATAAAGAGATATTTAAGAGATAAAACTTGGAGTGTACATGTACCTAGACGAATTAAAGAAATTGGCCCTAAAATAAAAAAGGCAAATGAAGAATTGACTAATGAATTAGGAAGGTCACCTAAAATTATTGAAATTGCAAATAGACTAGAAGTAACCGAAGAAGATGTTCTAGAAGCAATGGAAATGGGTCAAAGTTATAATGCCTTAAGTGTTGACCATTCTATCGAAGCGGATAAAGACGGATCTACCGTTACATTGCTAGATATTATGGGAGAATCAGAAGAAGGTTATGATTTAACTGAAAAAAGAATGATATTAGAAAAAATTCTGCCTATTTTAACGGATAGAGAAAGAGAAATAATTCAATACACCTTTATTACGGGCTTAAGTCAAAAAGAGACCGGAGAAAAAATAGGTCTCAGTCAAATGCATGTTTCAAGACTTCAAAGAACAGCAATAAAAAAATTAAAAGAAGCTGCAATGAAATAATTCATATAATAGGAGAGACAGAAACATTTGAAATGTTTCTGTCTCTTTTTAAAATCAAAAATGGTTATATTCTATTTATGTTAAAATAGAATATAACCATTTTTAGGAGGCAATTATGAATCAAGAACTAATAGAAATCATAAAGAAAAATCATCCTTTTACAGAAAAACAAATTAAAACTGTACTAGAATTACTAGAAGATAAGAATACCGTGCCTTTTATAGCAAGATATAGAAAAGAATTAACTGGTGGACTTGATGAAGTTGAAATTAAACAAATTGAAAATGAATATACATATGCACTTAACTTGCATAATAGAAAAGAAGAAGTCATCAGATTAATTGATGAACAAGGTTTACTAACAGAAGACTTAAAAAATGACATTTTAAAACAAACAAAATTACAAAGAATAGAAGATTTATATCGACCATTTAAGAAAAAGAAAAAAACAAGAGCTACAGAAGCAAAACGAAAAGGGTTAGAACCTTTAGCTAAATGGATACTAGAAGGTACTTCTAATATTGATTTAGTAGAAGAAGCTTCAAAATATATTACTGAAGAAGTTGAATCTCATGAAGATGCCATCAAAGGTGCGCGAGATATTATAGCTGAAATGATTTCAGATGAACCTAAATACCGTAAATACATTTTAAACAGTGTTGAAAGACAAGGTAAATTAGTTACTGAGAAGAAAAAGAAAGCTGAAGATGAGAAAAATATCTTTGAAATGTACTATACATATGAAGAACCAATTAAGAAAATAGTACCTCACAGAGTTCTAGCAATTAACCGGGGAGAATCAGAAGGCATTTTAAAAGTAGGATTTGAAATAGATACAGAATCATTAGAAAGTTATTTAACGGCTCAATTTGTTGAAAAAGTACATAAACATATTGAAGTTATTAAAGAAGCCATTCAAGATAGTTTAAAAAGATTAATCTTACCTTCTATTGAAAGAGAGATTAGAAGTGAATTAACACAAAAAGCTGAAGAACATGCAATTGAGATTTTCTCTGAGAATTTAAAAAACCTCTTATTACAAGCACCATTAAAAGGTAAAAAAATTCTAGGACTAGATCCAGCTTACAGAACGGGTTGTAAGTTAGCAGTTATTAATGAATATGGCTCATTTGTTGATAAAAACGTGATATTTCCTCATCCACCAGTTTCTAAAACTGATCAAGCGGAAAAGATATTTGTAGATATGATAAAGAAACATAACATTGAATTAGTTGCGATTGGTAACGGAACAGCAAGTAGAGAATCAGAACAATTTGTAGCTGAAATGATTAAAAAGCATAACTTACCTTGCCAATTTGTTATCGTCAACGAGGCTGGCGCTTCAGTTTATTCAGCTTCAGATATTGCTAGAGAAGAATTTCCTGATTTTAAAGTTGAAGAAAGAAGTGCTGTATCTATAGGTAGACGCGTACAAGATCCATTAAGTGAACTTGTTAAAATAGATCCTAAATCAATCGGTGTAGGACAATATCAACATGATGTAAATCAAAAAGCACTAAGTGAAACTTTAAAATTCGTCGTGGAAACTGCTGTTAACCAAGTTGGTGTTGATGTGAATACAGCATCTCCATCGTTACTAAGTTATGTTTCTGGTCTTAGCAATACAGTTGCAAATAACATTATTAAATTTAGAGAAGAAAAAGGTGTTATTACACATCATTCAGAAATAGCTAAAGTTCCTAGATTAGGTAATAAAACATTTGAACAAAGTATTGGATTTTTAAGAATACTAGATGGAAGCGAACCACTTGATAAAACAGCTATTCACCCTGAAAGTTATGAAGCGGCTTATGCGCTGATTCAATATGTTGGTTTACAAAAAGAAGATATTGGTTCTGATGTATTAAAAGAAAAACTGAATAAATTAGATATACAAGATACAAGTGAAACATTAAATATAGGTATACCAACGCTAGAAGATATTATTGCTTCGTTAATAGCACCTTTAAGAGACCCAAGAGATGAATTTGAAACACCAATTTTAAAATCAGATGTTCTTTCTATGGAAGACTTGAAACCAAATATGGCTTTAAGTGGTACAGTACGAAATGTTGTAGACTTTGGTGCGTTTGTAGATATAGGTGTCAAACAAGATGGTCTTGTTCATATCTCTAAATTATCTAAAGGATATGTTAAGCATCCTATGAATGTTGTAAGTGTAGGAGATATAGTTGATGTTTGGGTATTAGATGTAAACCAAGAAAAACAAAAAGTATCATTAACTATGATAGACCCTAATGGACAATAAGGCACTTCAAGAACTTGTTTCTAATATATCAATGGAATATTTTAATAAGCCTTTTAAACATAATGCAGTATTTAACAAAAGGTTAAGAACAACTGGCGGAAGGTATCTATTAAATAGTCATGATATAGAAATTAATCCGAAACAATATGAAAATTTTGGTGTTGAAGCGCTTATAGATATTATTAAACATGAACTTTGTCATTATCATTTACATATAGAAGGTAAAGGATATCAGCATAAAGACAAAGCATTTAAAGAATTAAGTAACGAAGTAGGGGCACCACGATTTTGTAAAGCAGTTCAAAGTTATGAAGAACGAGCTAACTATTTATATCAATGTGGACAATGTAGGGCAGAATTCAAACGTATTAAACGTGTTAATACACGTAAATATAGATGTGGAACATGTGGTGGAAAGTTAAAAAATATAACATAAAGAATAATTGGGAAAGTACTACACTAAAAATATGCTAGTGTAGTACTTTTTATATAAATTTTTAATGAAAAAGCATTGACGAAATAATTGATCCGGCGTATTATAGTTAATGTTGCTTGAACGAAACGTAACAAATAATAAGACAAGTTATTCGATGTAAAATTACATTAAAAAGTTAAGTATTTTTATTGACTTTGTAAACTTAATGTAATATAATTAATAACAGTCACTTAAATAACAAATTGATTGAGTACTGCAAACCATGCGCGGTCGTGGCGGAATGGCAGACGCGCTAGGTTGAGGGCCTAGTGGGAGAAATCCCGTGGAGGTTCAAATCCTCTCGGCCGCACCATTCATCAATTTTAATATAGCTAAGCGGGTGTAGTTTAGTGGTAAAACCTCAGCCTTCCAAGCTGATGTTGTCGGTTCGATTCCGATCACCCGCTCCAAATTATTTTATA
>NZ_JBJNWI010000012.1:0-23118 GCF_045897195.1 Mammaliicoccus sp. RAM2 | reverse complement strand
ACTAAGGAAACTAGCAGTAAAGCTAAAGCTGCAGATAATAAATCAGATAAACAACAAAAAGAATTACCTAAGACGGGTGAGAGTGATAGTACGTGGTTACGTAACGGTTTAGTCATTTTATCTGCTTTTATTTTTCTTGGTATTTATAGATTGTCGCGTAAGTATGAAGTGTAATTTAATGAATGAAAGAGATTAAGCAATTGTTGTTGCTTGATCTCTTTCTATTTTGTTTAATTTTAAATTGGTTATGAAAGAAAATATATGTGATGAGGTGTTTGAATTAGATGTGTAATTTAAAAGATCATATTAACAATTAGGTCGTGTTATGTGGTAAAATAATCAAGATTGGAGTGGAAAGTAGATGCGTAAAGGTTACAATGTACCGATTTGGAGTACTTTTATTATTATATTAATCGCGCTTGATCAACTTACTAAATATTTAATTGTTAAATCTTTAGAAGTGGGTGAGTCTATAAAGGTTATCAGTAATTTTTTATATATTACATCTCATAGAAACCAAGGTGCTGCTTGGGGGATTTTACAAGGAAAAATGTGGTTATTTTATATCGTAACAATTGTCGTGCTTGTTATTTTATTTATGTTCTTTAAGAATGAAGGATACGGTCGACCTGATGTTCAACTTGGACTAAGTTTGTTAATTGCAGGGTCAATTGGTAACTTTATAGATCGTTTGTTTAGAGGAGAAGTTGTTGATTTTGTTGATACATATATTTTCAGCTATAATTTCCCGATATTTAATGTAGCAGATGCTGCTTTAACGTTAGGTGTCATTGTATTGATAATTGTGATTTTATTTGAGGGCAAGGAGGAAAAAGCTTGAATACATTTGAATTTAAGATAGAGACAGAAAATGAAATTGGTGTAAGAATTGATAAATTATTACCTGATTTGAATCCAGATTGGTCAAGAAATCAAATTCAAGATTGGATTAAATTAGGTTTAGTTGAAGTAAATGGTAAAGTCATTAAAGCAAATTATAAGACGAAGCTTAATGATGTTATTGTTGCGACTGAAAAAGTAATAGAAGAAGTTGATATTGTCGCAGAAGATTTAGGTATTGAGGTTTATTATGAAGACAAAGATGTAGCGGTCGTTTATAAACCTAAAGGTATGGTTGTGCATCCAGCACCTGGCCATTATACAGGTACGTTAGTAAACGGATTAATGTATGTGATTAAAGATTTATCTGGTATTAACGGTGAAATTAGACCCGGTATTGTGCATCGTATAGATAAAGATACATCCGGTTTATTAATGATTGCTAAGAATGATATTGCACATAGAGGATTAGTTGAACAGTTAGTTGATAAAACTGTGACTAGAGAATATACAGCTCTTGTACATGGTAATATACCTCACGAATTTGGAACAATTGAAGCACCAATCGGCAGAAATCCTAAAGAACGTCAAGAAATGGCGATCGTTGATGATGGTAAAGAAGCTGTCACGCACTTTAATGTAATTGAAAAATTCGAAAAATATACATTGGTTAAATGTCAGTTAGAAACTGGTCGTACTCATCAAATCAGAGTGCATATGAAACATATTGGTTTTCCTTTAGTAGGTGATCCTAAATATGGACCGAAGAAGACATTGAACATTGGTGGACAAGCTTTACATGCTGGATTATTAGGATTTGAACATCCAGTTACTGGTGAATATATTGAAAAAGAAGCACCATTACCAGAGTATTTTGAAACATTATTAGAGAAATTAAGAAATCGAGAAGATAAAAAATAAGTACAACGTGTAATAATACTTATTTAATTTTATTTAAACTTTGACATCATATGAAAAAAACGATATTATTGTTTTAACAATTAAAGCGTCTTTAACAGACAGTCCAGAGAGGCTGAGAAGACATAATATGAGCGTGTAGACCATCTTTGTATGGTACTAGTGTATACTCATGTCTTCTAAAGACGTGAGTATTTTTTTGTGGAAGGAGATTGAATATGGCTGAGAGGTTAATCATGGATGCTGCTGCTGTAAATAGAGCATTAACAAGAATGTCACATGAAATACTTGAAAAGAACAAAGGTACTAAAGATATTGTCTTGTTAGGCGTAAAGACAAGAGGTGTATTTCTTGCGAACAGAATTGAGCAGAAAATCCAAGACATCGAACAAGTTCAAGTACCAACTGGAGAAATTGATGTTACACATTATCGTGACGATGTTCAGAATCAGCAAGGTACGATTAAAGTAAAATCATTTAATATCGATGTAGATATTAATGATAAGCATGTCATTATTGTCGATGATGTCCTTTATACAGGAAGAACTGTTAGAGCTTCATTAGATGCTATATTAGATCACGCAAGACCACGAAAAATAAGTTTAGCAACTTTAGTCGACAGAGGTCATAGAGAACTTCCGATTAGAGCAGATTATGTAGGTAAGAACGTTCCAACATCATCTAATGAATCAGTTGTCGTTGAATTAGAAGAGTTCGACCAACAAACAGCAGTAAAATTAAATTAAATAAATCCTTTTAAATCAGTACGAGAGACTGGCAAAGGAGCATATATGGTTACAGGAGATAACTATACCTTTATAGGTATCACTGTATACATAGATCCCTTTGCATATCTTGTGAAGGGATCTTTTTTTTGAATAGGAGAATGGAAATGTCACAAAATGAAGAAATGTTTAAACGAACAGTAGAACCCATACTAGATGTTAATGATAAACCTAAAGCATCACAATGGTTCTTCTTAAGCTCACAGCATTTATTTGCAATGTTCGGAGCTACGGTACTTGTACCATTTCTAACAGGTTTACCTGTTTCAGCAGCACTCATTGCATCAGGTTTAGGAACGCTACTTTATATACTGATAACGAAAGGAAAGATACCAGCTTATCTCGGTTCGAGCTTTGCATTCATAACACCGATTATTGTCGGGCTCAAGACACATGACCTCGGTGAAATGCTTGTTGCATTATTTATGAGTGGTGTTCTTTACGTCATTATCGGATTGATTATAAAGGTTACTGGCACGAATTGGTTGCTTAATCTTTTACCACCAGTCGTAGTAGGACCTGTCATCATGGTTATCGGACTTGGATTAGCACCGGTAGCAGTTAACATGGCGATGTACACAGATTCAAATGCAATGAAAGGCTATAGTGGCATATACATTACAGTCGCACTCATCACATTAATTACAACAATTATCGTTTCAGTATTTTTCAAAGGATTCTTATCAATTATTCCTGTACTTATCGGAATAATTGTTGGATATATATCTTCATTATTATTTGGAATTGTAGACTTAGCGCCAATTTCAAAAGCGAAATGGATCCAAATGCCAGATATTTACTTACCGTTTCATGATTACACACCATCTCTACAATGGGGACTGATCTTAATCATGCTGCCAATCGTTTTTGTAACGGTTAGTGAGCATATTGGTCATCAAATCGTCATCAATAAAATTGTCGGTAAGAACTTCTTCAAAGATCCAGGTTTACACCGCTCATTAATTGGTGATGGGGTATCAACGATGATGGCTTCAATTATTGGTGGGCCACCAAGTACGACATACGGCGAGAACATTGGTGTACTAGCCATTACAAGAATTTATAGTATTTGGGTAATCGGAGGTGCAGCAGTACTTGCACTAATCTTAGGATTTGTTGGTAAATTCACAGCGATGATTTCAACAATACCAACACCAGTTATGGGTGGTGTTTCCATACTATTATTCGGAATCATTGCTTCAAGTGGTTTGAGAATGTTGGTGGAGAACAATATCGACTTCGGTGACAACCGTAACTTGATTATTGCTTCTGTCATTCTCGTATTAGGAATCGGTAAAGCACATTTAGACTTCACAGGTATTGGTATACATTTAAACATTGAAGGTATGGCTTTAGCAGCAACAGTAGGTATCTTGCTCAATCTTATATTGCCAAAGAAAATAAAATAATTCTCAGGAGGCGTGTCATATGAAAAATTTATTAACAATGACTGATTTAACTAAAGACGACATCATGAAAATTATAACGAAAGCACAAGACATTAAAGAAAATGGTGCAGAAACTTTTGGTAAAGGCATGACGGTCGCAAACTTATTCTTTGAAAATTCAACACGAACAAAATGTAGTTTTGAAATGGCTGAAAGAAAATTAGGTTTGGAAGTCATTCCTTTTGAAATAAGTACTTCATCTGTTCAAAAAGGTGAATCTTTATATGATACTTGCAAAACTTTAGAATCCATTGGTGTAGATGCATTAGTCATTAGACATAGCGAAAATGCATATTATGACACATTACAAGGGCTTAATATTCCAGTATTAAATGGTGGAGATGGTAGTGGCCACCACCCGACGCAAAGTCTTCTAGATATTATGACAATATATGAGGAATACGGTTACTTCGAAGGATTAAAAATTTTAATCTCAGGTGATATAAAAAATTCAAGAGTAGCAAGAAGTAATGCAGATGCTTTAACGAAACTTGGTGCGGAAGTGATGTTCTCAGCACCGGAACAATGGAAATGTAATTTTTCAGATGTACCATATGTAGAAATTGATGATGTGATAGATGAAGTAGATGTATGTATGTTGTTAAGAGTGCAAAATGAAAGACATGATTCAGGTACAACGTTTAGTAAAGAAGACTATCACAATGCATACGGACTGACGATAGATAGATATAACAAACTTCATGACAATGCAATCGTCATGCATCCAGCACCAGTCAACCGAGGTGTTGAAATAGATACTTCACTTGTAGAAAGTTCGAAATCAAGAATTTTTAAACAAATGGAAAACGGCGTGTTCATTAGAATGGCATGTATACATGCTGTACTTAATCACAAGGAGGAAAAAGTAAAATGTCACTTATAATCAAAAATGGAAAAATCTTATTAGAAGGTCAATTAGTTAACAAGGAAATTGAAATTGAAGATGGCAAAATTAAAAAAATAGATGATTATATAGAAGTTGAGAATCAAGAAGTTATTGATGCGAAAGGACATTTTATTTCAGCAGGATTTGTTGATGTACATGTACATTTAAGAGAACCTGGTGGCGAACATAAAGAAACAATTGAAACAGGTACTAAAGCAGCAGCAAGAGGTGGATTTACAACAGTTTGTCCAATGCCTAATACAAAGCCTGTCCCAGATTCAGTTGAACATTTAGATCGTCTTCACAAAATCATTGATGAGCATGCAGTGGTAAGAGTTTTACCTTATGCATCAATTACAGTAAGACAAGCTGGTAAAGAACATATTGATTTCAAAGCATTAAAAGATAGAGGAATGTTCCAATTTACTGATGATGGTGTAGGTGTACAAACAGCTTCAATGATGTACGAAGCTATGAAAGAAGCAGCTAAAATTGATAAAGCAATCGTAGCACACTGCGAAGATAATTCATTAATTTATGGTGGTGCAATGCATGAAGGTAAACGAAGTGAAGAACTTGGCATTCCAGGTATTCCTTCAATTTGCGAAGCGGTACAAATTGCTAGAGACGTGTTATTAGCTGAAGCAGCAAATTGTCATTACCATGTGTGTCACGTGTCTACAAAAGAAAGTGTACGTGTCATAAGAGATGCTAAAAAAGCAGGTATTAAAGTAACAGCTGAAGTTACACCACATCACTTATTACTTACAGAAGATGACGTACCAGGTGACGATGCGATATACAAAATGAATCCACCTTTAAGAGCGAAAGAAGATAGAGATGCTTTAATCGAAGGTTTAATAGATGGAACAATTGATTGCATTGCAACAGATCATGCACCACATGCTAAAGAAGAAAAAGAAGTGTCAATGATTGATGCACCTTTCGGAATTGTAGGAAGTGAAACAGCATTCCAATTATTATATACACACTTTGTGAAAACAGGTAAATTCACATTAGAACAACTTGTTGCATTTTTAACAACGAAGCCAAGTGAAACATTTAACTTACCTTATGGTCGATTAGAAGAAGGAAGCTACGCTGACTTAACTATCATAGACTTGGAAACAGAAAGACCGATACGAGCAGAAGAATTTGCTTCTAAGAGTACTAACACACCATTTATAGGAGAAGTCGTTTCAGGATATCCAATTTTAACAATTTGTGATGGAGAAATCGTCTTCAAGGAGGAAGTATAAGATGAAAAATAAAAGATACTTAGTATTAGAAGATGGAACAACATATAAAGGTTATGCATTAGGTTCAGATGATTTAACAGTTGGAGAAATTGTTTTTAATACAGCAATGACAGGTTATCAAGAAACCATTTCAGACCCATCTTATACTGGACAAATCATTACATTTACTTACCCGCTTATTGGTAACTATGGGATAAACAGAGATGACTTTGAATCATTAACACCAACTTTAAATGGTGTTGTCGTGAGAGAAGCGTGTGATTACCCAAGTAACTTTAGATCAAGTAAGTCTTTAGATGAAACGTTAAAATTCTATCATATACCAGGTATCTCAGGTGTTGATACAAGAAGTTTAACACGTAAAATTAGAAAATTCGGTGTCCTTAAAGCTGGATTTACTGATAATGCTGATGAAATAGAAAGTCTCGTTCAACGCTTAAATACTGAATCGTTAAGAACGGACGAAGTTGAACAAGTTTCATCAGTTAGACCATACATTTCAACTGGCGATGGCTATAAAGTTGTATTAATTGATTACGGTAAAAAAGAAAATATCGTGAGAGAACTTAATAGAAGAGGATGTGATGTAACAGTCGTACCATACCAAACTTCATTTGAAGAAATACTGAATATCTCACCAGATGGCATAATGGTTTCAAATGGACCAGGGAATCCTGAAAGTGTACAAGAAACCATTCAAACAATTGAACAATTAGTCGGTAAAATACCATTCTTCGGCATTTGTTTAGGACATCAATTGTTTGCATTATCTCAAGGTGCAACGTCTTATAAGATGAAATTTGGTCATAGAGGTGCCAATCATCCAGTACAAAATCTACAAACTGGAAAAGTAGATTTAACAAGTCAAAACCATGGTTATGCAATTGATGAAGCGTCTATTGCACAAACTGATTTAGAAGTGACGCATATCGCATTAAATGATAAATCAATTGAAGGATTAAGACATAAAAAATATCCAGCATTTTCAGTACAATATCATCCAGAAGCATCACCTGGACCGCACGATTCAAACTATTTATTCGATGAATTTATTGAAATGATCAAATTACATAAAGCGAAGGAGCGTACAATCAATGCCTAAACAAACTGATATAAAATCCATCTTAGTAATTGGTTCTGGCCCAATCATTATAGGTCAAGCTGCAGAATTTGATTATGCAGGCACTCAAGCATGCTTAGCACTAAAAGAAGAAGGTTACCGTGTTATTCTCGTAAACTCTAATCCAGCAACAATTATGACGGACACTGAAATAGCAGATACAGTATATATTGAACCTTTAACTTTAGACTTTGTAAGTCGCATTATTCGTAAAGAACAACCAGACGCATTGTTACCAACTTTAGGTGGACAAACTGGTTTGAACATGGCAATTGAATTACACGAAAATGGTGTATTAGAAGAAAATAACGTACGTTTATTAGGTACACAACTATCTTCAATCGAACAAGCTGAAGATAGAGATTTATTCCGTACACTTATGAATGAATTAAATGAACCAGTACCTGAAAGTGATATCGTGAACGATATTGAAGGTGCTTTAAATTTTGCGAACGAAATTGGCTACCCGCTAATTGTGCGACCTGCTTTTACAATGGGTGGTACTGGTGGCGGAATTTGTCACGATGAAAAAGAACT
Organism: Mammaliicoccus sp. RAM2; assembly: GCF_045897195.1. Lineage (NCBI taxonomy): Bacteria > Bacillati > Bacillota > Bacilli > Caryophanales > Staphylococcaceae > Mammaliicoccus > Mammaliicoccus sp. RAM2. The sequence goes on along the minus strand of NZ_JBJNWI010000012.1, from coordinate 15,325 downwards.
AAGAGAAGTTGTTCAAAATGGTTTGAAATACAGCCCGGTAACACAATGTTTACTAGAAAAATCCATCGCAGGTTACAAAGAAATTGAATACGAAGTGATGAGAGATAAAAATGATAATGCCATTGTAGTTTGTAACATGGAGAACATCGATCCAGTTGGCATTCATACAGGTGACTCAATCGTAGTTGCACCAAGTCAAACATTATCAGATGTTGAATATCAAATGTTAAGAGATGTATCACTGAAAATTATTCGTGCTTTAAAAATTGAAGGCGGATGTAACGTACAATTAGCACTTGATCCAAAATCACTAGATTACTACATAATAGAAGTTAATCCTCGTGTATCAAGATCGTCAGCATTAGCTTCAAAAGCAACAGGTTATCCAATTGCGAAGCTAGCAGCTAAAATAGCAATCGGTATGACTTTAGATGAAATGTTAAACCCTGTAACTGGCACATCTTATGCAGCATTTGAACCAGCACTTGACTATGTTGTTTCTAAAATACCAAGATTTCCTTTTGATAAATTTGAAAAAGGCGAACGTCATCTCGGTACACAAATGAAAGCAACTGGGGAAGTCATGGCAATAGGTAGAACGTATGAAGAATCATTATTAAAAGCGATTCGTTCATTAGAATATGGTGTGCATCACTTAGGTTTACCAAATGGCGATGAATTTGAATTAGATTTTATTGAAGAGAGAATTAAAGCACAAGATGATGAAAGATTATTCTTTATTGGTGAAGCCATTAGACGCGGTACATCACTTGAAAGAATACATGAATTAACACAAATTGATTATTTCTTCTTGAATAAATTCAAACACATCATCGATATTGAACATGATTTAAAAGAGAAAAAAGGCGATTTAGACGCATTATTATGGGCAAAACAATACGGCTTTAGTGATAAAGTCATTGCACATAGATGGGAACAATCAGAGCGAGACATATATGATTTAAGACAAGAACATGGTATTAACCCAGTTTACAAAACAGTAGATACATGTGCTGCAGAATTCGAATCAGAAACACCATATTTCTACGGTACTTATGAAGAAGAAAATGAATCTATAGTCACTGAAAAAGAAAAAATCATCGTATTAGGATCAGGTCCAATTAGAATTGGACAAGGTGTGGAATTTGATTATGCTACTGTACATGCTGTATGGGCTATTCAAGAAGCGGGTTATGAAGCAATTATTATTAACAACAACCCTGAAACAGTTTCAACAGACTTCTCGATATCTGACAAGTTATACTTTGAGCCACTGACTGAAGAAGATGTGATGAGTATCATTAATCACGAACAACCTAAAGGCGTAGTTGTTCAATTTGGTGGACAAACAGCAATCAACTTAGCAGATAAAATTGCACAAAAAGGTATTCAAATATTAGGTACGACGCTTGAAGATCTTAACAGAGCTGAAGATAGAAAAGAATTTGAAGCTTTATTACAAAAAATTGATGTACCACAACCATTAGGTAAAACAGCGACTTCAGTTCAAGAAGCGATAGATAACGCAAATGAAATTGGTTATCCGGTTGTTGTAAGACCTTCATATGTACTAGGTGGAAGAGCGATGGAAATTGTATATGCTGAACCTGAATTGAGAAATTATATGGAACAAGCAGTTAAAGCAAGCCCAGAGCATCCAGTACTGATTGACCGTTATTTAACAGGTAAAGAAATTGAAGTAGACGCAATTTCAGATGGTGAAACTGTTGTCATCCCAGGTATTATGGAACACATTGAAAGAGCGGGTGTCCATTCAGGTGATTCAATTGCCGTATATCCACCTCAAACGTTAACGGATGAAGAAATTAATTTATTAGTCGATTACACAACGAAATTGGCAAAAGGCTTAAACATAGTAGGACTTATCAATATTCAGTTTGTGCTTTCTAAAGGAGAAGTATTTGTACTGGAAGTTAATCCAAGAGCGAGTCGTACTGTACCATTCTTAAGTAAAATTACTGAAATTCCAATGGCTAAGATTGCTACTAAAGCAATTGCAGGCATCACCTTGAAAGAACAAGGATATAAAAGTGGTTTAGCGCCATATAAAGAAGGTGTATATGTTAAAGCACCAGTATTCAGCTTTAATAAACTTAAAAATGTTGATATCACATTAGGACCTGAAATGAAATCGACAGGTGAAGTAATGGGTAAAGACAGTACTTTAGAAAAAGCATTATATAAAGGTTTAACAGCAAGTGGTTTAAAAGTACAAGATCAAGGTACAGCATTATTTACTGTAAGTGATAAAGATAAAGCTGAAGCATTAACAATCGCTAAGAGATTTCATGAGATTGGTTATAGAATTTTTGCAACAGAAGGTACGGCACAATACTTTAAAGAACATGACATCCCAGTGTATACGGTTGGTAAAATAGGCGGCGAACATGACTTGCTATCTGTAATACAAAAAGGTGAAGTACAACTTGTGGTTAACACAATGACAAAAGGTAAAGTCTACGAAAGAGACGGATTCCAAATTAGACGTGAATCAGTAGAAAATGGTATACCATGTTTAACATCACTCGATACGGCAAATGCTTTAGCAGATGTAGTGGAAAGTATGACATTTAGAACTGAACAAATGTAGTGGGGGGATTATAATGTCCGAGATAATGACAGTTGTATCAAATAATCAAATAGCAGATGCTATTTTTGAATTAAAAGTACGTGGAAATCTTACGAAAAATATGAAAAAACCTGGACAGTTTGTTCATATTAAAGCTGGTACAGGAACTGAACATATGTTGAGAAGACCAATTTCAATTTGTGAAGTGAACCGTGAAGAAGAAACATTTACAATGCTTTTTAGAAGAGAGGGACACGGTACAGAATTGATTTCACAATTAAAACAAGGTGATCCAATTGATGTGATTGCACCTTTAGGGAACGGATTCCCAGTTGATGAAGCGCAAAATACTGCCTTACTAGTTGGAGGTGGTATTGGCGTGCCACCTATGTACGAATTGTCTAAACAGCTCAATGCTAGAGGTATAAAGACAATTCACGTATTAGGTTTTCAAAGTGCTAAAGATGCATTTTATATAGACGAATTTAGTGCGCTAGGTGATACGTATGTTGCAACTGCAGATGGAACGCTTGGTACTAAAGGATTTGTTACAACTGTTATTGAAAATTTAGACACACCCTTCGATATTTTTTACAGCTGTGGACCAAAAGCAATGTTGAAAGCTTTAACACTTCAATTAAGTGATGTGAAAGGTTATATTTCACTTGAAGAACGTATGGGTTGTGGCATCGGTGCTTGTTATGCATGTGTATGCCATACTGATAATGAAGCGGGGTATGTCAAAGTTTGTACAGACGGTCCCGTATTTGAAAAAGGAGCTGTCATCATATGAGTCGATTAAATGTATCGTTACCAGGATTAAATTTGAAAAATCCAATCATGCCAGCAAGTGGATGCTTTGCTTTCGGAAAAGAATTCAGTCAGTTTTATGATTTATCAGAACTTGGCGCAATCATGATTAAAGCAGCAACTCAATTTGCAAGATACGGTAATGAAGCACCACGTGTCGCTGAAACGGCAAGCGGTATGATTAATGCGATTGGCCTTCAAAATCCAGGTGTTCACCATATTATGGAACATGAATTGAAATACCTTGAACAATATGATGTACCCATTATTGCTAATGTAGCAGGATCTACTGAAGAAGAATATGTTTACGTCGCAAAACATATCTCACAAGCATCAAATGTTCATGCACTAGAATTGAATATTTCATGTCCAAATGTTAAAGAAGGTGGGATTCAATTCGGTACTGTTCCTGAGGTGGCTAAAGAACTGACGAGAAAAGTAAAAGCTGTTTCAGAAGTGCCTGTGTATGTAAAGTTATCACCTAATGTGACGAACATTGTAGAAATGGCGAAAGCTATTGCAGAATACGCAGATGGTATAACGATGATCAACACTTTAGTAGGATTAAGAATCGATGCGAAGACCGGAAAACCAATCATAAGCAATGTTATAGGCGGACTAAGTGGTCCAGCAATCAAGCCAGTTGCATTAAGAATGGTATACGAAGTCAGTCAACACGTTGATATTCCAATTATCGCAATGGGTGGAGTGAGAACGGCTCAAGATGTCATTGATTATATTTCAGTTGGTGCTGATGCAGTAGCAGTTGGAACAGCAAACTTTGAAAATCCAACAGTATGTAAAGATATTATTGATGAATTACCTACATTACTCGACAAATTAGGTGTTGAACATATTACAGAACTTAAAGGTAGAACTTATAACCAACAAGGAGTTGTCAAATAACATGAAGAATACACCGATAATTGCATTAGACTTTGCAACTCTAGATGAAGTTGATCAATTTTTAGATTTATTTAATGAACCCCTATTTGTAAAAGTAGGTATGGAACTTTATTTGCAAAATGGTCCTGATACAATCAATCGAATTAAAGAAAGAGGTCATGATATCTTTTTAGATTTAAAGTTACATGACATTCCAAACACTGTTAAAGGCGCATTAAAAGGATTAGGTAAACTCAATATCGACTTAATCAATGTGCATGCAGCAGGTGGTAAAAACATGATGGCTGCTGGACTTGAAGGTTTACGTGAAACAAATCCTAATGCTAAGTTAATTGCTGTAACTCAGTTAACTTCTACTACAGAACAACAAATGAAAGATGAACAAAATATTCAATCATCCATCAATGAATCAGTCGTGCATTATGCGAAAATGGCACATGAAGCAGGACTTGATGGTGTCGTTTGTTCACCATTAGAATCTACTTTAATTCAAGACCATATCGGTGAAACATTCTTGAAAGTGACACCAGGTATACGTTTAGAATCTGATAAGACACATGATCAACAACGTGTGACAACGCCAGAAGATGCTAAAAAATTAGGCTCAACACATATAGTAGTAGGTCGTTCAATTACGCAACATGAAGATCCAGTAGCAAGATATCACGAAATATTACAAAGATGGGAAGGATAATTCATATGACTCAAAATATTGCACAATCATTATTAGAAATTAAAGCTGTAACACTTTCACCTGACGATCAATATACATGGAGTTCAGGCATAAAATCACCGATTTATTGTGATAATAGAGTGACATTAGCATATCCTGAAATTAGAGAAAATATTTATCAAGGTTTAATTCAAATGATTAAAGAACATGCTCAAGATGTTGAAATTATTTCTGGTACGGCAACAGCAGGTATTCCGCATGCAGCATTTGTTGCGGATCAACTAAAATTACCGATGAGCTATGTGAGATCTAAAAGCAAAGGTCATGGTAAAGGGAATCAAATCGAAGGTGCTTTAAGCAAAGGGAAAAAAGTAGTTGTAATTGAAGATTTAATTTCAACAGGTGGCTCATCAATTAATGCTGTGGAAGCTTTAATTGAAGATGGCGCGGAAGTATTAGGGGTATTTGCAATCTTTACATATGGTATTAACAAAGCAGAAGAAGCTTTCAAAGAAATCAATGTTCCATTCTATACTTTGTCTAATTATGATGAACTGATTTCAGTAGCTGAAAAAGAAGGTTATATCGAAAATAAAGATATAAAGACTTTAAAAGCTTGGAAAGATACTTTATAATAAAGTCAAGATAAGGGGGGTCTTTATGGAAAGCCAACATAAATTATCTGCTGCAGAAGAACAAGAGCAGATAAAAAAATGGGGACATATTAATGATTTTCTTAAAAAAGATTCTAATGCGAAACCTGACTTTAATCACTATGAAGTAAGAGACGAAAATATGTACGAACGTACCGGTTATTCAAATAACACAAACGTGAATAGACAGAGAAGATATGATTTAGGCGACAAAAATATATTCAAAAGTATCAAAAAAGAATTAGAAGCAAAAGGATTCTTTGATGATCAACATGAAGAAAAGTAAAAAACTGCTGAAAAATTGATATTCAATTTTTCAGCAGTTTTTTTATATATAACCATGAATATTCAGAAAATTGTATGAATTGCATAAAACCTTTGTTAAAATGTAAACGTATACACTTTTAAAGGGGGCGAAAATTATGAATAAACATGACAATAAGTTTACGAATCAACTTTGGAAAGAAAGTGGACGTACGAAAGAAATGTTAAAATTCTTTTCTGCGGATGCAATGAAAAATCAAAATAAGCCAGATCCTGAATTAAAAGCTTACAATACTGCGCAACTTATCGGATTAATACTAGGACCATTACTATTTTTAGTTGTGTTATTATTTTTTAAAGCAGATGGATTAAGTCAAAATGGTGTCTACGTTATGGCAGCTACTTTATGGATTGCTGTATGGTGGATTACTGAAGCGATTCCTATTCCAGCAACAAGCTTAATGCCTTTATTCCTTTTTCCTTTAGGCGGAATTATGGATAGCGCGACCGTTTCAAGTGCATATGGAGATGATATTGTATTCCTATTCTTAGGAGGTTTCATTATTGCTATTGCGATGGAAAGATGGAATTTACATACAAGAATTGCACTCGTAATTATTAAAAGTATTGGTACGAGTACAGGTAGAATTTTATTAGGGTTTATGATTGCAACGGGTGCTTTGTCGATGTTTGTTTCAAACACAGCAGCCGTAATGATCATGATTCCAATCGGTATGGCAATTATTAAAGAAGCGAATGAATTAACAGCTGAAGGCAATGACAATCACAATTTATCACAGTTTGAAAAATCTTTAGTACTCGGTATCGGTTATGCAGGTACTATCGGAGGATTGGGTACTTTAATTGGGACACCGCCACTTATTATTTTGAAAGGTCAATACGAAAAGATTTTCGGAGAAGAAATTGGCTTTGGTCAATGGATGGTTATGGGTGTACCTACAGTCATTATCTTACTCGCAATAACTTGGGCATATTTAAATTTCGTAATATTTAAACATGATATGAAAGAACTTCCTGGTGGAAGAGAAATTATCACAAGAGAGTTAAAGTCTTTAGGTAAGACGACTTATGAAGAAAAAGTTGTATTCACACTATTCTGTTTAGCAGCATTTTTATGGGTATCTAGAGAATTTTTATTAACACAATTACCTTTTACAGAATTAGTTAAAGATGGCACTATTTCAATGTTCGTAGCAGTAATTCTTTTCTTAATTCCAGCAAGACGCAAATTTGCTAGAATTCTTGATTGGTCAATTGCTAAAGATTTACCGTGGGGTATTTTATTACTATTTGGTGGTGGTTTAGCAGTAGCTTCTGCCATTACAGAAAGTGGATTAGATAAATGGATGGGTAAACAAATTTCAGGATTAGATGGCGTCAATATCATCTTAATTATAGGAATTGTTACGCTGTTTGTATTATTCTTAACAGAAATTACATCTAATACTGCAACGGCTACAATGATCTTACCAATTTTAGCTACAATTGCAGTTGGTATTCATGTTCATCCACTAGCATTAATGATTCCAGCAGCAATGGCTGCAAACTGTGCATTTATGTTACCAGTTGGTACTCCACCAAATGCGATTGTATTTGGTACAGACAAAGTAACCATTCGAGAAATGGCGACAGCCGGATTTTGGTTAAACTTAATCAGCTGTGTGATTATCGTCGGATTTGTATGGTTCATGGTTCCATGGTTATTTGGAATAGATTTAGTAGCAAGTAAATAATTGAAATATAATAAAAAAGAAATGCTTGGACGTTGTTCCAAGCATTTCTTTATGTTGTATTTTAATCCATAAATAGTTTAATAAATATATATCCGACAATGATGATGGCTAACATAATAACGATCGGTAACAATAATGAAAGTGACATAAAATCTCTCCTTTGTCTTTAAAGCTTAATAAGATTATACTAAATAATATACGATTTAAAAAATGATTAAAATCTGTTCATGGAGTGTTTATTCAATGATACCAAAAATTACGACATTTTTAATGTTTAACGGTGAAGCTGAAGAAGCGATTAATTTTTATACGTCTATTTTTAAAGATAGTGAAATTTTAACAATGGTTAAGTATGGTGAAGAAGGACCTGGTGAACCTGGGACTGTTCAACATTCTATATTTAAAATAAATGGACAAATATTTATGGGAATCGATCAAACAAATGGTGTTGAAATTGAGATGAATCCTGCAATGTCATTATATGTAACGTGTGAATCAGCAATGGAAATGGAACATTTATATTCTAAACTTAAATCTGGAGGCGCGATTCTCATGCCGAAAACAGAATTACCACCAACATTTAGAGAGTTTGCGTGGGTTCAAGATAAATTTGGCGTGAACTTCCAACTTGCTTTACCTGAACAACAGTCATAAATGCAATATATAATAGAAAAACTTTCATAACTTATCAGCCTTTGAAAATGATTTCTGGCCAATCAAGTTATGAAAGTTTTTGTTATTTTTTAAGTAATTTTTTAATGTCGTCATAATCAGTCGTGACATAAAGTGTTGTTTGACTGTCGTAAGTGACAAATCCTGGTTTAGCACCACTCGGTTTATGGACATTCTTTATAGCAGTGTAGTCAACAGGGATTTGACCTGATTGACTTGCTTTAGAATAATACCCAGCAATCATTGCCGCTTCTTCGATTGTTTTTTGTGTTGGTTCATCTTCTTGTATGACAACATGTGAACCTGGTATATCTTTCGTATGGAACCATAATTGATTTTTTCTTGCGACACGATGCGTTAAGTAATCGTTTTGTTTATTATTTTTACCTAATAAAATCGTTTGACCATCTGTAGAAATAAATGTCGTTAACGTAATTTTGTTAGAATTTTTCTTTTTCTTATTTTTACGTTTCTTCACAAAACCTTGATCTTCTAATTCTTCTCTAATGTCATCAATATCATCAACAGAAATATGAGCAAGTTGTTGTTCTAATGATTCGAAATATAAGATATTAGATTGTGTCAATTTGATTTGCTTATCTAATTCTATTTCACGTGTCTTAAGTCTGTTATATTGTTTGTAATAATATTGTGCATTCATTGAAGGTGATTTTGTTGGATTTAAAGGTATCGTAATAGGCTCATTGTTATAATAATTAATAGTTTCTAACGATTTGTCGCCTTGTTTAATTTGATACATATTTGCCGTTATTAATTCTCCAAATAATTGTTGCTCATCTTTGTTACGAGCCGCTTCTCGCTCATTAATTAATTTCTCTAGTTTATGGCGATTTTTTTGAAGATGTTGGTCAACAATCTTAACTAAATCTAATGCACGTTGTTTAACACGCTCTCTTTCACCACGTGATTCATAAAATCTATCTAAACATTCATGTAAACTATTAAAGGACATATAGTCATTCCCATATGAATGTAACGGCATAAAATAGAAAATTTCTTTTCCAGTCGAATCATCACTATAAATAACAGGTTTAGGTGATTGTTGTACTTCGTCCATCACTTCATTAAAAGCTTCTACTAATGTTTCTTGATTCATAAATGGTCGTCTAGATGTAATTTCTTTCGTTATAAGTGGACTAAAACCTTCAAATTGTTGAAGGAGCTGTCGGTCAATTTTACCCGAATTAAAATCAATATATTTATTGATATCATCCACTTCGAATGGATTTAATTTCTTAACAGTAGGTGGATATTCATATTTGAAACCTGGCATAATTGTACGAGCGGTATTGGTATTAGGTGTATGATGTTTAAAGCCGTCGATAATTTTACGGTCTCCATCAATTAAAATGATATTACTATGTCTACCCATAATTTCTAATACAATTGTTCGTTTTCTTAAATCACCAATTTCATCTCGAGAATGAACATCGATTTCTACTAATCTGTCATTACCAATTTGTGTAATACTTTGAATAATACCGCCATCTAAATGTTTACGTAGTACTCTAAGAAACATAGGTGGATCGAAAGGATTATCAAATTTTTCAGCAGTTAAGTGAAAACGACTGAAATTTGCATGTGTTGACAATAGTAATTGTTTATTTTTTCGTTCACTTCGAATTGTTAATATAATTGTGTCATTACTCGGTTCAGTAATTTTATGAATTCGCCCAGTTACGAGCGATTGTATATCTTCAACGATCTTTCTAGTAAATAAGCCATCAAAAGCCATTTGCATTCACACCTTTATCAAAAGTCAATTTATTGTAACATGTAAGGGATTAAATGAGTATAATTCTGTTTAATCTTTAAACGTCTCTAGCCATATAGAATTGAAATATGGTAAGATATAAAAAAACAAAATGATAATAAATCGTAAGTATTCATTAGGAAAGGTCGTTTGACATGAACATAGAAAAAGGGTTACTGATAGTGCTCTCTGGCCCATCTGGAGTTGGTAAAGGAACAGTACGTAAATCAATATTTGATGATCCGAGTACGGATTTTAAATATTCTATCTCTATGACTACTCGAAACATGCGTGAAGGAGAAACGGATGGCGTAGATTATTTCTTTAAATCAAGAGAAGAATTTGAAGCTTTAATTGCTGATGACCAATTTATAGAGTATGCTGAGTATGTTGGTAATTACTATGGTACGCCAGTACAATACGTAAGAGATACGATGGATAACGGTTATGATGTATTTTTAGAAATTGAAGTAGAAGGTGCGAAACAGGTTAGAAAGAAATTTCCTGAAGCATTATTTATTTTCTTAGCACCACCGAGTCTTGAGCATTTAAAAGAAAGACTTGTCGGTCGTGGAACTGAATCAGATGAAATCATACAGAACCGTATTCTTGAAGCACGTAAAGAAGTTGAAATGATGAACCTTTACGATTATGTTGTTGTAAACGATGAAGTTGAATTAGCGAAAGAGCGTATTCAAGCCATCGTAGAAGCTGAACACTTAAAAAGAGAACGCGTTGAAGCACGTTACAGAAAAATGATATTGGAGGCAAAAAAATAATGTTATACCCACCACAAAACGAATTAAAAGACAGCATCAATTCTAAATATTTAGTTGTAACAACTGCAGCTAAGAGAGCACGTGAACTACAAGAAAACCCTGACAGTTTATTATTAGATGAATACCGTTCACTAAAAAATGTAGGTCAAGCACTAGAAGAAATAGCAGCACATAAAGTATATGCTAAATTAGAAGACTAATCATTTGAATTAACGAAAGACCTTTTATGTTTGGACGACCAATCCATACATGAAAGGTCTTTTTATTGAATATGTATATTGGAATTTAGATTCATGACAGTCTTTTTTAAAGAATGTATAATAAGTATAAAGTTTAAGAATCGAATTAATCGGAGGACTACACAAATGAAGAATATACTTCTAGCTGTAACTGGGGGAATAGCTGCCTATAAAGCTATAGATTTAACGAGCAAATTAACACAAAGCGGCTATCAAGTGCGCGTCATGTTAACTGAACATGCGAAACAATTTGTGACACCATTGGCATTTCAAGCTATAAGTCGCAATCACGTTTATACAGATACTTTTGACGAAAAAGATGTCAGTGAAATTCAACATATTACGTTAGCTGACTGGGCTGATGCAGTCATCGTTGCACCTGCAACAGCTAATACAATTAGTAAATTAGCAAATGGCTTAGCAGATAACATGGTGACTTCAACATTACTCGCTACGACTGCTCCTGTTTTTATCGCACCAGCAATGAATGTGCATATGCTTGAACATCCTTCTACCGTTGAAAATATGTCTCGTTTAAGAAATTATGGTTATAAATTCATTGCGCCTGGGGAAGGTTATTTAGCTTGTGGTTATGTTGCAAGAGGTAGAATGGAAGAACCGATTACCATTTTGACAATTATTGATGATTATTTTAAAGAACAAGCACAACCACAAACTTTTGCTTTAAAAGGTAAAAATGTACTTGTAACTGCTGGACCAACAGTTGAAAAAGTAGATGCTGTACGCTATTTTACAAATCGTTCAAGTGGAAAAATGGGTTATGCATTAGCTGAGGCTGCAAGAGATTTAGGGGCGAACGTTACGTTAGTAAGTGGAGAAACGAATTTAACACAACCTGTTGGCGTAGAGTTTGTTCAAGTAACAAGTGCTGAAGATATGTTCCAAGCTGTTAAATCGCGTATGAATGATATGGACATGATTATTAAAGCAGCAGCAGTCGCTGACTATACACCAGTTGAAACTTCTGAACATAAAATGAAAAAGAAAGATGGCGACTTACAGCTAACATTTAAAAGAACGGCAGATATACTTAAATATTTAGGGGAACATAAAGATAAGCAATATTTAGTTGGATTTGCGGCTGAAACGGATAATGTTGAAGAATATGCGATGGGTAAATTGAAAAAGAAAAATGCAGACGTCATCGTCGCAAATCACGTCGCGAATGAGGCAATTGGCTTTAGATCTTCAGATAATGAAGTAGATATGTATTTTGCAAATGGTGATAAAGTACCAATTGCTAAAGCTTCTAAACAAAAAGTTGCCATTAAGATTTTAAATGAAATTACTAGTAGGTGGGAAGATTGATTGCAAATGTAGTCGTAGATATTCCAGCTAAAAATGTCGACAAAATATTTGATTATTTAATTCCGCAAGATATTGTAGATATCGTCAAAGTCGGTGTTAGAGTTGAAGTGCCTTTTGGTCCACGTAAAATTCAAGGATTTGTCATTGGCATAAGTGAAGAATTAACAAGTGACATTGATCAGTCTAAATTAAAATCAATCATTCGTGTTAAAGACTTTAAACCAGAGCTAACAGCGGAACTCATTGAATTGAGTGAATGGATGTCTAACTTTCATTTAGTTAAGCGTATCTCTGCTTTAGAAATTATGTTACCGAGTGCTGTCAAAGCTAAATATCAGAAAGTATATTGTGTTGCTGAACCAGAAGGAATTCCTGCACAATATTTAAATCTTTTTAATAAAGAAGGTATTTTAACATTTGAACAAGCGCAACAACTTCAAATTGTTTCTATTTTAGAAGAATTTGTAGAAAATGATGCGATTATAAAAGATACAATTGTAGGTCAACAACTCACAAGAAAATATGTAACTTGCGTAAGAATCGTACCTACAAATCGATTAGATGAGATTTTAATGTCATTGAGTAAAAAAGAAAAACAACTTGATGTCATGAACTATTTAATTGAGCATAGACGAGAAGATGTCATGCTCAGAACATTAAAAGAAGAAGGCTTCTCAGAATCGAGTATCAATACACTTGTTAAAAATCAAATATTAGAAAAATACGATGGCATCATGAATAGAGATCCGTATGAGCATCGTATTTTTGAAAAAGAACATAATAAAGCGTTGACTGAAGCCCAACATGAAGCTTTTACACAGATTGATGAAGCGGTTCGTAATAATGAATCGAAGACGTTTCTTTTACATGGTGTGACGGGTTCAGGAAAAACAGAAGTATATTTACAAACTATTGAGAATGTACTCAAAAAAGGTGAACAGGCGATTATGCTTGTGCCTGAAATTGCATTAACACCGCAAATGGTTAACCGATTTAAAGCGCGCTTTGGTGATGAAGTAGCTGTATTACATTCCGGTTTATCTAAAGGTGAAAAATATGATGAATGGCAAAAAATAAGAGATGGTAAAGCAAGTGTTTCAGTCGGTGCGAGATCAAGTGTGTTTGCACCATTTGAAAAATTAGGTCTTATTATAATTGACGAAGAGCATGAAGCAACGTATAAGCAAGAAGATTATCCGAGATATCATGCAAGAGAAATCGCGATATGGAGAAGTGAATATCATAAATGCCCAGTCGTATTAGGATCAGCTACACCAAGTCTTGAAACATTTGCACGTGCAGAGAAAAATGTTTATCAATATTTAGGATTGCCAGAACGTGTGAATCAACAGAAAATGCCTGAAATTGAACTAATTGATATGAGGGAAGAACTTCAAGAAGGTAATCGTTCGATGTTCTCTAATGACCTGACAAAAGCCATTCAAGATCGCATTGATAAAGGTGAACAAATTGTATTGTTCTTAAATAGAAGAGGGCATTCATCATTTGTATTATGCAGAGATTGCGGACACGTACCACAATGTCCAAATTGTGATATCTCGCTTACATATCACAAAACACATGATGATTTAAAATGTCATTATTGTGGATACAGTGAACCTATGCCTCAAAGATGTCCAAGTTGTGAAAGTGAACATATACGACAAATGGGTGTTGGCACGCAGAAAGTCGAAGAAATTATTTACGACACATTCGACCGCGCTAAAGTCATTAGAATGGATGTTGATACAACTTCGAAAAAAGGTGCCCACGAAAAATTATTAACAGCTTTCGGAAACCAAGAAGCAAATATTTTGTTAGGAACACAAATGATTGCTAAAGGATTGGACTTTGAAAATATTACATTAGTAGGCGTACTTAATGCAGATACGATGTTAAACTTGCCAGATTTCAGATCGAGTGAAAAGACATTCCAATTACTGACTCAAGTGGCAGGTAGAGCAGGTAGACACGAGAAACAAGGCGAAGTCATGATTCAAACATATAACCCGGATCATTACGCTATCTTAGATGTCACAAGTAATGACTATCTGTCCTTTTATCAAAAAGAAATGAAATTTAGACAAATTGGTAAGTATCCACCATATTATTATCTTGTGAATTTGACCATCAGTCATATAGATATTAAAAAAGTATTAAAAGCATCTAAGCATATACATGGCATATTGTTGCAACACGTTACTACACAATCCTTTGTATTAGGACCATCACCAAGCCCGTTATCACGTATTAATAATAAACATCGATTCCAGATATTAATTAAATTTAAGAACGAACCAGATTTATTAACAGCCTTACAATATCTGGATGATTATTATCACGAGCAATACTTGAAAGATAAACTATCACTAGAGATAGATATTAATCCGCAGATGATGATGTAAATAGAAAGAAACCCGTGAAATGTGAAAACTTCACGGGTTTTTTGTATGATGAGAGCAAATACTAGTTCTCTTTTCTAATTTTACTTATATGAATATCCCTTGAAATTGCAATCAACGGACGAATGAGCATTTGGAAACTACCAATTACAAATAGAACAGTTCCTGCAAAAGTAGTCGATTCATTAAAAAATAGAAAACTACCCGTTATAAATATCATCGCAAGAATGATATCGTTAATTTGATATAGAAATTTATAAAAAGTAACAACTTTAACATCAATATTGAAAATCGTGAATTCTAATTCATTTTTATTTTTAGTGTGCATAATCCTCACCTCAAGTTGATAATATCAATAAATAGATTAAATTCAAGAGATTGATGTATGTGGGGGAATTTTGTTTTATAAGCCGCCCATTATGAACAAGTTTAGCCAGAAGTGTTCACAAGACCATCGTTATGAACAAGTTTAGCCAGAAG
>NZ_JBJNWI010000011.1:0-35893 GCF_045897195.1 Mammaliicoccus sp. RAM2 | reverse complement strand
TGTACTTTTTTAAGGTAGTCTATAACCAGTTCCAATATTTCTAAAATGTAATTTCTCGTAAAACGAATTGTTCTCTGATAATAATTCTATTCGAACAGAAGGATATTGTGCTAATAAATAGTCTATAAGTGCTTTAGCATATCCTTTCTTTCTATGAGTCTTTGAAACGGCGAGTTCTGTAATATATAATGTGACAGTTTCATCTGTTAAGAATCTAGTATAGCCAACAACCTCATTATTTACTTCTATTACAATAATACGAGAAGTAATAAGCAATTGTTGGATTTTTTCAATACTGAATGTTTTCCAACCTTCTTGTTGAGCAATCTCATAAATAGATTGTATATCTGTGTCAATTGCATTTCTAATAAACATTTTACTCACTCCTTTTTTTAAGTATATCTTATTTTAATTATTACAGGAATGACGTTGGTCTTTATCATTGATATAATGATAAAGACTAAAAATTAAGAGGTAGCCTTATGAATATTAATGAAAAATTAAAATCTCTAAATAATCATGATGCCATTTCACTACATGTTCCAGGACATCATAATCATACAATTGGTTATTTAGATGAGATAAATCTTGCTATGGATATGACTGAAATAACTGGGCTTGATGATTTACATCAACCAGAATCTTGTATAAAGATGAGTATGTCTGAATTGAATAGGTATCCTGGCTATTATGGGCAGTATCTCGTTAATGGTACAACGGTTGGTATACTATCAGCAATTTATGCAGTGGCACATTTAGAGGGAGAAGTATTAATTCCTAGAAATGCGCATAAATCAGTATTTAATGCTTTGAATTTAACGAGGCAAGATGCTAAGTTTATGCCTATGGCAATATCAGTTAAGACAAACCAGTATAACGGTGCTTCATTAAAGGATTTAGATTTGAATAATATTAAATTAGCTATTTTTACTTATCCTAATTACTATGGTGAAACATTTGATATTGAAGAAAGTATTAAAATTTTAAAAGAACATAAAATTCCTGTATTGGTAGATGAAGCGCATGGCGCACATTTTGATATTAGTTCAAACTTCCCTAAATCATCTATGACATATGGTGCTGATATAGTCGTGCAGTCTTACCACAAGACATTACCAGCCTTAACAATGGGTTCTGTTATATATATGAAAGAGGATTTAGAAATAAAAGCAGATATTCAACAGTACTTGAAGATGTTACAAACATCTAGCCCTTCATATCTCATTATGGCTAGTTTAGAAAGTGCGGAAAAATTTTATAAGCAGTTTGATGATCAAAAATTTAAGTTCAAGAGACAAACATTCATTGAAACGATGGAGAATGTTGGGTTTGAAGTGGGTAGTCTAGAGGACCCTCTTAAATTAATTGTTTCTTATAAGGGATTAAGTGGGTTTGAAATTCAAAAGTTATTTGAAGGTGTGCATATCTATGTAGAGTTATGTGATTATAAATTTGTGTTATTGGTCTTACCGTTATGGCATGAATCAGATAAGTTCCCATTTGAAGATATGATTGATCGTGTTAGAAATATTAAACTGAATGTTGAGCATCAACTCAAAGAGGAAGTACAATTTAAATTACCATATCAAACAGATAGTACAATGTATAAATACAGCGATATTGAAAAAACAAAAATGATGAACTTAAATACATCATATGGCTACATTGCTGCTGAAGATATTGTGCCTTATCCACCAGGTATACCTGTCATTTTAAAAGGAGAAAATATTCGTAAAGAAATAGTGGATTCTCTTTTACAATGGATTGATAGAGGTGGTAGAGTGGAAGGTATATTAAACAAGCAAATCAAGGTAAAGGATGAACAATAAAATGGGACGATTTATTACGTTTGAGGGTCCAGAAGGCTCTGGCAAAACGACGGTTATACATAGAGTTTATGAAAAGTTAAATCAAGATTATGATATTTTACTGACTAGAGAGCCAGGTGGTATCAAAATAAGTGAAGCGATTAGAAATTTGTTGTTAGATAGTGATGATGACATGGATGAGCGAACAGAAGCACTGCTCTTTGCTGCTGCTAGAAGACAACATTTAGTGGAGAAAATTTTACCTCAACTTAATAAAGGTGGAACGGTATTATGTGACCGATTTGTTGATAGTTCTTTAAGTTATCAAGGTTACGCACGTGAAATTGGGGTAGAAGAAGTTAAGGCAATTAATGAATTTGCGATTGATAACCTTTATCCTGATTTAACATTATATTTTGATGTACCTGCTGAAGTTGGTTTAAATCGAATTAAAGATAATCAACGTATTGCGAATCGTTTGGATAATGAAAAAATAGAATTTCATCACAAAGTTACAGAAGGTTACAAAAAATTAATTGCTGAGTATCCAGATAGAATTAAAGTAATTGATGCCACCCAACCATTAGAAAAGGTTGTAGAAGATGCATATTCTACGATAGTAAAATATCTGAAACAAGATTAAAATATGATATAATAAATAAAGAGGTGTTTAGATATGAAAATGGTAATAGCGATTGTCCAAGATCAAGATAGTCAAAACTTGTCAGAAGCACTTATAGAAAAGAATTTTAGAGCCACTAAACTTGCAACAACTGGTGGATTTCTAAGAGCTGGAAATACAACATTCTTATGCGGTGTCAAAGATGAACGTGTAGATGAATTATTACGTGTTATCGATGGAACTTGTGGTAATCGTGAACAACTTGTTTCACCTATCACACCAATGGGCGGTAGTGCGGATTCTTATATACCTTACCCTGTAGAAGTTGAAGTAGGTGGCGCAACTGTATTCGTTATGCCAATTGAACAATTCCATCAATTTTAAGAACTGATGAGCTGCCGTTTGAGCAGCTTTTTTATTGCAAGGAGCGTAAAATATGCAATTAACCAAAGAGATTGATCATTTATTAAGTGCACAACAATTATCTCATGCTTATTTATTTGAGGGAGATAATATGTTTGAAATGAAATCTACAGCTTTATATTTTGCTGAACAAATATTATGTGAATCAGAACAAAGTTGTGTGGTTAAAGTTCAAAATTTTAATCATCCTGATTTTGTATATATTCAATCAGATGAAACGACGATAAAGAAACAACAAATAGAAGAATTACTAAGAAAAATGAATCAAAAACCAATCGAAAGTCAATATAAAGTTTACATTATTGAAGCTTTTGATAAACTAACAGTACAGGGTGAAAATAGTATACTTAAATTTTTGGAAGAACCACCTCCAAATACAATTGCCCTGTTACTGACAACAAAGAAAGATCAAATATTGCCAACTATACATTCAAGATGCCAACTTGTTCATTTTAAACCTGCATCTAAAGAAAATTATATAGAAGAATTAAAACTGTCTGGTATTTCTTCTGCAATTGCGCATACATTGAGTTTTGTTACTTCTGATAAAGAAGAAGCACTTGCTCTTACAGAAGAACAATTTTTTGTACAGCTTAGAAAAACTGTAACGAAACTTGCTGAATTGATGGTAAAAGATACACAGATGGCAATGATATATTTGATCGATTGCATAAAAGTTGTTAATACACGCCCGTTACAGCAATTATTTTTAAATAGCTTGAATGCTTATTTTCAAGATTTATTACATGCCAAAATCCAAATAGATACGATAATGGCATATCCAGATTTAGAAGTGGAAATTAAAGAGATCAGTCAATATTTATCTTTAAATGACATTTCGAATTATATACAAGTTATAACGGAAGCAAACCGTAAATTAGCTCAAAACGTTAATGCAACGTTAGTATTAGAACAAATGGTTATAAATGGGAAGAGGTGATTAAATGTATGAAATAATTGGTGTTCAATTCCAAAAAGCTGGTAAGAAAGAATATTTCTCACCAAATGGGGAACGTTTCAAAGAAAATGACTTAGTTGTCGTTGAATCTAAACGTGGTATTGAACTTGGTAAAGTAAAATTAACAAATCGCCATGTAGGTAAAGATGATGTTGTCTTACCATTGAAAGAAGTTATCCGTCATGCAACAGAAGCTGATATTCAAAAATATCAAGATAACTTAAAAGATGCAGACGATGCTTTGGCATTATGTAAAGAGTTGGTAGCAACTCACGAGCTTAATATGCGACTTGTTAATTGTGAATATACATTAGATAAAAGTAAAGTCATCTTTAATTTTACAGCTGATGATAGAATAGATTTCCGAACTTTAGTAAAATCTTTAGCATATGAATTAAAAACACGAATTGAGTTACGACAAATTGGTGTGAGAGACGAAGCGAAATTACTTGGCGGTATTGGTCCATGTGGTCGCTCATTATGTTGTTCAACATTTTTAGGTGATTTTGAACCTGTTTCAATTAAAATGGCTAAAGATCAAAACTTATCATTAAATCCAACTAAAATATCAGGTGCTTGTGGTCGTTTAATGTGTTGTTTAAAATACGAAAATGATTATTATGAAGAGGTTAGAAATGAATTGCCTGATATTGGTACAACTGTTGTGACGCCAGAGGGTGATGGCAAAGTTGTTGGATTAAATATTTTAGATATAACAATGCAAGTTAAAGTGAAAGGTTTCGAACAACTCTTTGATTATAAACTTGATGAATTACTTGAAGTCCATTCATAAGGGAGGATTATATTGTGAATAGGGACGAGTTGTTTGAAACGATTATGACATTAGAGAATGAACTTAAGCAAATTAATGAACATATGGAAAAGTTGAAAAACCAGGCAGTTGAATTAGTCGAAGACAATGTTGCCCTTCAAATGGAGAATGAAAGTTTGAAGCGTGTAATGGAAACAAGTGAAGACAATCAACAAAAAAAGCCAAACAAGAAATTAAAGCCACTTCAAAGTAAAGATAACTTAGCAATGTTATATCATGAAGGTTTTCATATTTGTCGAGGAGAATTGTTTGGTAAACACAGACAAGGACAAGATTGTTTATTTTGTTTAGAAGTATTGAATAGATAATAAGAAAATCAGGCATGTTATATGCCTGATTTTTTAAGTGAGGTGTTTAAATGCTGAATTCGGGAGAAAGACTCGACCAATTATTAAGAGAAGAATTTGAAATTATTCAAAATGATGAGGTGTTTTCATTTTCAACAGATGCATTGTTATTAGGGGATTTTACAAAGGTACGAAATAAAGATAAAGTAATGGATTTATGTTCTGGTAATGGCATTATTCCTTTATTATTGGCTCACAAATCTCAAGCTAGTATTGAAACGATAGAAATTCAAGAGGCTTTAGTGGATATGGCTAAACGAACGATATCTCATAATCAATTAGAAGATCAAATATCTATCAATCAAATGGATTTAAAGAATGTATCAACCTCATATCCTCCTTCAACATTTGATGTTGTAACCGTAAACCCACCTTACTTTAAAGAAAATCAACAAATACAGCATCAAAAGGAAGCACATAAAATTGCGAGACATGAAATATATTGCACATTAGATGATGTTTTAAAAGCAAGTAAGCATTTGTTAAAGCAAGGTGGTAAACTTGCAATGGTCCATAGAGCGGAGAGACTGATGGATGTCTTAAGCGCATTTCGACAATATAAAATCGAACCTAAAAGATTAAGAATGGTATATAGTACACCTAATAAAAAAGAAGCGGTTACGATTTTAGTTGAAGGTAGAAGTGGTGGTCAAGCAGGATTGAAAGTTGAACAACCATTTTATATTTATGATGAAAATGGAGATTATTCAAAAGAAATGAAGGTTGTATATTATGGTTAACCATTATACATATATATTAGAGTGTAAGGATCAAACATTATATACTGGTTATACAACAGATTTAGACAGAAGGTTAAAAGTCCATAATGAAGGTAAAGGTGCTAAATATACTAAAGTGAGACGCCCTGTTAAACTTGTATATCATGAGACATTCGATAATAAATCCGAAGCTTTAAAACGAGAATATGCTTTAAAACAGTTAAGTAGGAAACAAAAATTAGCGCTTATTAAGGAGGGGTAATATGTCTATATTATATTTAGTAGGAACCCCAATCGGAAATTTAGAAGATATCACTTATCGTGCGGTTAGAATGTTAACAGAAGTCGATTATATTTTTTGTGAAGATACACGTGTTACAGGTAAGCTTTGTCAGCATTATGAGATACAAACGCCTCTTAAGTCTTACCATGAACATAATAAAGATAAGTCATCTGAGCAAATATTGAGGTTATTAGAAGAGGGAAAAGATATTGCGCTCGTTTCTGATGCAGGCTGTCCTTGTATAAGTGATCCTGGTTATGAACTTGTGAATCAAGTTAGGGATACTGGTTATCGTGTTGAAACAATACCAGGACCTAATGCTGCTATTACAG
Source organism: Mammaliicoccus sp. RAM2 (assembly GCF_045897195.1). NCBI lineage: Bacteria > Bacillati > Bacillota > Bacilli > Caryophanales > Staphylococcaceae > Mammaliicoccus > Mammaliicoccus sp. RAM2. The sequence continues at coordinate 29,569 of NZ_JBJNWI010000011.1, read as the reverse complement.
CATTAATGACAAGTGGATTACCATCATATAAATTTGTGTTTCTAGGATTTTTACCTAGACATGCGAAAGAAAAACATGATGTATTGGAAAAATGGATGACGAGAGAATCAACTTCTATGATTTATGAATCACCCTATAGAATTAAACAAACGTTACAAGCAATAGCTGAGATAGATCCTGAAAGAAAAGTAGCAATTGGAAGAGAACTTACTAAAAAATTCGAACAAGTGGAAACGAATCAAATAAAGGTCATTGAAGAAATGTTATCAAATGAGGTCATACCTCAAAAAGGTGAGTTCGTCATCTTGATTGAAGGTATCGATGAATCGACACAAGTGGATAATTGGTGGGAAGACTTAGATCTCGTTCAACATGTTGAAATTTATATAAATGAACATCAAATGAGATCAAAAGATGCTATCAAACAAGTAGCAGTAGATAGAAAAATGAAAAAAAGAGATGTATACGAAGCGTATCATATTGACGAATAAACAAAAAAAGGAAATTTAAAGTAAATGATGTACTTTAAATTTCCTTTTTTTATATGCAGCTTTTATTATTTTGATTTTTTCTCAATCTCATTAATTAGTTGCTGAGCGCCTTCTTTACTTAAGACAATTTTACCATCAGCTAAAACAAAATTGTCTTCAGAAACATCTCCAGTAACTTGACAAGTCATGTTAGGTGAGTATTTCTTTAAGATAATTTTATCGTCATCTGTATAAATTTCTAAAGCATCTTTCTCAGCAATGTCTAATATGCGTCGTAATTCGATTGGAATTACTACACGGCCTAGTTCATCTACTTTACGCACGATTCCAGTTGATTTCATCTTTTTACCTCCGTTTAATAAAACCATAATTATCTAATTCGACATTCATTCGACAATTATATAAATAGTATACTAATATGAATTCAAGAAAATGTCAATATAACAATATATTGCATACGTTTAATTTTTGAAATATAAAACAATTGTTATCTCTATACCATAATCAGGTAATATTGAAAAAATGCTTAATTTTCGGTATATTATATAGATAAGATATTAGGAGGAAACGCTGATGACGAAAGAGACTTTTTACATTACGACACCGATTTATTATCCGAGCGGGAATTTACACATAGGTCATGCGTATACTACGGTTGCTGGTGATGTAATTGCTAGATATAAACGGTTACAAGGCTATGATGTTCATTATTTAACTGGTACAGATGAACATGGTCAAAAAATACAAGAAAAAGCTAAAGAAGCGGGCTTATCTGAAATAGAATATTTAGATGGCATTATTAAAAGTATCCAATCTTTATGGAAGAAATTAGACATCTCTAATGATGATTTTATTCGGACTACTGAAGAAAGACATAAACAAGTTGTCGAAAAAGTCTTCGAAAAGTTATTAGCACAAGGTGACATATACTTAGGTGAGTATGAAGGTTGGTACTCAATACCAGATGAAACATATTATACTGAAACACAACTTGTCGATCCAGTTTATGAAGATGGCAAAATCGTCGGTGGTAAGAGTCCTGATTCAGGTCATGAAGTAGAACTTGTGAAAGAAGAAAGTTATTTCTTTAAATTAGATAACTATGCTGATCGTTTACTCAAATTCTTCGATGAAAATCCGGAATTCATTTTACCTATTTCTCGTAAGAATGAAATGATCAATAACTTTATTAAACCAGGTCTAGAAGATTTAGCGATTTCTAGAACGACTTTTGATTGGGGTATTAAAGTACCTTCTAATCCTAAACACGTTGTGTATGTTTGGATTGACGCACTTGTGAACTATATTTCTGCGTTAGGTTATTTATCAGATGACGATACGCTATTTAAAAAATATTGGCCAGCAGATGTGCATTTAATGGCTAAAGAAATCGTTCGATTCCATTCAATTATTTGGCCAATCTTATTGATGGCTTTAGACTTACCTTTACCTAAACGTGAATTTGCTCACGGTTGGATCTTGATGAAAGACGGTAAAATGAGTAAATCTAAAGGTAATGTTGTAGATCCGAACGTCTTAATTGATAAATACGGCTTAGATGCAACAAGATACTATCTCATGAGAGAATTACCATTTGGCGCAGATGGTGTATTTACGCCTGAAGCGTTCGTTGAAAGAACAAATTACGATTTAGCTAATGACTTAGGTAACTTAGTGAATCGAACAATAGCAATGGTTAATAAATACTTTAATGGCGTACTTCCTAAATATAAAGGCAAATTACATCCATTAGATGAAGAAATGGAACAAATGGCTTTAGATACTAAAGATAAATTCTATTCATCAATGGAAAACATGCAATTCTCAGTTGCTTTAGCAGAAGTTTGGAAGTTGATTAGTCGTACAAACAAATATATTGATGAAACAACACCATGGGTATTAGCTAAAGATGAAAATGAACGTGAAATGCTAGAAAATGTCATGATTCACTTAGTTGAAAACATTAGATTTGCAGCAGTATTATTACGTCCATTCTTAACACATGCACCATATGAAATTTTCCGTCAATTAAACTTGGAAAAAGGTAAACTTGATACATTTGAAAGTATTGAACAATATGGCGCTATTGATCAAGATATCAAAGTAATCGAAAAACCTGAGCCTATTTTCCCTAGATTAGATGTAGAGCAAGAAGTGGCATTCATCAAAGATTCTATGCAAGGTGGAACGACTGCAGAACCTTCTGAAGAAGAAGCTGAAACTGCTGAGGAAGAAGTAGTGCCATCTAAACCAGAAATCACAATTGATCAATTTGATAAAGTAGAAATCAAAGCTGCTACTGTTACAGGTGCAGACTATGTGAAAAAATCAGATAAACTTTTAAAAATAAAAGTAGATTTAGGTAACGAAAAGAGACAAATTGTTTCAGGTATAGCTGAATTTTATAAACCTGAAGATATTGTAGGTAAAAAAGTAGCGGTCGTTACGAACTTAAAACCAGTAAAATTACGTGGTGAATTATCAGAGGGTATGATTTTATCAGCTGAGAAAGACGGCACACTTACTTTAGTAGGTTTACCAAATGCAATACAAAACGGATCTATCATTAAGTAAAGTAATGAAAGGGAGATTCGAATGTTAATAGATACACACGTCCATTTAAATGCGGATCAATACGATGAAGATTTACAAGAAGTAATCGATCGAGCTTTGGAAGAAGGTATCGATAGAATGTTCGTTGTTGGTTTCGACACGAACACGATTGAAAGAACGATGAAATTAATAGACCAGTATGATTTTATATATGGCATTATAGGTTGGCATCCTGTTGATGCAATTGATTGTACGGAAGAACGCCTACAATGGATTGAAGAATTGTCTAAACACCCTAAAATCATCGGTATAGGTGAGATGGGGTTAGATTACCACTGGGATAAGTCGCCTAAAGATATCCAAAAAGAAGTGTTTAGAAAGCAAATCGCATTAGCGAAACGTGTCCAACTACCGATCATTATTCATAATAGAGAAGCAACTCAAGATTGCGTTGATATCTTAAAAGAAGAAAATGCAAGTGAAGTTGGCGGAATTATGCATAGTTTCAGTGGCTCAAACGAAATAGCTGATGAAATACTCAAAATGAATTTCTATATTTCATTGGGTGGACCTGTCACGTTCAAAAATGCGAAACAACCAAAAGAAGTAGCTCAACATTTACCTTTAGATAGGTTACTCGTTGAAACAGATGCACCATACTTATCACCTCACCCTTATAGAGGGAAAAGAAACGAACCTGCACGTGTAAAGCTTGTTGCAGAACAAATTGCTGAATTGCGTGGAATTTCATACGAGGAAGTATGTAAAGCTACTACAGAAAATGCTGAAAGATTATTTAAATTATAAAATATGATGCCCCAAAACGGTTGTTTTGGGGCATCTTTAAAGAAGGAAATGAATATGAAGATAAATGAATTTGTTGTTGTTGAGGGACGCGATGATACAGTTAATGTTAAAAGAGCAGTAGATTGCGATACGATAGAAACAAATGGCTCAGCAATATCAAAAGAAACTCTAGAAGTTATAAGACAAGCGCATGAAAAACGTGGTGTCATTGTATTAACTGACCCAGATTTCCCAGGTGATAAAATTAGAAATACAATCAAGCAGTATATCCCTAGTGTGAAACATGCATTTATACCAAGAGATAAAGCTAAAAATAAAAGAGGAAAAATAGGCGTAGAGCATGCCTCAATTGAAACAATTAAAGATGCACTTACAAATGTGAGTTCTCCATTAGAAGCGGACATTGAAACAATTGATAAAGCAGTCTTAATTGACCTTGGTTTAATTATAGGACCAGACGCTAGAAGAAAACGCGAAATACTATGCAGTAAATTAAATATAGGCCATTCAAATGGCAAACAATTGCTAAACAAATTAAATGCCTTCGGTTATACTGAGAAAGATGTAAAAGAAGCACTGGGATATAAAGAGGAGTGACACGATGAACGATAAAGATATAGCAACACCTAAACGTACAAAAGCGTTATTAGATCAATATGGATTTAAATTCAAAAAGAGTTTAGGTCAGAACTTTTTAATCGATACAAATATTATTCAAAAAATTATTTCTGCTAGTGATATAGATGAGAATACAGGTGTTATTGAAGTTGGACCAGGAATGGGTTCACTTACTGAACAATTAGCGAGAGCATCAAAGAAAGTATTGGCTTTTGAAATTGATCAAAGGTTAATACCTGTATTAGAAGATACGTTAAGTCCATATGACAATGTAACAGTTGTAAATGAAGATATATTGAAAGCCAACGTCAAAAAAGAAATTGAAACGCACTTAAAAGAGTGCGATAAAATTATGTTGGTTGCCAATTTACCTTATTACATTACGACACCTATATTGATGAATTTACTAGAAAATGATTTGCCAATAGATGGCTATGTTGTCATGATGCAAAAAGAAGTAGGAGAACGTTTAAACGCTGAAGTAGGTAGTAAGAGTTATGGTTCGTTATCAATAGCTTGTCAGTATTACACTGAAACTGAACGTGTTTTAATCGTCCCGAAGACTGTCTTTATGCCACCACCAAATGTTGATTCTATTGTTATTAAATTAACGAAACGCATTGAACCAATCGTCCAAGTAGATGATGAGAAACTACTATTCAAGCTTTCAAAAGGTGCTTTTGGACAAAGGCGAAAAACAATTTTGAACAATTATATTAATACAATTAAAGAGGGTAAACTGCATAAAGATGAAATCGGCGAATGGCTAAATGCTTCAAACATAGACCCTAAGCGACGTGGTGAAACGCTAACAATACAAGAATATGCACATCTTTGTAACAATTTGAAAAAATACCCGAATTTATCTGTGTAAATATATTGACATTACTTTATCAACTTGATAAAATTTAAATTTTATTTGACAAAAATCCGCTTTCGTAGTATAATTTTATCTATAGCGAGGTGGGTCAATATGCCGAAGACTTTAGTAGACATCAAAAAAATATTGGAATGTCAATTAGGAAATCGTATTGTACTTAAAGCTAATGGAGGACGTAAGAAGTTAATTGAGCGAAGTGGCGTGCTTAAGGAAACGTATCCATCAGTTTTCGTGGTCGAATTAGATCAAGAGAAACATAATTTTGAGCGTGTATCTTATACATACACTGATGTATTAACTGAGAATGTCCAAGTAACTTTTATGAATGAACATAAAGAAGAATTTATCGTTCAATAATTAAAAGTATTTAATAAAAAACTCTACGCGATATGACTGTGATATGGCGTAGGGTTTTTTATTATGCCAAAAAATAGAATAAAGCTAATACTTTCTAACTTTTATTTATGGTAAAATCATAATAATAAGTTTTAGAGAGGGCAAGTATATGATTTATGAAACTGCACCAGCAAAAATTAATTTAACATTAGATACGTTATATAAACGTGAAGATGGGTATCATGAAGTGGAAATGATTATGACGACCATCGACTTAAATGACCGATTAACATTTGAGTGTAGAGACGATGGTGAAATCATTATTGATGTAGAACATAATTTTGTACCAAGTGATCATAGAAATTTAGCATATAAAGCAGCAAAATTGATGCAAGATAGATACAATATTAAAAAAGGTGTGAAGATTTCATTAGAAAAAAGCATTCCAATTTCAGCAGGTTTAGCTGGTGGATCAAGTGATGCAGCCGCTACTTTTAGAGGTTTGAATGAATTATGGGGAATTAATGAATCTTTAGAAACATTAAGTCAGCTGGCTTCAGAAATTGGATCTGATATTTCGTTTTGTATTTATGGAAAAACAGCTTTATGCCAAGGTAGAGGTGAGAAAATTACGCACTTACCTAAACCACCTTCAGCATGGGTCGTTATCGCGAAACCAGATATAGGTGTTTCAACGCCAGAAATATACGGTGCGTTAGATTTAGAAAACAAGGATGAAGTACAAACACAAGCATGTCTTAAGGCAATTGAAAATAACGATTATGCCTCAATGTGTCAGTCGCTCGGTAATAGCCTCGAAAAAGTCACGATGCAACTATATCCAGAGGTTGAGAAATTGAAGAATACTATGAGTAATACTGGTGTGGATGCTGCTTTGATGAGTGGCAGTGGCCCGACTATATATGGCTTTGTTCAAAAAGAAAGACAAGCTAAGCAAGTATATAATGCTTTGATGGGATGTTGTAACGATGTATACATCGCGAGACTGCTCGGATAGCTTTGAGGAATGCGAACGATTATAGTATAATTAAGCTTAAAATACGGAATAGAGATTGGAGTTTTATAAATGAGGTTTAAACGAAGTGAAAGAATCGTTTATATGACACAATATTTATTGAAACATCCGAACGAGTTAGTGCCGTTGACTTATTTTGTGAATCATTTTGGTCAGGCAAAGTCGTCTATTAGTGAAGACATACAAATTATTAAAGAAACGTTTACTGCTGAGAGACTTGGTATTATAGAAACGACTGCCGGTGCAAGTGGCGGTGTAACTTACCGACCTAAAATGTACGTAGAAGAAGCACGTGAATTGATTGAAAAATTGTGTGAATTACTAAAAGAAAAAGAAAGACTGTTGCCAGGTGGCTATTTATTTATGTCGGATTTAGTAGGTAATCCTAAACTATTAAATCAAGTAGGAGAGTTAATCGCTACAATGTACATGGATGAAGAACTTGATGCGGTAGTTACAATAGCAACAAAAGGTATTTCTTTAGCAAATGCCGTGGCGAAAGTGCTTAATTTGCCAGTTGTAGTTATAAGAAAAGACAATAAAGTAACAGAAGGATCTACAGTATCGATAAACTATGTGTCTGGGTCTTCTAGAAAGATTGAGACAATGGTTTTATCAAAAAGAACATTGCCTGAATATTCGAATGTATTGATTGTTGATGACTTTATGAGAGCAGGCGGATCTATTAATGGTGTAATCAATTTGATGAATGAGTTTAAAGCTACAGTAAAAGGGGTATCAGTACTTGTAGAATCAAAAGAAGTTAAACATCGATTGATTGAAGATTATACATCTTTAGTTAGGCTATCTGACGTAGACGAGTACAATCAGCAATTTTCAGTAGAAGAAGGCAACTGTTTAAAAAGATTTAATTAAAAGGAGAGTAATCAACATGAAAAGTATTAACGCAACAAATGCTCCAGAAGCTTTAGGACCATATTGCCATGCAGTAGTAGTAGATAATTTAGTATTTACTTCTGGTCAAATACCGTTAAATCAACAAGGTGAAGTCGTTTCTGAAGATGTCAAAGAACAAACTAAGCAAGTACTAGAAAATTTAAAAGTAGTACTTCAAGAAAGTGGCACATCTTTAGAAAGTGTCGTTAAATCTTTAATTTTTATAAAAGATATGAACGACTTTCAAGACATCAATGCCGTATACGGCGAATATTTTAATGAACATTTGCCTGCTAGAAGTTGTGTAGAAGTTGCACGTTTACCGAAAGATGTTAAAGTTGAAATCGAAATGATTGCAAAAATAAATAACTAACTTCAATTAATATGATGCTGCTACTTTAAATAGACAAAACAGGGGGCACACAAATCATGAAGGTAACAGATGTGAGATTAAGAAAAATTCAAACGGATGGAAGAATGAAAGCATTAGTTTCTATAACATTAGATGACGCTTTTGTTATTCACGACTTAAGAGTAATCGAGGGAAATTCAGGACTGTTTGTGGCTATGCCTAGTAAGCGTACGCCAGATGGGGAATTTAGAGATATTGCGCATCCCATTAATTCTGAAATGAGACAAGAAATTCAAGAAGCGGTTATGAAAGTATATGATGAAACAGATGAAGTCATTATTCCAAAATCAGCTCAAGAAGCCTCAAATTCAGAGGATAGCGATGAAGCATCAGACAGTGAAGAAGAATAACGATATTTAAAGTACTCAGCTCACGTATATTGGTAAACAGCAGTTAAAATCTTGTGATTTTAACTGCTGTTTTTTTATGTTTCATTATAATGGATTTGTTAATAAGGAAACGTTTACTTGAAGTCTTTCTTGATACTATGCGGTCAATTAAATTATAATAGACTAAAGTGTGTATAAATGGAGGTATTTGCAATGCAAAAATATGCAGTTGTATTAGCTGCTGGTAAAGGTACAAGAATGAAATCTAAACTTTACAAAGTACTACATACAGTAGCTGGAGAAGCAATGGTTCAACATGTTATAGATAGCGTGAAAAATGCAGGTGTTGATAAAGTCGTAACAGTTGTTGGACATGGTGCTGAAAATGTCAAAGAAGCAATCGGTCATGCATCTCAGTTTGTACATCAAGAAGAACAATTAGGAACAGCACATGCAGTAAAGACTGCTAAAGATATATTAGGTACTGAAAAAGGAACAACAATTGTTGTATGTGGAGACACACCATTAATCAGTGACGAAACGATTAAAAACTTATTAGATTTTCATGAGTCTGAAAGTGCAGTAGCAACTGTCTTGTCTGCAAAAGTCGACAACCCGTTTGGCTACGGCAGAATTATTCGCGATGAAAATGGTTTGGTTTCTGGAATTGTCGAACAAAAAGATGCTTCTTCTGCTGAAGCTGAAGTTAATGAAATCAGTTCTGGTATATTTGCTTTCGATAATGAAAAGTTATTTGAAACACTTGAAAAAGTAAACAATGATAACGCACAAGGTGAATATTATTTACCAGATGTGATTCGCATCCTAAAAGAAGAAAATGAAAAAGTTTCTGCTTTTATTACGAACGATGTTGACGGCATTATGGGTGTGAACGATAGAGTGCAACTTGCGAAAGCAGAACAGAAAATGAAAGAACGTATCAATCATCAACATATGCTAAATGGCGTAACAATTATTGATCCAGCTACAACTTATATCGGGAAACAAGTCGTAATTGGTGAAGACACAGTTGTAGAACCAGGCGTAAGACTTTCTGGCACAACAATTATAGGAAAAAATGTTACGATAGGAATGAATTCTGACATCAAAAATAGTACAATTAAAGATGATGCTACAATTAAACAATCTGTTATTACAGATTCAGTTGTAGGCGAAAACGCTACAGTAGGACCATTTGCACAATTAAGACCAGGTTCTGAACTAGGCAAAGATACGAAAATTGGTAACTTTGTTGAAACTAAAAAGGCTGTCTTGAAAGATGGTGCTAAAGTTTCACACTTAAGTTATATCGGAGATGCAGAAGTAGGTGCAAGAACAAATATTGGTTGTGGTTCTATCACTGTAAATTATGATGGCGTGAATAAATTCCGTACGGTTATAGGAGATGATGCGTTTATTGGATGTAATTCAAATCTAGTTGCACCAGTAGAAATTGGAGATGGATCATTCATAGCAGCAGGGTCAACAATTACAGATGATGTACCAAATGAAAGCTTGGCGCTAGGTCGCGCTAGACAAACGACAAAAGAAGGATATTATAAAACGAAATAAAAGGAGCCGTCAAAACATGAGTCAAAATGATATCGGAGGAACAGAAATGTTGAACACTGAATATAAGAACTCTTCATTAAAAATATTTTCGCTTGAAGGTAACCAACCATTAGCGCAAGAAGTTGCCAATTTAGTAGGGATCCCATTAGGTAAATCTACAGTTAAGAGATTTGCTGATGGTGAAGTTCAAATTAATATTGAAGAAAGTATCCGTGGTTGTGATGTGTTTATTATTCAACCAACATCAAACCCAGTGAATGAACACTTGATGGAATTATTAATTATGATTGATGCTTGTAAACGTGCATCAGCAGCAAATATTAATATTGTAATGCCTTATTATGGTTATGCAAGACAAGACCGTAAAGCTAGAAGCCGTGAACCAATCACTGCTAAACTTGTGGCAAATATTATTGAAAAAGCTGGCGCAAGCAGAATGATAGCACTTGATTTACATGCACCTCAAATTCAAGGGTTCTTTGACATACCGATTGATCATTTAATGGGCGTACCAATTTTATCAAATTACTTCTTAGAAAAAGGTTTAGATCCTGAATCAACAGTAGTTGTTTCACCTGACCATGGTGGCGTAACAAGAGCGCGTAAAATGGCTGACCGTCTAAAAACACCTATCGCTATTATTGATAAACGTCGTCCGAAACCGAACGTAGCAGAAGTTATGAATATTGTTGGAGATATTAATGGTAAGACTGCCATCATTATCGACGATATTATTGATACAGCTGGAACAATTACATTAGCAGCAGATGCACTTGTTAAAAAAGGTGCAAAAGAAGTTTATGCTTGTTGTACACACCCTGTATTATCAGGGCCAGCAAAAGAACGTATCGAAAATTCTCAAATTAAAGAATTAGTTGTTACAAATTCTATTCAATTACCAGAAGATAGAAAACCTGCAAACGTTAAAGAATTGTCTGTAGCAGAATTATTAGCACAAGCAATTGTTAGAGTATATGAACAAGAATCTGTTAGTGTGCTATTTGATTAATTTATAATATTCGTGTATAATAACAAACGGTTCATTTTTATGGACTAAATAACCACTTACAAGCAGCGATTATTGTTGATGGGTAAGTGTAGGAGCGCATATCGCGCATAAATGAAAGGTGGAAAAGATAATGACTTCATTAAAGTCAGTTATCCGTCAAGGTAAACAAACTCGTTCTAGTTTACGTAAATTAAGAGCTTCAGGTGTTATTCCAGCGGTCGTATACGGTTACGGTGCTAAAAATACATCTGTTAAAGTTGATGAAGTTGAATTCATCAAAACAATTCGTGAAGTTGGACGTAACGGCGTTATCGAATTAGGTGTTGGTTCAAAAACAATCAAAGTTATGGTTTCAGATTATCAATACGATTCTCTTAAAAATCAAATCACTCACGTTGACTTCTTAGCTATCAACATGAAAGAAGAATTAACTGTAGACGTACCTGTAGTATTAGTAGGTGAATCAGTTGGTGCTTCTGAAGGTGGCGTAGTTCAACAACCATTATTCGACTTACAAGTTACAACTACTCCAGATGCAATTCCTGAAAATATCGAAGTTGATATTACAGAATTAGCTATTGGTGATAGCTACTTAGTAGGCGACTTAGATGCAACTGGTAAATACACTATCGAAAACGATAAAGAAGAAGCAGTTGTAACAGTAGTTCCTCCAACAGAAGAACCTGCTGAAGATGCTGAAGAAACTGCAGCTGAAGAAGCTGATGCAGTAGCAGAAGAAGAAGCTGAAAAAGAAGAATCAGAAGAAGAAAAATAATATTTTTTAAATCTTCAACCCAACACATTTGTGTTGGGTTTTTTATTTAAGTATAGATAGATGAAATAAATTACAAAAATGCTATAATATATACTTAGAATTAATATGGAGGTTACAACATGAAATGTATTGTTGGACTTGGAAATATCGGAAAGAAATATGACTTAACACGTCATAATATTGGCTTTGAAGTAGTTGATAAATTACTTGATCGTCATCAACTAGATTTAGATAAACAAAAATTTAAAGGCGCATATACAATAGGTCTTATAAATGGTGAGAAAGTAATGCTCATTGAGCCTATGACCTTCATGAATTTATCAGGTGAAGCTGTAAGACCACTAATGGATTATTATAATATAGATATAGAGGATCTAGTTGTACTCTATGATGACATGGACCAGTCTCAAGGTCATTTGAGACTACGTCAGAAAGGAAGTGCTGGTGGCCATAACGGTATGAAGTCTTTAATTCAACATTTAGGGACAGACCGTTTTAACCGTATTAGAATCGGAATTGATCGTCCTACAAATGGCATGAGTGTACCGAGTTATGTGCTTCAAAAGTTCTCTGATGATGAAATGATTACAATGGAAAAAGTGATCGATCGCGCAGCAGATGCTTGTGAAGCTTTAATTAAAGGCGAAACTTTTCAGAATGTGATGAACCAGTATAATGGTGAAGTTATATGAAACACGTTATCCATGAAATCATACAAGCAGACGAACGATTTCAAGAATTAACGCAAATATTTGGAGAAAAGAACATACTCATAACAGGACTTAATCAGTCAAGTAAAGCGCTACTCATATTAGAACAATATCTTAAAAACGATAAACAACTCGTTATCGTAACAAATAACTTGTATCAGGCGGATAAAATAGAAGCGGATATTCTTCAATTATTACCACCTGAAGAAGTATTTAAGTTTCCTGTACAAGATATTATGATAGAGGCGTTCTCGACTCAAAGTCCTGATTTAATGAGTGAACGTATCAGAACACTAACCCAACTTGCTCAAGGCAAGAAGGGCTTATTTATCGTGCCTATAAACGGTTTAAAAAAACAACTAACACCGAAGCATATTTGGAATGAACATTATAAATCGATTCAAATAGGTGATGATATTGATTTAGATGAATGGGCTAATCAATTGATTGATATGGGCTATAAGAGGCAATCGTTAGTATCAGCAGTTGGCGAGTTTTCAATTCGTGGTGGGTTGATTGATATCTATCCAGTAACTGGAGATCCTGTTCGTATCGAATTGTTTGATACTGAAGTAGACGGTATGAGGTTGTTTGACGTTGAAACACAACGCTCTTTAGGTAATGTTGAACAAGTTGAAATTACAACGGCTAGTGATTATATTTTTACAAGTGAACAAATTAGCCAACTTCCAGAACGTATGGAAGAAGCATACGAAAAGACAAGACAACAATTAGCTATAGAAATGCGTCCCGACTTAAAAGATACGTATCAAACGATATTGATGCAAAGTGATGAATTGAAAGATCATCAAATTTTAAGACGTGTGATTTCATTTATGTATGATGAAGTCACAACTTTAACAGATTATTTTGCGGATGATGCACTTATTGTTGTAGACGAATATAATCGAATTAAAGAAACTGAACATTCATTAGACGTCGAAATCGAAGAATTTACGCAATCGCTAATAGAATCAGGACAAGGATTTATTGGCCAACGCTTTATTTCTGAACATGCTTTTACTGAACTGTTGCATCAGCATAAAATTGCCTATTTCACTTTATTTACTGCAAGTATGCCAGTTGAAATTGAAGAGATGGTGAAATTCTCATGTAAACCTGTTCAAAGGTTCTATGGACAATACGACATTATGCAATCAGAGTTTGAACGCTTTATGAAACAAGGATTCACGGTCGTATTATTAGCAGAATCTGAAACGAGAAAGTCTCGTATTCAAAGTATGTTAAACGACATGAAAATTCCAACTGTTATAGATAGGGTAGAACAAGTCGGTGACCGAGGACAAGCTATCGTAACGGATGGCGCGCTGTCAGAAGGATTTGAATTACCTTATATGAAGCTTGTCGTCGTGACAGAAAAAGAACTTTTCAAAGCGCGTGAAAGAAAACAGTCTAAAAGAAGACAAAAGTTATCAAATGCTGAAAAAATAAAGTCTTATCAAGAATTGAATGTGGGGGACTATGTTGTACACGTACATCATGGTGTTGGTAAATATTTAGGTGTTGAAACATTAGAAGTATCCGGCATTCATAAAGATTATATTAAAATTCAATATAAAGGTACCGATCAATTATTTGTACCTGTTGATCAAATGAATGATGTTCAGAAGTTTGTTGGTTCCGATGATAAAGAGCCAAAGGTAAATAAACTTGGCGGTACAGAATGGAAAAAAACGAAAGCTAAAGTTCAAAAAAATGTGGAAGACATTGCGGATGAACTGTTGAAGCTTTATCAAGAGAGAGAACAAGTTGAAGGCTATCAATACGGGCCAGATACTGAAGAACAAATGACATTTGAAATGGACTTCCCATATGAACCTACGCCTGACCAAGTCACTTCTTTAGAAGAAATTAAAGCAGATATGGAAAAAAGAAGACCGATGGATAGACTGCTTTGTGGTGATGTTGGGTATGGTAAGACTGAGGTAGCGATAAGAGCTGCATTTAAAGCAGTCTTGGAAGGTAAGCAAGTAGCCGTGCTCGTACCAACAACGATTCTTGCCCAACAGCATTTTGAAACATTCAGAGAACGTATGCAAGAATATCCAGTAGAAATTCAAATGATGAGTAGATTTAGAACACCTAAACAAGTTAAAGAGACGAAAGCAGGTATCAAATCTGGATTTGTAGACATTGTTGTAGGTACACATAAATTACTAAGTAAAGATGTTGAATATAAAGATTTAGGCTTATTAATCGTCGATGAAGAACAAAGATTTGGTGTGAAACATAAAGAAAGAATTAAAGCATTAAAGACAAATGTAGATGTTCTTACTTTAACAGCTACACCAATTCCGAGAACACTTCATATGAGTTTATTAGGTGTTAGAGATTTATCTGTTATTGAAACACCACCTGAAAACAGATTCCCTGTTCAAACGTATGTATTAGAACAAAATATGAGTTTTGTTAAAGAAGCACTAGAACGTGAACTTTCACGTGGTGGACAAGCATTCTATTTATATAACCGCGTGCAGTCTATATATCAAAAGAGTGAACAGTTATCTATGCTCATGCCTAATGCGAGAATTGGCGTTGCTCATGGACAAATGACAGAACGAGAATTAGAAGAAACGATGTTGAATTTTGTGGATGGAGAATATGATATTTTAGTGACAACGACGATTATTGAAACGGGTGTCGATGTTCCGAATGCCAATACATTGATTATTGAAGATGCTAATAGATTTGGATTGAGTCAATTGTATCAGTTGCGTGGACGAGTAGGTCGTTCAAGTCGAATTGGTTATGCATATTTCTTACATGAACAAAATAAAGTACTAACTGAAGTTGCAGAGCAAAGACTACAAGCTATCAAAGAATTTACAGAACTAGGTTCAGGATTTAAAATTGCCATGCGTGATTTGAATATACGTGGTGCAGGAAATCTATTAGGTAGTCAGCAACATGGCTTCATAGATTCTGTAGGTTATGACTTATATTCTCAAATGTTAGAAGAAGCGGTTAATGTGAAACGAGGTATTGAACCAGAATCAGAAGTACCACAACTTGAAGTGGACATTAAGATAGATGCCTATATTCCTGCAGAATACATTAAGAATGAACAAGCCAAAATTGAAATGTACAAAAAATTGAGATCGATTACGACTCAAACTCAATTGGAAGATATTCAAGATGAATTGATCGATCGTTTTGGTGAGTACCCTGTTGAGGTACAACGTTTATTAGATGTTGTGGGAGTAAGATTGAATGGTATTCATTTCGGTATTACAGAAATTAAAGAAGTCGCTAAAGTGATACAATTGACAGCTTCGGAATATACGACAAATCATTTAAAAGGTGATGTGTTGTTTAAAGTTACTGAACCTCTCGGTAGAAAACTAAAAATAGCCGTTTCGAACAATCAAATGGTGTTTAAATTACAAAAATCAAAACAATGGTTAGACGATTTGAAATTTTTAACTAATGTGATCAATGAAAGTTTGGTAGACGATGACACAATCTAAACCAATTTTTAATAGTGTATTGTTGTTAACAGGCACGATGGTCATTGTTAAAATTTTAAGCGCAATTTATAGAGTACCTTACCAAAATGTTTTAGGTGATGAAGGTTTATATGCATACCAACAAGTATATCCGCTCGTTGCGATTGTGAGTGTTGTAAGTTTAAACGCGCTTCCTAGTGTCATGAGTAGCTGGATGATTCAACGTAAACAATCAGAAATAGTAGGCATGTTCTGGTTTTTGCAAATGACTTGTTTGTTGATAAGTATTGCTATATTTTTAAGTGCACATTTGATAAGTGGGCTAATGGGTGATGTAAACTTAACACCTATGATTCGTATGGCGAGTATAGCGCTAATACCACTTGTATTTATCTCAATGGCACGAGGGTATTATCAAATGAAACATCAGATGAACTTTATTGCCGTTTCACAGGTTATTGATCAAGTGGTTAGAGTCGGTGTGATTTTAACCGCAATTTTGCTGTTTATTGGCTTGAATATTTCGATTTATCAAGCTGGCACAATCGCAATCAGTGGATCTGTATTGGGATTAAGTTGTATTGCAATTTACTTCTGGTTTAAAAGAAAGCCTATACTGAGGTTTTCCTGGGAAATAAAATTGAAAGACACTAAAAATATCGTGACGATGACAATCTTGTATGCCATTTCTTATTTGATATTGATCTTATGGCAAATTGTAGATTCATTTACGCTTATACATTTATTGCAAGAGAATGGATATAGCTTTCATGAAAGTATAAAAGTAAAAGGCGTGTTTGATAGAGGTGCTTCATTAATTCAGATGGGTCTTATCATCACAACTACATTTAGTTTTGTGCTTATTCCGTTGTTAACAGAACAACTGCAAAAGAAAAATCATCAACTCGTGAATGAATATGCTAATACATCGTTGAAAATAACAGTGTTATTTAGTATGGCTGCCGCATTTGGCTTAATGAACTTACTGCCGTTATTAAATACTGTATTCTTTAAGACAAATGAATTGATTGGTACACTGAGCGTCTTTATGCTCGCAGTAGTATTTGTGACATTTATCATCATGTATACAGCGTTATTGCAAGTGAAATTAAATAGAAATATATTATTTATTGCGCTCATTATTGGTATGGTAACGAAATTGATTGGGAATTACTGGTTTGTACTGCAGTTTGGTATATTTGGTGCAAGTTTGTCGACAGTCTTGTCGCTCGCTATATATACATTGATTTTGCATGTACGTGTGATGAAACTTTATCAATTTCAACGTATGGGTTTATTTATGATTAAAGTGATTACTTTACTTGCAATCATGTCTGTATTTGTACAAGTTGTATTGCTTATTCCAACGCACACGAGAATGACCAGTCTATTAATTATGTTACTGGCAGGTATTGTTGGCGTAATGGCTGTCATAATAGGTATAATAAAAATGAAAATATTAATAAAAGATGAATGGAAACATTTGCCTTTAATGGATAAAATAATAAAGGAGTAATTAACATATGGCACAACAAATTTTAGTTGTTGGCTTAGGTAATTATAGTTTAGAAGAATTGCCAATGGGCGTTTATCGTAAACTACAATCAGCTGATGTAATATATGCGCGTACGCTAGACCATCCAGTCGTTAAAGAATTAGAAGACTTAAATTGGCAAGGTTTTGATTATATTTATGAAAAGCACAATGATTTTCTTAATGTATATTCTGAAATTGTCGATACGTTGATTGAAAAGGCTGAACATGAAAATATCATTTATGCGGTACCTGGTGATCCAATGGTAGCTGAAACAACGACGCAGCTCCTATTAGAAAAATCCTCTGATGTTCACGTGTTAGGTGGGAAAAGCTTTCTAGATGATATGTTCAATGCTGTTAATATTGACCCAAATGACGGATTTACATTATTAGACGGAACGTGTTTATCTGAAACTTTATTAAATATAAGAACGAATACGATTATTACACAAGTGTATGATCAATTAGTTGCATCGGATATTAAAGTCACATTGATGGAAAGATATCCAGATAATCACCCTGTGAAACTTGTTTCTAATGCAAGACTAGGTGAAGCAGATGTGATTTCATGTCCATTGTATGAAATGGACCATCATGCTGAGTTATCAAATTTAACAAGTTTATTCATTCCGAAAATAACTAAAGAAGAACAACTATATGGTGATTTTCAATATTTAGAACAAACTATCGATACATTAGTGTCTGAAGAAGGCTGTCCTTGGGATAAAGTACAAACCCATGAAACATTGAAACGTTATGTGCTTGAAGAAGCATTTGAATTAATTGAAGCAATTGATGAAGATGATATTGATCATATGATAGAAGAACTTGGAGACATATTGTTACAAGTGATGCTACATGCTGCGATTGGAAAGAAAGAAGCTTACTTTGATGTAAGAGAAGTGATACAAACATTAACTTCTAAGATGATACGTAGACATCCACATGTGTTTGGTGACCAAGAGGCGGACGATATTAAAGACCTCAAGAAAATTTGGAACAATGAAAAACAAAAAGAAGGCAAAGTTGAACGTGAGAAACTAGAAAAAATATTTGCTGATTACTTTTTGAAGTTGTATGATAAAACCAAATTAGAGGGATACGGTGAACAATCATTAAAAGAATTTATAAATAAAGGAGGTTTAACAATTTGAGATTAGATAAATATTTAAAAGTATCTAGACTGATTAAGCGTCGTACACTTGCTAAAGAAGTGAGTGACCAAGGTAGAGTTAAAGTAAATGGTCAAGTTGCTAAAGCAGGAACGACTGTAGGTGTTGAAGATGAATTGGAAATTAGATTAGGTAATAGAATAATTGTTGTTAAAGTGACAGGGTTGTCTGAACATGCTAATAAAGAAAATGCTAAGACAATGTTTGAAGTTATCAAAGAAGAAAAAATTCAAGATTCTATATAAATAAGGAGGTACACCTATGGCGCAAAAAATTAAAAATCTAGATAATGAATATACACAGTCCCAAAATAAACAAAAAAAGACTGTCAATAAAACGCGCCAAGTGATACGCAAGCGACTTACCTTATTTGGTGGAGTATTATTGTTAATAATCGTTATTATGATCATCATGCTGTTTCTACAAAAAAATCGCAATGATGAATTAGTACAAGAGCGTAAAGAAAAAGCTGTAACATATGAAAAATTGCAAGATAAAGAGATAGAACTTAAAGAACAAATTAAACGACTGAACGATAAAGAATATATAGAAAAACTTGCGAGAAGCGAATACTTTTTAAGCAATGACGGTGAAATTATTTTTAAATTACCAGAAGATAAAAAAGACGCGGAAAATGATAAATAATCTGTTTATGGCGTTGTATAATTTTGTATAGAAGCATATAATAAGGTTAAAGTGAATTTATATCAGGAGGATACAGTAATAATATGTCAATTGAAGTAGGCAATAAAGTCAAAGGGAAAGTTACAGGTATTAAGAATTTTGGTGCATTTGTTGAATTACCTGAAGGGAAAAGTGGCCTTGTGCATATCAGTGAAGTTGCTGATAACTACGTCGAGAACGTGAATGACCATTTAACTGTAGGCGATGAAGTAGAAGTTAAAGTATTAACAGTAGCTGATGATGGAAAGATTAGTTTATCTATTAAAAAAGCTAAAGAACGTCCAAAGCGCCAAGCGCCTAAGAAAGAAGCTAAGCCTGAAGACTTTGAGAAGAAATTATCAAACTTTTTAAAAGATAGTGAGGATAAGTTAACATCTATTAAGAGACAAACTGAATCACGTCGTGGCGGTAAAGGTGCAAGACGATAATGGATTATAATAAAAAGAGGCTAATTAGTTGAGCCTCTTTTTATTTTGACAAGATCAAATGAATTTTTGAAAATTGAGGTGTGTAATCATGCTAAATGTAACTTGGCAACAAGATGATGATTTAGCTTTAGCTGTTTCGACAGGGATAGATAGCATGTCACTTTTACACATGTTAAATACAACTTATAAAGACACATATCGTAAGTTGATTTGTTTACATGTCAACCATGGTTTAAGAGAAGCCTCGCGAGAAGAAGCAGAATTTATTAAACGATTTTGCGAAAAACACCATATTGAAATATATATCAAGACATTAGATTTGAGCGAAACGGTTAGTCACAATAAGAGCATACAAGATATTTCTAGACAAATGAGATATGAATGGTTTGATGAAATGATGAAACAAACTAGTAGCGATGTATTGTTAACGGCACACCATATGGATGACCAAAAAGAGACCATTGCTTATCGACTATTTACTGGGAGAATTGGCCGTGCACCTTTAGGGATTCAACAAGTTCAAAAAAGAAATGATTATATGATTTGCAGACCATTATTAAATGTATCCAAATCATTTATTAAGCAATACCAACAAGAAAATGCTTTTAAGTACTACGAAGATGATTCAAATAAAGATAGCAAATATACACGCAACTATTTACGAAATCAATTGTTGCCTGTTATTGAAGAAAGACAAGAATTTTCAACAGATCATTTACTGGATTTAAATCAATGGATGAATGACGCAAGAGAATTAATTGTGGCTGAAGCAGATGCTTTTATTGCTAAAGAAATAAAACTGTCTGATCAAGTTGAAGTTAATCGAGATGCATTTAATCGGCTGAACGATTTAGTTAAGGTTCAAGTATTAGATCAATTAATGGCTCAATATGTTAAACGAAGATATAGTGAGAAGTCATATAAAGAATGGATGCGTGTATTTAATAATTTTTCAAAACAATCCGTCATTCCTATATCTGATGATTGGCAGTTTATTGTAGCATATGATAAATTATTACTATGTGAAGATATTGAGTTCAATGTAAATTCTAAATTTATAAATCGTAATGAACAATATGTATTTGGGAATTGGTTAATTGAAACGAAAGACATAGCATCGCCTTTATTCGTAAGAACGAGAATGTCTGGAGATCGTGTTCAGTATTATAACCGGGGAAATAAACATCGCAAAAAAGTTAATAGAATCATGATTGACAACAAGATTGACATACATAAAAGAAACAATTGTCCAATTATTTTAGATGGTGATGATATTATTGCAATTGGTGATTTTTGGATAGATTCTAACTTTAAAAACGCACTAACTATTACTTATATTGGAGATGACTTTAATGAAAGACTCGATTAAGTCTGTTGTATTATCAGAAGAACAGATTCAAGAAAGATGCAAAACATTAGGCAAGCAAATCACAGAGGATTATAATGGGAAGACACCAATCTGTGTAGGTATTTTAAAAGGCTCTATCATGTTTATGGCTGATTTAATTAAATACATTGATACACATGTAGAAATAGACTTCATGGATGTTTCTAGTTATCACGGTGGTACAGAATCAACTGGAGAAGTTAAAATTTTAAAAGACTTAAGTACTTCTGTTGAAAATAGAGATGTCATTATAATTGAAGATATTTTAGAAACAGGTACAACTTTAAATTCTATCGTTGATTTATTGAAATACAGAAATGTTAACTCTATTGAAATCGTAACATTGTTAGATAAACCAATGAAACGTAAAGTAGACATTGAAGCAAAATATGTCGGAGAAAAAATTCCTGATGAATTTGTAGTAGGATATGGACTAGATTATGCTGAGAAATATCGTAATTTACCATACATTGGTACACTTAAACCAGAAATATATCAATGATGCGTATAAGCAAGTTTAATTACTAGCGTAAGAAATTACAAATATGGTAAAATTTTTGTTAGTTTTATTAATTGAGTAGGAGGACAAATTGAATGCAAAAAGCTTTTCGTAATATATTAATGATCGCGCTTTTAGCTATCGTCCTATTTGGTGTATTCCAGTTCATTAATGGCAATGGACAATCACCAAAACAGCTTACATATAATGAGTTTATGACGAAGCTAGAAAAAGGCGATTTAAAAACGTTAACTATTCAACCAGAACAGAATGTTTATATGGTTAGCGGTGAATTGAAAAAAGGTAAAGATGAAACATATACATCTTCTATTTTATTTAATAACCAAGATGACTTGAAAAAAATAACAGCAACTGCTGAGAAACAAGATGATTTGAAATTTAATGTTAAAGAAGAAGAAAAACAAAGTGTGTTTGTTAGTGTATTAACAACACTTATCCCAGTTTTAATTATTGCATTTTTATTCATCTTCTTCTTAAGCCAAATGCAAGGCGGCGGCGGTGGCGGCGGCCGAGTAATGAACTTTGGTAAGTCAAAAGCCAAGCTATATGATAATCAGAAGAAACGTGTTAGATTCTCTGATGTAGCAGGTGCCGATGAAGAGAAACAAGAATTAGTTGAAATAGTTGATTTCCTTAAAGATAATCGTAAATTCAAGAAAATGGGTGCGCGTATTCCAAAAGGTGTCTTACTAGTTGGTCCTCCAGGTACAGGTAAAACATTACTTGCTAGAGCTGTAGCAGGTGAAGCGGGTACACCATTCTTCTCAATCAGTGGTTCAGACTTTGTTGAGATGTTCGTTGGTGTCGGTGCAAGTCGTGTGCGTGACTTATTCGAGAACGCTAAGAAGAATGCACCATGTATTATCTTTATAGATGAGATTGATGCTGTTGGTCGTCAACGTGGCGCTGGTGTTGGTGGCGGTCACGATGAACGTGAACAAACATTAAACCAATTATTAGTAGAAATGGATGGATTCGGTGAAAATGAAGGTATCATTATGATAGCTGCTACTAACCGTCCTGATATTCTAGACCCTGCGTTATTACGTCCAGGACGTTTCGATAGACAAATCCAAGTTGGACGCCCGGATGTAAGAGGACGTGAAGCAGTACTTAAAGTACATGCTCGTAATAAACCGTTAGACGAAACTGTTGACTTAAAAGCAATTTCTCAAAGAACACCTGGTTTCTCTGGTGCAGACTTAGAGAACTTGTTAAATGAAGCATCATTAGTAGCAGCACGTTCTAACAAAACGAAAATTGATATGAGAGATATCGAAGAAGCGACTGATAGAGTTATTGCAGGTCCAGCTAAGAAAACAAGAATGATTTCTGAGAAAGAGAAAAATATTGTTGCTTATCACGAAGCAGGTCATACCATTATCGGTTGTGTATTAGATGAAGCAGAAATGGTTCATAAAGTTACGATCGTTCCACGTGGTCAAGCTGGTGGATATGCAATGATGCTTCCTAAAGAAGATCGTTACTTTATGACTGAACCAGAATTATTAGATAAGATAGTAGGTTTACTTGGTGGTCGTGTATCTGAAGAAATAAACTTTGGAGAAGCATCAACAGGTGCTCATAATGACTTCCAACGTGCAACAAACATTGCGCGTAAGATGGTTACTGAATATGGTATGAGTAAAAAATTAGGTCCATTACAATTCGGTAGTACGGATAGTGGACAAGTATTTTTAGGTAAAGATATGCAATCTGAACCAAATTATTCAGACCAAATTGCTTATGAAATTGATTCAGAAGTACAACGTATCATTAAAGAACAATACGAACGTTGTAAACAAATTCTAACTGAACATAAATCACAATTAGAATTAATTGCTAAGACACTTCTAGTTGAAGAAACATTAGTAGCTGAACAAATTCAATCATTATTCCATGAAGGTAAGTTACCAGAAGTTAAATATGATGATTCTCATCTTAACCAAAATGAAGACTCAGATGAAGATAAATATGAAGGTGACTTAACGCAACAAGAAGGTACATTAGATATTGACGATGATGAAGTTGGTAAATCATACGAAGAAGTAAAAGAAGAAGTGTCACATGAAAAACATAATGAAGACACAGATTCAGATAGTGATTCAGACGAACCAGCTCATGAACAAGAGCCAAATATCGATGACCTAGGTGACAATAAACCGACAGATCGTAAAGAATAATTTCACAAAAGTCCCTTTCAACAATTTGATTGAGAGGGGCTTTTTTTAAAGAAGGAGTATAAAACATGACAAAAGATTATTTAGTAAGAGGATTAGCTTTCAATGATGAAGTGAGGGCTTTTGCTGTTCAAACAACAAATACAGTACAAGAAGCACAAACACGCCATTACACATGGCCAACTGCATCAGCAGCATTAGGTAGATCAATGACAGCTGGTGTTATGATGGGATCAATGCTGAAAAATGAAGAAAAATTAACGGTAACAATTGATGGCGGAGGACCAATTGGTAAAATTATGGTCGATGCTAATGCGAAAGGTGAAGTAAGAGGATATGTTCAAAATCCACAAACACATTTCCCATTAAATGATCAAGGTAAATTAGATGTTAGACGTGCTGTTGGAACAGATGGTATGTTAAGTGTCGTTAAAGATATCGGATTGAAAGATTACTTCACAGGTTCTACACCAATTGTTTCAGGAGAACTTGGAGAAGATTTCACTTATTATTTTGTAACAAGTGAACAAGTACCTTCGGCTGTTGGTTTAGGTGTATTAGTAAATCCTGATAATACGATTAAAGCAGCAGGAGGTTTCATCATTCAACTTATGCCTGGTGCATCTGAAAAAACAATTTCAGCAATTGAAGAAAAGATTAATCAAATGGAACCTGTATCTAAATTGATCGATAGAGGATTAACGCCAGAAGAAATAATTGAAACAGTATTAGGAAAAGAAAATACTAGAATTATCGACCATATGGATGTTGAATTTAAATGTAATTGTTCTAGAGAAAAATTCTTAAATGCAATTAAAGGTCTTGGGGAAGCAGAAATTGATGCAATGATTAAAGAAGATCATGGTGCTGAAGCAGAATGTCATTTCTGTAGAACGAAGTATCAATATAGCGAAGAAGAATTAATCGAACTTAAGAATGCACTTTAATTTAGTAAATACTTTCACTTTATATGAAGTTTTGTTATAATCATTATATCCGATAAATAAACTAGGGTATAAAAACTGTTTAGGAGTGAAGCGTAAATGGCTAAGAGAGTAAATAATATTGTAGAATTAATTGGAGACACACCTGTAGTTAAATTAAACAAAGTAGTTGAAGAAGGTTCAGCAGACGTTTATGTAAAATTAGAATATCAAAACCCAGGTAGCTCAGTTAAAGATAGAATTGGTTTAGCGATGATTGAAGCAGCTGAAAAAGAAGGTAAAATCAAACCAGGAGATACAATTATTGAACCAACATCTGGTAACACAGGTATCGGTTTAGCAATGGTTGCAGCAGCTAAAGGTTATAAAGCTGTATTTGTAATGCCAGATACAATGAGTAGCGAACGTCGTGCTTTATTGAAAGCTTATGGCGCTGAATTAGTATTAACACCTGGTGCAGAAGGTATGAAAGGTGCTATCAAAAAAGCTAAAGAATTAAAAGAAGAAAAAGGCTATTTTGAACCACAACAATTCGAAAACCCAGCGAACCCTAAAGTCCATGAATTAACAACTGGTCCTGAACTTGTTGAACAATTTGAAGGTCTTCAAATCGATGCTTTCTTAGCTGGTGTAGGTACTGGTGGTACTTTATCTGGAGCAGGTAAAGTTCTTAAAGAAAAATATCCTAATATTCAAGTAGTTGCTATTGAACCAGAAGCTTCTCCTATTTTAAGCGGTGGTTCACCAGGTCCTCATAAATTGCAAGGTTTAGGTGCAGGTTTCGTACCAGACACTTTAAACACAGATGTTTATGACGATGTTATTAAAGTAGGTAATGAAGAAGCGATGGAAATGTCTAGAAAAGTTGCTAAAGAAGAAGGTATCCTAGGTGGTATTTCATCTGGTGCTGCAATTGTAGCTGCATTGAAAAAAGCTAAAGAACTAGGTGCAGGCAAAACAGTAGTAACAGTTCTTCCAAGTAATGGTGAACGTTACCTATCTACACCACTTTACGCTTTTGAAGACTAATTGATAAATAAATGATTATAAATTAAGTATCACGTCTATAATAAATAACTTTTGAAGTTATTTCATTTAGGCGTGATTTTTTAAATTTGTTATAATAAATTTATCTATGAAAAAGGAAGGAAGACTATCTTGGTGAATACGAAAATTATGGGTATATTAAATGTTACGCCAGATTCATTTTCTGACGGTGGTTCATATAATAGCGTAGATAAAGCAAGACAACACGCTGAGAAACTGATCTCAGAAGGTGCGGATATTATTGATATCGGTGGTGTATCTACTCGCCCAGGTTATACAGAAGTGAGTTTAGAAGAGGAATTGGACAGAGTCATTCCAGTTGTAGAAGGGCTCAGTGATTTAGATGTACAACTTTCAGTGGATACATACAGAAGTAAAGTTGCTGAAGAATCTTTAAAAAGAGGCGTAACGATGATTAACGACCAGTGGGCTGGCTTATATGATCCGAATATATTGAAAGTCGTTGCAGAATATAATGCAGAAATTGTGTTAATGCATAACGGCGACGGTAAGAGAGATGTACCAGTAATGGAAGAATTGCTACTTACTTTATTGAAACAAGCAAACCAAGCAGAAATTTGCGGCATACCCGAAAAAAATATTTGGCTAGATCCTGGTATAGGTTTTGCAAAGTCTAGAGAAGAAGAGCGTATTGTCATGTCACGATTGGATGAATTGGTCGCTACAGGATACAATGTGTTGCTTGCGACAAGTCGTAAGCGATTAATTAATGACTTATTAGGTGGCGAAAGTAATGTTGATGAACGTGATGAAGGTACAGCAGCAACAACAGCTTATGGAATTGAAAAAGGTGTACGTGCTGTGAGAGTCCACAATGTACAAATGAACAAAAGAGTAGCTAAAACGATAGATGCTCTGAAGGAGATTCGATTAAATGGATAGAATAATAATAGAAGGCATGTCTTTTTATGGATATCATGGTGCAATTGAAGCCGAAAACGAATTAGGACAAATCTTTTTAGTAGATTTAGAATTATATTTAGATCTTTCTGAAGCGGGCGAAACAGATGACTTAGAAAAGACTGTTCACTACGGTGAAGTATTTGAAGTTGTCAAAGAAATTATGGAAGGTAAACCAGTAAAATTAATCGAGCATCTTGCTGAACGTATTGCAAAAGAGCTATTTTCACACTATAATCGAGTATTGGAAACCAAAGTTAAGATTACTAAAAATAATCCACCGATACCTGGACATTATAAAGGTGTGGGTATTGAGATAGTGAGGAAGAGATAAATGCATACTGCATATTTAGGTTTAGGAAGTAATATGGGAGATAGGCAACATCAACTGCAAGAAGCTGTTAAATTGCTGAATGAAATTGATGGTATT
The DNA here is from genome assembly GCF_045897195.1 of Mammaliicoccus sp. RAM2. NCBI lineage: Bacteria > Bacillati > Bacillota > Bacilli > Caryophanales > Staphylococcaceae > Mammaliicoccus > Mammaliicoccus sp. RAM2. The sequence goes on along the minus strand of NZ_JBJNWI010000011.1, from coordinate 2,428 downwards.
CACGTTGTTCAAGAATCTCCAATATATGAAACGAAACCAGTAGGATACACAGATCAACCGGATTTTTTGAATATGTGTATTGAGATCTCAACTGAATTAGAATCATCAGAATTATTAAAAGTTTGTATGATGATAGAACAACAACTTCATCGTGTTCGAGTTGAAAGATGGGGACCACGTACAATTGATATAGATATTTTAATATATGATCAATCTGTTATTCAATCACCAGAACTAGAAGTGCCTCACCCAAGAATGACTGAAAGAGCATTTGTGATGATACCTTTGAATGACATTGCTTCAAATGTTGTGGAACCTATATCGAAGAAATATATTTGGGAGCTATTGCCAAACGATGAACATGTAGTAAAGTATAATGGTGAAAGTAAATAATCTACGTGTGGTTTAAATAAAATAACAAGTGTAATTTAAATAAGGAGTGGAAAATCATGTCAGAAGAAATGAATGACCAAATGTTGGTTCGTAGAGAGAAATTACAAGAATTAAGAGATTTAGGTATCGATCCTTTCGGTAAGAAATTTGTCCGTAGTGGGGACTCTAAATCATTACACCAAGAATGGGACGAATTCAGTAAAGAAGAATTACATGATAAAGAAGACGAATCAGCTGTTGCTATCGCAGGTCGTTTAATGACTAAAAGAGGTAAAGGTAAAGCTGGATTTGCACATGTTAAAGATATTACTGGTCAAATTCAAATCTATGTTCGTAAAGACCAAGTAGGTGACGAACAATTTGAAATATGGAAGCATGCAGATTTAGGTGATATCGTAGGCGTAAAAGGTGTTATGTTTAAAACTAATACTGGAGAATTATCTGTTAAAGCGAAAGAATTTACTGTTTTAACAAAATCTTTACGTCCATTACCTGATAAATATCATGGTTTACAAGATATAGAACAACGTTACCGTCAACGTTACTTAGATTTAATTACAAGTGAAGAATCAACTAAAACATTCATTACAAGAAGTCAAATCATTCAAGAAATGAGAACTTACTTAAATAATAAAGGTTTCTTAGAAGTAGAAACACCAATGATGCACCAAATCGCAGGTGGCGCTTCAGCTCGTCCTTTTGTAACGCATCACAATGCGCTGGATGCTACTTTATACATGAGAATTGCAATTGAATTACACTTGAAACGATTAATCGTAGGTGGATTAGAGAAAGTATATGAAATTGGAAGAGTATTCCGTAATGAAGGTGTATCTACAAGACATAATCCTGAATTTACAATGATTGAATTATATGAAGCGTATGCTGATTACAATGACATTATGGATTTGACTGAATCTATGGTTGCAGCAATCGCTGAAAAAGTATTAGGTTCTACAACTGTACAATATGGCGAAGAATCTATAGATTTAGCTCCTAACTGGAGAAGATGGCATATGGTTGATGCTGTTAAAGAATATACTGGTGTAGATTTCTATGAAGTTAAAACTGATGAAGAAGCACATGCTTTAGCAAAAGAACATAATATAGAAGTAGAAGATCGTATGACATATGGTCATATTCTGAATGAATTCTTTGAACAAAGAGTCGAAGAGAAACTTATTCAACCTACATTTATTTATGGACATCCAATCGAAATATCACCATTAGCTAAGAAAAATCCTGAAGATCCAAGATTCACTGATAGATTCGAATTATTTATTGTTGGTAGAGAGCATGCAAATGCATTTACTGAATTAAATGATCCAATTGATCAACGTGAAAGATTTGAAGCACAAATGAAAGAAAAAGATCAAGGTAACGATGAAGCGCATGAAATGGATGATGACTTTATTGAAGCACTTGAATATGGTATGCCTCCAACAGGTGGTTTAGGAATAGGTATTGATAGATTAGTTATGCTATTAACAAACTCTGCTTCTATTAGAGATGTATTACTATTCCCTTATATGAGACAAAAATAAATGTAACTAAAAGCCGTACACAATTCCATATTGTGTGCGGTTTTCTACTTTTTGAAGGCTCCAAAATACGAATGATGAAGTTTTTAAAAGAAATGTAAACTTTTTTGTCTTAAAGTGTTGACGAGTGTTTCTAAATTGTGTATTATATAAAGGTCGCTGAAAACAAGCGCATATCAATTCGAGATGTTTGTAAAGAAAGTTAATAAGGTGTAAAATTTACTATTGAAAAGCCTTGATGAATTCTTTATAATATATAAGGTAAGACAAAAACGAAACAACATTGTCTGGTGGCGATAGCAAAGAGGTCACACCTGTTCCCATGCCGAACACAGAAGTTAAGCTCTTTAGCGCCGATGGTAGTTGGGCTTACGTTCCGCGAGAGTAGGACGTTGCCGGGCGATATTGTTAATTGGAGAATTAGCTCAGCTGGGAGAGCATCTGCCTTACAAGCAGAGGGTCGGCGGTTCGAACCCGTCATTCTCCACCATTTT
>NZ_JBJNWI010000010.1:0-75141 GCF_045897195.1 Mammaliicoccus sp. RAM2 | reverse complement strand
GCTATCAGAGCTGCTGTCAGAGTTAGAACTAGAATCACTACTTGAATCAGAGTTCGAGTCTAAATCAGAATTACTGTCAGTAGTAGAGTCAGAACCGCTGTTAGCGTTTGAATCGGAACCACTATCAGATTGGCTATCAGAGCTGCTGTTTGAGTCAGAACCAGAATCGCTATTTGAATCAGAGTTCGAGTCTAAATCAGAATTACTGTCAGTAGTAGAACCAGTATCAGAGTTCGAGTCAGATCCGCTGTTAGAATCAGAACCGCTGCTAGAATTTAAATCAGAATTACTGTCAGTACCAGAGTTAGAACCAGAATTACTACTTGAATCAGAGTTCGAATCAGAATTACTATCAGTACCAGAGTCAGAACCGCTGTTAGTGTCTGAATTAGAATCTTGATCAGATTGGCTATCAGAGCCACTGTCAGAGTTAGAACCAGAATCGCTATTTGAGTCAGAGTTTGAGTCAGAGTTTGAGTCTAAATCAGAATTACTGTCAGTACCAGAGTTAGAACCACTGTTAGAGTTCGAATCAGAATCTTGATCAGATTGGCTATCAGAACTGCTGTTTGAGTCAGAGTTCGAATCAGAACCAGTATTAGAGTTAGCGCCTGAATTAGAATTACTATCAGTTTGGCTATCAAAACTGCTGTCTGAGTTAGAACCAGAATCGCTATTTGACTCAGAGTTCGAATCTAAATCAGAAGAACTGTCAGTAGCAGAATCAGAACCACTGTTAGTGTCTGAATCAGAACCGTTGTTAGCGTCAGGATCAGAATCTTTATCAGATTGACTATCAGAGCTTCTGTCTGAGTTAGAACTAGAATCACTACTTGAATCAGAGTTTGAGTCTAAATCAGAAGTACTATCGGTACCAGAGTTAGAACCACTGTTAGTGTCTGAATCAGAATCATTATCAGATTGACTACCAGAGCTACTATCAGAGTTAGAACCACTGTTAGTGTCTGAATTAGAATCATTATCAGATTGGCTATCAGAGCCGCTGTCAGAGTTAGAACCAGAATCACTATTTGAATCAGGGTTTGAGTCTAAATCAGAAGTACTATCAGTATCAGAGTTAGAATCACTGTTAGTGTTCGAATCAGAAGTACTATCAGGTTGGCTATCAGAGCCGCTGTCAGAGTTCGAGTCTAAATTAGAATTACTGTCAGTAGTAGAACCAGTATCAGAGTTCGAATCAGAGCTGTTGTTAGCATCTGAACCGCTGCTAGAATTTAAACCAGAATTACTGTCAGTAACAGAGTCAGAACCGCTGTTAAAGTCAGAATCAGAAGTATCCTTTGGAAGAACTAAAGCTATAGCATATATTTCTTCAGAAGAACCATCTGGATATTTCACCGTTATAGGCATGTTAATTTCAGTACCAAATGTATCATCAGGCGGAGCTATAATTGTTACAGTACCGCTATTTGGGTCAACTACCACAGTAAATCCTTCTGGGGTCAAAACATTTTTAGTAATTTCAAATGTTGTACCATTAGGTAAATCTTTATCTCCTGTTTGAGGGATATCAATTTTTTGGCTAGGTTTCATATCATTTGATGTATTATCATAGTTTGGTGTATGTTCCATAGCTTGGGTTTGAATAACTCTTAAAGGAATAGATGTATCATCTACAGAACCATCCGGATAGTTAACTGTAACTGGAATTGAAACAGTTTTACCAGGTGTTTCTTTAACCGATGGAGTTACCGTAGCTTTACCAGTTTCATCAAAATTAACAGTCCAACCAGTTGAAAGTCCATTTTCTGGAATTTCAAATGTAGTACCATTAGGTAAGTCTTTATCTCCTGTTTGAGGGATTTTAATTTCTATACCAGGTTTCACATTAGTAGGTGTATCACCATAGCTTGGATTATGATCATCTGCGTCTGAAGTTGTTTTAGTACCTCGTTCTATTATTTTATTCTGAGCTGCTGTTTCAATTTCTTCAGTAGTATTTGCAATTCGAGTTTTCTCACCTGAAATAGGGTTTATTTCATAAATATTAACAATCGTTTTAGTACCATTACGTCCTTCTTCAATTACATTTTCAGTCCCAACTTTTAATTTAGGGTTGTCTCTATATTCTATTTCAAAAGGTATTGTTTCTTTAAGTACTTCTTTAGCGCCTACTTCTATAATTTTATTTGTTTTTTCAATTTCAGAAACTCTTTCAGTAGTAGGGTTTGATAATTCTCCAGTTTCAGTGTTTAATTCATACTTTGTTCTAGTTCTAGTAACACCGTTTACACCCTCTTGTACGGTTGTGGGTTCATCTGTGACTAATTTATTATTATTAGGACGATAAATTGTTTCAAATGGCGCTTCATTATTCTCTATTTGAACAGTATTCTTAGCGATTACTTTTTCAATCGGTTGATAGGTTTCAGATGCATATAATAGCTTTACGGAACCATCATTACGGTTTGTATATTTTGTGGCAATACCATCTTTACCTTCATTGATAACTGTTTCTTCACCAAGTGGCTTATTATCTTCCGTTCTTTCTGTATACCTAACTGGTCGTGGTATTACCGTATTTAATTCCACATCATGACCAATTAACACAAATCTTTGTAATTTACCTAGATTAAGGTCTTTAATATTTTTATTATTATTACTAAATGACATTGTCTTTAAATCATCATGTCTAACAGTATTAGCAACAGTTTCTCTATTTCGTATGATAGAGGTATAATCTGTTACATCTTGCCAAATATCAGAGACATTACTGTTAATATCAGAATCATATTGTCCATTTGCGCTGAATACTCGATCATTCCATGTCCTTACTTCATGACTACCAGACCATTTTAAAAAGTTATCTTTAGATGCATCACCATAAATTAGTGCATTGTTGCCTGTAGGATGACTTGATGTACCTGCAGCACCACTAGTAACTTGTTTAGTACGTTGTAAGTTGAAATATTTAACTGTCCCTTCGATAAATATACCACGATTGTTACCGCCAACATTTGCAAACCCGACTAATTCAGAATGATAATCAGGAATATCTGATTTAATATCAAAGGTTGAATTTTCTTTAAGAATTATTCTTGCTGTAGATGCATTATGTGCAACCATTGAAAGAACAGGGTTATTTCTATTGTAACCACCATTAGCATTTAATTGATGTTTTATTGCTTCAATTTTGAATACCGCGTTTTCAAAAACTGTTATAATAGAATTTGAATTCAAGCCAATAATGTTATTCTCTCTATTAGCACCATTTCGTTTTGATTCAGAAATCCCATTAAAAATACTGTCTCTATTTATGTTTAATCGAGAACCTCCATGCATATTAAGTATATTTCCATTACCTTTTTGGTGGATATTTACAACTGTTCTTTCTCCTGTATTTAACATGCCATATTCGCCGTTACTTTGTAACCCTGTATCTGTGCCAAATTGAAAAATATTTTGACCAATTAAATTTATATTATTATCATCACCCAAACTGATAGTCACACCATTGCCGTTTGTTCTGAAAATTGTGTGTGTATTTTCTACATCCCATGGATTATCTGACAATGTATTTAATTTAATTGTTGAATGATTTCCAAAAGTCAAAGAACCATCTTGATATTGTCTCATTTTATTCTTGCTAGAATCTGCATAAATTTCGAAGATTCTACCTTTTGTTGTCATTGACATATCTATATTACTATTATCTGCAATTTTTATTACATTTGCACCAATTGTAACGTTATCTTTGAAACCTCTTGTACTATTATTATGACTAGTAAAGTTACCAGAAATATTAACAGTTAACTTGTCATCATTTGTTAAAGTACTACCAGTATGTTGAATATCTCTGAAGTTTAGTATTTGATCATGAGAACCACTACCATATTGAATGATACCTGCATTTTCTCTAGCTGGACCTGGGAAGTTATCTTTAGTTTGGATTTGTCCATTACTGAATGTGATATTCCATGCTGGTTTACTACCTGAATTTCCAGGTGTTTCAAAGTAGTTGTCTTGCATATTAAACAAGTGTCCATTTAAATTAATTTCCACTGCTCTAGCAGCATTACCCTCTAATGTTTGAGAGTCTTTCTTTATTCCAATTAAGCCTCTTTTAGCCGCATCCATTGTTATATCATTATCAAATATAATAGTTCCTACGGTCTTGTCGTTCAGAAAACCACGCAATTGAGCATAAGTTTTTACATGGCGTGTTGAGAGCTCTACTGCTCTAAATAAGCTACTATAACTTTTGCTTAATTTAGGTGCTTGTCTTGATGGTTGTTCTAATGTTATTGCGTCTATTTTGTCTTTGTTTTGATTATTGACAATGTCTTCTAGTGATGTAGATGACACGCTGTTTGAATCTACGTCAGATACTATATTAGTAACAGTTGCTTCTACTGTTGGTGTATCTACTGTAGGTATAGTTTCTTCTACACTTGCTGGTTGTACTGCATCTACAGTATTAACTGCTGCTTCTGTAGTTTTTGTTGTTTCTATTGTGCTACTTGATTCTTCAGCTACTTCTGTTGCGTCTGCTTGTGGTTGTTGTGCTTTTTCAGCAGTTTCAACTTTAGCAGTTTCTGGTGCTACTGTATCAACTTGAGTTGCTTCTTCTGTTGATGCTTTTTCTGTAGATGATTTATCTTCTGTTGTTGATTCTTCGTTAGTTGTTGCATCTTGTGTTGTTTCATCAACTGTAGTTGCTTCGGTAGTTGCTTCTTCTTGTGGTTGTTCTGCTGTTGTTTCAGAAGTACCGATTACTTTAGTTTCTTCTACATTTGATGATGTTGTTTCATTTGCAGACGCTTCTTCAACTGGATCTGTTGATTTACCTTCTGCTTTTTCTTCTTGTGCATGTTTTTGAATTACATTTTCAGATGCGAATGCATCATGCGTTGGTAAACCTAAGAATATAAGCGTACCGATTAGTATCGAACACGTTCCTACTGTGTACTTACGGATACTAAACTTCTGTAATTTCCGTTGCTTATCCATTAGCAAGCCCCTTTACTATAAATTTCCTTAAAGGCAACTTTACTCATGGCTGAGTTCCCCGTTACTATTTTGTCTTTATCTCATTAGTAATGTGTTCAATATATATTCTTTAAATGAATCTCAGATATATGAGTGAAGTGCACACTATTAATATGTGAATGGTCGTGCGAAACTAACTCTCCTTCCGTTAAGATTATTCACACATAAGATATGAACAAAATTATATTTCGTTCTGAATTAGTATATCACTTTTAATGTCGATTTCAAATACTATTTATAAAGAACTCTATAAAATTAATATACAATTTTTACAATTTACAATATTTTGTACAAGTTTGATGAAGAATTATTAAGTCTGAATGAAAAGTATTATGACCATTTATTGAAGTCTGTTTATCGTTCGTGTAAATTAGATGAGTAGGTAAATAATTTGAAAGAGTTGATTGAAATGCCGCAAATTTATTTTGACGCCGCTTCTAAAGGCAATCCTGGAGAAAGTTGTTGTGCATGCGTCATTATTACGGATGATGCGAGACATCATTTCACGTCTTGCCTAGGTGAAATGGATAATCATCGTGCTGAATGGGAAGCGTTAATCTTCTCTATTCAACATGCGATTGAATTAGAAGTTGGTAATGCGTTGATTTATACAGATTCGAAATTAATTGCAGATAGTATTGATAAAGATTATGTAAAGAATGCAACGTTCAAACCATACTTCGAACTATTTAAAGAATTAGAACGTCAATTTGATTTAATATTTGTGAAGTGGATTCCACGATCTCAAAATAAAGAAGCCAATCAATTGGCACAAACTGCCTTAAGAAAACAATTAAAGCATAAATAAAAAGCATATCACGACGGCGCGTGATATGCTTTTTACGTTTATTTATAAGAAGTTCGTAGTTAAATATTTACTTGATACAAATAATTCATGTTCATTACAAATTTCGATAGATTGCTCGATTTCATGATGATATGTCATTTGATTAAGTAAATCTTCTGTTTCTAATGGCACATCTGTATGAATTTGCGCAAGTTGTTTCGACATTGCTAAGTCATCACGATATGTGATGATTTTCTTTTGTTGACCTGCTGTTAATTCATTAATGTTCTCAAGTACGTTTTCAACAGATTGATATTGTTGAATCAGTTTAATCGCTGTTTTCTCACCGATACCTTTAACACCTGGATAACCATCAGCTGTGTCACCCATAAATGCTTTAACATCGACCAATTGATGTGGTTCTAAACCATACTCTTCTCTAAATTTATGAATATCATATTTATTGTAAATATTGAATCCTTTTTTCGTCAGCCATATATCAACATCTGTATTTATACATTGTAATAAGTCACGGTCACCACTCACGACATATGTTTCATGTCCTTTTTCTTGAGCACGTTTACTAATTGTTCCTATAACATCATCCGCTTCATAATTTGTTATACCTAAATTCAGCATACCTAATTTTTCAGCAATTTCTTTCGCACGGTCAAATTGTGGAATCATTTCTTCAGGTGGTGCGACTCTATTTGATTTATATGCTTCAAACATATCATTTCTGAAAGTCTTAGATCCCATATCCCAACAAACAGCAACATGTGTCGGTTTAATGTCATGGATTACTGTATATGAATGTCTAATAAATCCTTGTACAGCATTTGTAGGAATACCTTTAGAATCTCTCATAAATTGTTTATGGATGCTTGTTGCATAAAAATGTCTAAATAATAAAGCCATACCATCTATTAATAATATTTTGTTACTCATATTGTGCTCCTTTATATCTCTTTCAAGACGTTTTCGATTTTTTCTATTACATCGTTATCAATATTCACAGATAAGTAATCTTCAATAAGATGAATCGTCTCTTGATTATACTGTTCGATGTACGACTCACCTATTGTATCATAATGTTCCAAATTCTTAGTTAACGCTTCATTAAATGTCATAATTGGATGGTCAATAAGCTTCATTGTATCATTTAAAATCTCATTTTGTGTTTCTTTTACTTTAGATGTCTTAATTAAATCTTTCTTACTCACCGAATTGATCGTTTGTTTCGCAATATCTTGAACTTGAATGCTAATCGGTTCCGGATTGATTTCATTTTTAAAGTCATGCTTAAACTTAGAGATTAAAATAGAAGCATCATTTAATTCAACAATTGTTGGTGTTAATAAATCATCAAATGTTCTCGCATAAAAATTCTTTAATCTTTCTACGATAAGCGAGCTTTCTAAACTTAATTTCTGATTTAAATCATCTACATAATATTTCGTACTCATTTGCAGCGATTGTTTAAATTGATCCGTTACAGTTGATGTATTGAAATGTTTTTTGACAATATCATTTAATTGTATATTCAATCTGTCTTTCAAGTAATACAGTTGATCATGAATTTCTTTTTCAAGTTGATGATGTGATTTAATAACAATTTGGTTGGTAAAGTTCTGTTTATCTTTATAACTGAGTAAAGTTGATTTTCTCTTTTCAAGCTGTGCTTTATCTTGTCTATACGTATGCACCATTTGTTCTAATTCATTTGTCAGTTGTTTAATTCTAGACTCTACTTGTGACTTGAGCACTTGCTTACTTTCAACTTTAACAAAGTGATCTAACGCTTCCATAAGTCGTTTAAACTGATCATCATGTGATTTCAATGCTTGTTTACTTGAAACTGGATAACACTCAGGTTTAATGTTCAATGCATCTAATGATGATTCTACATAAGATATAACAGCTTGTTTATCTTGTTCAGATTCTGCTAAATCAATGGCGTTAATGACAAATTTCAAACCTTGTGATTGTTGTAAATTATTCATATCACGCATGTAAGTTAAGAACTCACCGTCTTTATCAGTAAAGGCGTGATTATAATAACTAACATAAATAATTAAGTCACTTGATGCAATAATTTGTTCAGTCTCTCTCGTATGTCTTTGGTTATTAGAATTCAGTCCCGGTGAATCGATAATAATCTTGTCTTTTAACCATGCTTCTTCAAGTCTTAAATTAATTTTGTGTACAAAGGCAGCATGCGTATCATCAGCTGTTAACTTCTCTAGTTCTTCTATATCGAATGTGACAGATTTGCCTTCTTTTAAGACATCTTTGTAATGGTTAAAGTTTGTCTCGATTGCTTCAAAGAATGCTAGATGATTACTCGATAATGAAGGATGTTGTTTAATCTCTTTATCTTCTATAAACGATTCAATTGTAGAGTACTGTTTATTGGCGAACTCTGTTATATGGTTAATCTCTTCTAATAATTGCTCATAAGTCTTAAATGACACTTCTTGTTCAGTACCGTAGCTAATTTCAGTAATACTTGCTGTAGTTGGATTTGGTGAACTTAACAGCACTGGCTTTTGTAAGATGGCATTAATTAAACTACTCTTACCTGCACTAAATGTTCCGAATACCGCAATCTTTGTGATATTATGCTCTATTCTTTCAACTTGGCTTTCGATATTATGAACTTCACCTTCAAATAACGGCAATTTCTTTAAATGATTGATTTGATCTTTAAGTTGATGAATATTATTGTCTTGTTGTTCCGTTTGAACTTCTTTGTATTGTTGTTTCGTTTCTTTCTTATCTTCTAGGTTAAGGTCATTTATATGAATAAAATGTCTATCAATTAACTTATCAATAGATTCATCAAGATGAATATAATAATGTTGATAATTATTCGTAATGAGTGATGTTTTTAAATTCTTAAATTCAACATATGTTTCATATTCATTTAATTGATTCGTTTCTTCATTCGATTCGTTATGCACTTCACTCGCATTAACGACTTCTTCGATTAATTGATTTGTTTCATTGCGTATTTTTCGATTAATCATTTCTGTAATGCCTTTAGAATAAATTAACACGTAATCATTTGTAATGGACGTTTGTTCTTGTACATGACCACTTAATTCTTCTTTACTAATCGTATATTGTTGGTTGATGATTTTCTCGAATAAGTCTGCATCTTGAATGTATTTGCTTAAGTTCTCTATTGATCTAATCCATACTTTCGTAATTTCATCGTGAATTTTGATGTCTAAAGCTTCTTTCACTTGTTCAAGCGTTTCTTCTTGAATCATCGCTTTCTTCTTATCTTTATTAAATAGCCCTTTAACTTTATAGTCTTTAGCAGTTGTTTCTAAATAATGACGAATTGTTTCTCGCATTTCGTACGGCATCAAATAAGCGTTATCTAAAATTTCTTTGCGCTTTTCTTTTAAATTTGAAGTGAACTGATCTTTATCTTGAATTAATGATTGTTCACTTTGGACGTTGAATTTCTCTTTGTATGCTTGATAATCGTCATCGAACGTTTCTTCAGTAGAATCAATATCAGAAAGAATCGTTTCCATATGTTGATTAATATATTTCAGTTGTTCTTGTTTAATGTAATTCGTCACACGGTCTATAAATACTTGGTGTTCCGTACGTTGTTGGTCAAGCTGATGGATATATTGATTGAATAACTGCTTCTCATTGTTAGGCGTATCATATTTAGAAACATAAAATATCTTCTCTAAATTCAGTTTCCAATCTGTAACGGCTTTGTTGACACGATTTTTATAAGTATCAAACGAGATTTCATCTTCATCATGTTTATCGACTTGGTTCACAACTAATATTACCGGAATATCCAATTTATTTAATGATTTAATAAAATTAAAATTCATATCCGACTGCACATGGTTATAGTCGACTGTATAAAATACATAATTAGATGTCAGCAAATATTGAAAAGCACTTTCTCTATGGTTATCACTCATAGAATCGACACCAGGTGTATCTTGGAAAGTAAATCCTTTATTAAATTTATCTGATGTAAATTCAATTTCAATAGATTCCACTTCTCTATCTTCTGTATTAAGCCTTTTAACATCTTCTTGATTATCTACAACTGTATATTGATTGTTGTTTAAATTAACGGAAATGCTGTTTTTGTCTGAAGAAATCAGTTGAGCTGTGTTACTAGTTGTCGGGACAGGAGAACTTGGTAATATATTTTGTCCGATAACATTGTTAATTAATGTAGATTTCCCTGCTGAAAAATGTCCGACAAAACTCACTGTATATTGTTCGTTATATATTTTTTTAATCATTTCATTGATTTGTTTAATTAATTGTTGGTTAGATGACTTTTCAATTTCTTTTTTTAATTTGTAAAGTAAATCTAATGATGCTTGATTACGATCCATTTTAATTCCCCTTTATTTTTACACAAATAATTTAAATAGTGTGATTTACATCACATTAATTTTTTTATCTCTATTCTATTATAAATAATGAAGAGAATATAAGAAAGGATGAATAAAATGACAGTGCAAAATAATGACCTAAACAAGAATAATGATGACCACTCTCATGATGATCTGGATTTAAGAGGCACACTGTATTCAGTTTTCACATTAGGAGGCATCTTTGCAGTATTATGGGTAATTTGTTTTATTTTATTTTTAGTAAGAATTTAAGGGGTGAAATCTGTGCATAAATACGAAAAGTTATGGCTAAAAGTCGGCATAAGCTCATTAGTCATTTTCTTAACAATTTTGATGATTACAGGTTTGCATAATGGACACACGCCAGCCGCTTCTGGTAGAGACTATGTCAATCCTGATAAAGTCGATCAAATCGAACCTTTCAATAAACCAGGTTTACACAAAATTAGCGGCAAAGATTACGACTATGAATTAGTAATTCTTGCTTCAGCTTTCAATTATCAGCCAGGTAAAGTCGAAATTCCTAAAGGTTCGAAAGTAAAAATCATTGCGACAAGTAAAGATACTTTGCATGGATTTAGTTTACCAGGAACAAACGTCAACATGATGTTAGAACCTGGACATATTAGTGAATATTACAAGACATTCAATGAGAAACGCGAATATTTAGTCATCTGTAATGAATATTGTGGTATCGGACATGCAGATATGAAGTCGATGATAAAGGTTGTGGATAAAAAATGATAACGCGATTAAATAAGAATGATAGCAAACTTGTGATGGCGCATATGTATGTAGCCATTGGTTGTTTAATCCTTGGTGGACTAGCAGGATTATTACAAACATTTGTAAGATCAGGTTTATTACAATTACCTAAACAAATTTCTTATTATCAAATCTTAACGGTGCACGGTATCGTATTAGCATTGGTACTGACAACTTTCTTTATCTTAGGATTTCAATTTTCTGCAGTAGCTAAGACATCTGGACATTTAACGTCTGTTCAAAGAAAGTTCGGTTGGGTTGGATTTTGGGTAATGATTCTTGGTACGCTCATGGCAGCAACAATGGTTCTATTAAACAAAGCCACTGTTTTATATACTTTTTATGCACCATTAAAAGCACATGCTATTTTCTATATTGGTATGGCGCTTGTTGTTGTAGGTAGCTGGATTTCTACAGTTGGACAAATTTTGAAATATGTAGAGTTTAAGAAGAAAAATCCAGGTAAGAAATCTCCCCTACTGAGCTACATGGTAGCAATCAACGGGGTAATGTGGATTGTATGTTCATTAGGTGTTGCTGCGACAGTACTCCTTCAATTAATTCCTTGGTCATTAGGTTTAGTTGAAAGAGTAGACGTAACATTAAGTAGAACATTGTTTTGGTATTTTGGTCATGCACTTGTTTATTTTTGGTTGTTACCAGCTTACATGTGTTGGTATGCAATTGTGCCAAAGATTATCGGTGCAAAAGCATTCTCAGACAATTTAGCAAGAATGTCATTTATGCTATTCTTATTCTTCAGTATTCCAGTTGGGATACACCACCAATTAGTTGAACCAGGTATTGATGATACATGGAAATACTTACAAGTTGTATTAACATTTATGGTTGTTATTCCATCAATGATGACAGCATTTAGTTTGTTTGCAACATTTGAAAATTACGGCCGTTCTAATGGATATAAAGGATTGTTTACATGGTTTAAATCTTTACCATGGAATGACGCAAGATTCGTATTACCATTCTTAGGTATGTTAGCCTTTATTCCAGGTGGCGCAGGTGGATTAGTTAACGCATCTGCACAAATGAATGGATTAATTCACAATACAATTTGGGTAACTGGACACTTCCATTTAACAATCGCTTCCGCGGTCATCATGACTTTCTTCGGAATCATGTACTGGTTAATACCTCATTGTACAGGTAGAAAACTAACTAAATTCACAAATAAATTAGCGCTTATGCAAGGTTATACTTGGGCAATCGGTATGACAATTATGAGTGGTGCTATGCACTATGTTGGATTAGTAAAAGGCGCACCAAGAAGATCAACATATTCAGAATATGGCGGTGCTAAACAAGCTGCTGAATGGATACCATATCAAGTATTACAAGCAGTCGGGGGAACAATTTTATTTATATCTATAATATTAGTTGTAATGGTGTTTATACATTTAGCCTTCTTATCACCTAAAGGCGAAGAAGAATATCCAGTATCAGAAGCATTAGATGAACAACAACCAGTCATTAGATTTGTTGAGAACTGGAGATTCTTAATCATCGTGACAGTATTGCTTATCTTAATTGCTTATACTGTCCCTATCGGGCAGATGTTCACAGATCCAGCACCAGGAGCTAAAGGATTAGGAGAAGGAAAACTTTGGTAATTCTAAATTAATACATTTAACTTAGAACCTTCATACAATGATGTATAATAGGAAGACTGGCAACACATCTTTAGAAGATGCGATGCTAGTCTTTTTTGTTGTGTGGGGTTTGGGGGTGGTGGTTGTAATGAATATCTCTTGTCTAAATCTATTGGAGAAGCATGGTAATGAGTCGAGTCTTGTCTTAACGTCCAACTTAAGCCAAGAGATAGCTCAAGTTGTGGCTTAATGTCCTACTTAAGCCAAGAGATTATCTAAGTCTTGTCTTAACGTCCAAATTAAGCCAAGAGATTACCTAAGTCGTAGCTTAACACCTAACTTAAGCCAAGAGATTACCTAAGTCTTGGCTTAACGTCCAAATTAAGCCAAGAGATTACCTAAGTCGTAGCTTAACGACCTAATTAAGCCAAGAAATCGTCCAAGTCATGGCTTAAAGCCTAACTTAAGCCAAGAGATCAGCCTAAGTCATGGCTTAACGCCCAACTTAAGCTAAGAGATTAGCCAAGTCATAGCTTAAAGTCCTAATTAAGCCAAGAGATTACCTAAGTTGTAGCTTAACGACCTAATTAAGCCAAGAGATTACCTAAGTCGTAGCTTAACGACCAAATTAAGCCAAGAAATCGTCCAAGTCATGGCTTAACGTCTAACTTAAGCCAAGAGATTAGCCTAAGTCATGGCTTAACGCCCAACTTAAGCCAAGAGATTAGCCTAAGTCATGGCTTAACGCCCAACTTAAGCTAAGAGATTAGCCAAGTCATAGCTTAAAGTCCTAATTAAGCCAAGAGATACTTGATATACCTCAAACCATACATCCCTACTATCCCCCAAACCAAAAAACCACCTGCTCTGCAGGTGGTTTCCGCTTTTCTACTTACTTCCTACTATCTATTTATTTCGTTTGCCCCAATATTGATAGTACGTACATTCGATATAGCCGTTAAATAGTTTTCTTCTTTTTGTGGCTTTCTTACCTACTAATGGTTCAAATTCTTTATAGCTTGTAAGCATATATAATGATGCTTGTTCGTTTTGTTTCATGATTTCGCCTAAGTGTTTGTACATTGCTTCTACTTCACTTCGTTCACCGATACGTTCGCCATATGGTGGGTTCCCGATTATTGAAACAGGTCCTTCTGGTACTTCTAGATTATGTACATCTTGGACTTTAAATTGAATGATGTCCCCTAACCCAACTTCTGTTGCATTATCTTTCGCGATTTCGATCATATTAGGATCGATATCACTTGCTATGATATTAATTTCTTTATCATATAATGCCGCATCATCTGCTTCTTGTCTGAGTTGGTCATACAAGCCTTCTGGTATGATATCCCATTCTTCACTCGCAAACTCACGATTAAATCCTGGTGCAATATTTTGAGCAATGAGTGCTGCTTCTATTGCAAGTGTACCTGAACCACAGAATGGATCTATAAATGGTGTTTCACCGCTCCAGTTTGTTAATCTTACAAGCGCTGCAGCTAATGTTTCTTTCATAGGTGCGTCACCTTGTGCCAAACGGTAACCTCTTTTATGAAGTCCAGAACCTGAAGTGTCGATTGTTAATAAAGCTTCGTCTTTCAGTAATGATACTTCAACTTGGTATTTGCTACCTGTCTCATCGATCCAACCTTTAATTTGATACGCATGTTTCAATCTCTCAACTATCGCTTTTTTAACGATTGCTTGACAGTCGGATACGCTGAATAATTTAGATTTAACACTTTTTCCTTGAACTGGGAACATACCTTGAGCGCCAATCACATCTTCCCATGGTAATGATTTAGTCTTTTCGAATAATTCGTCAAAAGTTGTTGCGTGGAAACGTCCTACTACGATTTTGACTCTGTCAGCAGTTCTTAACCATAAATTTGATTTAACGATTGCTGTTTCATCACCTTCGAAAAGTACGCGACCGTTTTCTACTTTTGTTTCATATCCTAATTCTTGAACTTCTCTAGCAACAATTGATTCTAATCCCATTGGACTAGTAGCGAGTAATTGATACATGCATATACTCCTTTATATTTAAATTATCATTATTTACAAATAAAAAGCTCTCCTACTTGGGAGAGCGACACTAGTAAGTGATAAATCTGTAAGCCATGTTTTGTCCTTTAGTACTGCTAACGTGTACTAGTTACACTCGTACGCCAGTGATAATCATCTGTCTGTATGATTACATACCTTCTTATTCCGTTCATTTCCGTCAAAGAAGTGCTCCTACCAATTTTGGATTGCTCACTCGAGGGGTTTACCGCGTTCCACCTTTTACATTTCTGTAAAAGCTACGTCACTGTGGCACTTTCAAACTACTTTAACCATATTATAAATAACTTAGGTTATTTCGTTGCCGTCAATTATTTGCCCTGGCTTATTGTTTCGCCAAGCACGAACACTACATTCATCTCAGAATGTGTGAGCATGGACTTTCCTCTACTTAACGTAGCGATTATCCGAAATACCACTCAACAAAGAATTATAGCATAAACGACGTTAAATAACTATCATTTATTCGCCGAATACTGCTTTTTCAAGATTAGAAATTCGTTTTAAGATATCTACATTATTGGAATTGTATTGTTGTGAACCTTGTGGTCTGCCTGACGCGACACGGATTCTTAACTGTTCGATTTCTTTTTTAAGTTTAGAATTTTCTTCTGTTAATTTGATGACTTCGTTATTTAACTCAGCCATTTTTTGATAGTCTGAAATAATGTCATCTAAAAAAGCATCTACTTCTTCAGTTTTGAAACCTCTTAAACCTCTTTCAAATTCCTTTTCATAAATATCTTTTGCAGATAGCTTTAATGTTACATCAGCCATTTTTACACCTCATTTAATATGATTCGTTGTCATTATTATAATTAAATTCCATAAAGTCTTGTAAATCCATGAATGTAATAACATTATAAGTATAGTTTGTCTTTTCAGCAAAATCAACTAACTTACTTTTGAAGTATTTAGGTGATGCTTCTTGTTCATCATCATAAAATAAAATTGTCTTTTCAGTGTTATCGAGTATAAATTCATTAGCTTGTTGAAATTGAAATCCACCTTGATAGTCACTTTGATGAATCGCATTGACATAGTCTGCTTGTGCGACAATATTGTGATAAGCTTGTTGGTTTGTTTCATTCCATTTATTATAATGATTTAAAAATGGCGTCAATATCGCAAGTTTCAATTGTGGGTATTTATTTTTCATTTCAATGGTCACTTCAGCTGCCCATAGTTCAAATCCTAATTGTCCTGAAATAATGACCCACTCCATACCTTCTTCTATTTCTTGCTCAATTATTTCTTTAAGATATGCTTTGATGACTTTAACTTCTGGCTGTTCATTTTTAAAAATATTCAATTCAAACGGTTTGTATCCCGTAAAATATACTGACGTCATGATAAATCACCTATATGCGTATAAATATAATTTAAATCATGTTGTACAGCTTTATGCTTTTCAAAGAAGAGTTTCTTACTTGTACGTTTATAATGGCATTCTACAGATAACTCTTTGTAGTTACTAATTAAGAGTTGAAATTTCTGTTCATTCATATATTGTAATTTCAATACTGTATCTTGATGAACAGCAAGTTTATCTAACAAAACATCGACTTGTTCAACAAATGGTACGACATCTTTATAAAAGTTGTATTCGTAGTCATCCTTTGCATGTTGAAAAATATCTAGCATATCATTTAATTTATTTAAAAGATCTTGTATCATCGCTACACCTACTATTAATGAAGTTTGTATTTTAAATGTCCTCACGATAAAATGATAACATAACTAGAAAAGTTCTAGAATATTTATGTATCATTAAAAACTTTTGTAACTTATAATGAAATAAGGTATAATGTTTAGAGTTTTATGATATGAAGCTAGGTGATGAATTTGAATTATCCAAACGGAAAAAAAGTTACAAAAAATACTTCTAAAGTCTCAATTCAAAACGACCCAAAATATAGTAGAATACAATATGGTAAACGGGGTATGAGATTAGAGGAGGAAATTGATAAATCCAATGAATACTTCAGATTAGAAAATATAGCCGTTATTCATAAGAAACCAACACCTATTCAAATTGTTGATGTTGACTACCCTAAAAGACAAAAAGCGGTCATTAAAGAAGCTTATTTTAGAAAGCCTTCAACAACAGATTATAATGGTGTTTATAATGGATACTATATTGACTTTGAAGCTAAGGAAACGAAAAATAAGACAAGTTTCCCTTTAAATAATATCCACGATCACCAAGTATCACATATGGAACAAGTACTAAACCAAAAAGGCATATGTTTTTTGTTGATAAAATTTAGCTATCATGATAGCGTATTTTTATTGCCTTTTAGGAAGTTTATGGTATATTGGGACAGATATAAATCTGGAGGGAAAAAGTCCATCACACTTAAAGAGATTGAAAATGATGGTTACTTAATACCAATCCAATTTAAACCAAGAATTAACTACATAACAATAGTTGATCAATTGATAAAAACAGAAAGTGAGGCGCTCAAATGAGTCAATCAAAAGCTTCTAATAGTAAAAATGGTAAAGAACAACCTAAAAAGAAAAGGAATATCAAACGGACGATTATTAAGGTGTTCGGTATTCTCGTGCTAGCATTCTTAGCAATGGTAATCGTAGGTGTTCTCGTATTTGCATATTATGCTTGGAAAGCTCCTGCTTTCAATGAAAGTGCGCTTAAAGACCAATTACCAACTAAAATTTATGACAAAAATAATAAACTTGTCACGACCCTTTATATGGGACAAAAGAGAGAACATGTTAAGTTTGATGAAGTACCAGACAAAATGAAAGATGCTGTATTAGCAACTGAGGATAATCGCTTCTATGATCATGGTGCATTAGATTATAAACGTTTATCTGGAGCAGTCATGAAGAACTTTACAGGTGGCTTTGGTTCACAAGGTGCATCTACATTAACACAACAAGTTGTAAAACGTTCATTCTTAACTGATAAGAAATCAATTGAAAGAAAAGCTCAAGAAGCTTACCTTTCATATAGATTAGAGCAAGAATATTCTAAAGATGAAATCTTTGAAATGTACTTAAACAAAATCTATTACTCAGATGGTATTTACGGTTCTCAAACAGCAGCTAAATATTATTTCAATAAGAAATTGAAAGATTTAAACTTAGCTGAAACAGCTTACTTAGCAGGATTACCACAAGTACCAAATCAATATAATATTTATGATAATCCTGAAGCGGCTGAAAAACGTAAAGACACTGTTCTTTATTTAATGGAAAGACACGGTAGAATCACTAAGAAAGAAATGAAAGAAGCACAAGATACACCTATCGATAAGAACTTAGTGAAACGTACAGTCGAAGAAAGAAATGACGCGATGACAGATACGCCTGATAATGAGTACGCTTCTTACATTAACTATGTTAAACAAGAAATTACTCAAAACAAAGCGTTCAAAGGTCAATCATTAAATGATATTATGACAAGCGGTCTTAAAATCTACACAAACATGGATAAAGATGTTCAAAAAACATTACAAGAGTCAGTTGATAACGGTACATTCTACAAGAATAAAGACCAAATTACTGGTTCATCTATAGTAGATACGAAGACTGGTAAATTAGTCGGTATCAGTGGTGGTAAGAATTACAAAGACGTAGTGGATAGAAACCAAGCAACAGATGTCCATCCAACAGGTTCATCTCTAAAACCGATATTAGCTTATGGGCCAGCAATTGAGAATATGCAATATGCGACAAACCATAAGTTCCAAGATGAAAGCGAATATAATATCAACGGTAGTATATTCAAGAACTATGATGGTCAAGGTCACGGTTCAGTTACAATGGCAGATGCATTAGCAAGATCATACAACATCCCAGCATTGAAATCTTGGCAAGAAACAAACCAAAATGCTGGTGAAAAAGCAGTTAAAGATTTTGCTTCTAAAGTGAATTTAAATTATAAAGATGAAATAGGACCTTCAGAAGTACTTGGTGGTTCACAATCAGAATTCTCCCCTACTCAATTAGCATCAGCATTTGCATCAATGGGTAATGGTGGAACATACAATGAAGCAAAATCAATTAGAAAAGTTGTCACTCAAGATGATGAAACTATCAAATTCTCAAGCGAAAGCCATAAAGCAATGGAAGACTACACAGCATACATGTTAACTGAAATGCTAAAAGGAACATTCCAAGCATACGGTTCAGCTTATGGATATGGAATTAACGGCGTGAACGTAGCAGCTAAAACAGGTACTGGTACTTATGGTGATGAAGTATACAATGAATATCAATTACCTGAAAATGCAGCGAAAGACGTTTGGATTACAGGTTATTCGCCACAATACACAATGTCAGTATGGATGGGCTTCAATAAAGTTAAAGAATACGGTGAAAACTCATTCTTAGGACATGATGAACAAACGAAACCACAAATATTATTCAATGAAGTTATGTCAGAAATCTCTAATTATGACGGTGCAGACTTCGAAAAACCAGATTCAGTAACAGGAAGCGGTAAAAGCTTGAGCGTTGCAGGTAATGAAGACAATGATACAACATCAAGCTCAGCACCTAGCAATAGTAATGGTAATAGTAGCAGTCAGCAAAATAATTATAACTTCTCAAATAACAATAATAATGTAACAACAAACGAACCACAGACGAATTCAAATTCATCAACAACACAACAACAGTCATCTACTAATCAGAACGTAACAACTGAAGAGCAAACGACTGAAACACCAACATCGGAAGAATCAGATTCAGACTCGGGAGATAATACTTCGGCCTCTGATGCAGCAAAACAAGCTGCCAAAGAAGAGAAAGATGACTAAGATATAGAAAAAGCATCACATCCTTTGTGGGATGTGATGCTTTTTTGATTTATATAAAAGTGTGTTAAATTATAGTCGGGTATATCGCACGAAGACACAAAGATATCGTGCGCAAGGGTATAAAAATAAGCCGTATCGCACGAAGACACAAAGATATCGTGCGCAAGGGTATAAAAATAAGCTTTATCGCACGAAGACTCGAAGATATCGTGCGATAAGGCCTATAATTTTTATTCTCCGCTTTCGCGTTGTGCGGCTCTTTTAAGTTGGATCTGATATCTCGCATTCATTCTGATTAATTCTTCTTTCAATGTTACCATTTGTCTATATCCCATAAAGTGATATACTCTATCGTTTATATAGTGGTATCGTTCTTCGAAATTCATTGGTATAACTGGATATTCTTCGATATGTGCGATATCAAATGTTTCTATTTGATTGATTTGTTCTATATAAGCGATGATTAAATGATAATATTGATCTAACAATTGATGTGCTTCACTTGTTTTAAGCTTTTTATTTTTAACAAGTGGCTCTATTTGCTGTTCAAGTTCTGTGAAGTCATTTTTTTGTATCATGCGCCCTCAACCTTTACTAACCCAGCTTTTAATCGTTTTTGCCCTTCTCTACAATCTGCAAATAATGGACATACTTCGCATTTCGGTTTACGTGCTACACAGTGATAGCGTCCAAAGAATATAAGCTGATGGTGACTTTTTGTCCATCTTTCTCTTGGAATAATGCTACATAAACGATCTTCAACTTGGCGCACATTGTCTTTAATTCTACATATTGCAAGGCGTTTAGATACGCGCTCAACGTGTGTGTCTACTGCTAATGATGGTTCTCCGAATGCTACACTCATCACAACATTCGCTGTTTTACGCCCTACACCAGCTAATGATTCTAATTCTTGATGTGTACTTGGTACGACACCATTAAAATTATCTAACAGCGATTGACAAAGTTTTTGTATATTTTTAGCTTTATTGCGGTATAAACCGATTGAACGAATGTCATTTTGTAGTTCTTCTAAACTTACATTTAAATAGTCTTCAGGTGTTTTATACTTTGCAAAAAGTGATTTCGTCACTTTGTTGACGAGTACGTCTGTACACTGTGCAGAAAGTAATACTGCGATTGTAAGTTCGAATGGATTGTCATGAACGAGTTCACATTCGGCATCTGGAAACATTTCATCAATAACATCCATCATTTCTAATGCTTTCTTTTTACTTATCATAAGGATTCTCCCCATTTACCCAATCAAAAGTCGGGATTAAATTAACATTTTGTTTTACTTTTTTAGTTTGATTAAACTTTTCACTTTCTTCTTTGGAAGATTCAACAGTAGTGATGTGCTTCTTCTTCCAGTTTAATAAAATGCGGTCGATATATTTGATGCTGAGTTTGTCTAAACTATGCGCTTCGTTAAGTGCACTCATAATGAGTTCGTTTGAATGTTTATCAGTATCAATCCAGTGGTTTAATGTTTGAACTTCTAATGGTGTTAATGGTCGACCGAAAGTGGATTCGAATTCTTGGAATAATTTCTTGAATTGTAAGTTTTGATCTTCTACTGTACCTTGTTGCATCGCTTCGTTTTTGATTAATGCAAGTTGTTCATACAAAGGATCAAATGATATGAATTCATTATATTTATGTTGGTCATCTTTTTCAATTTTAATGTCTATAATTTTTAATTGAGAAAGTTGATTAATGATATGACTCACTTCTTGTATAGATAAAGTCGTGCCACGTTGAATATCTTCTAATGGAGGCTGTAAGTTTCGATCATTCTCTTGATCTAGCAATTTAATTAGGATAACGAATTGTTTTTCATTTAATCCCAAATTGGCATAATGATCAAACAAAGCTCTTTGTACAACGACTGGCTTTTCTTTTAACATAGCACTTGTATACATATTTTCACCTACTTCATTATAAAAATATAGAGTCTGGGATCACTATTCAGCCCCAGACTCGCATATTATTATGGATATAATCGATTTAATAAACGTGGGAATGGTGCAGTTTCTCTAACGTGTTCTACGCCACTTAACCATGCTACTGTTCTTTCAAGTCCTAAGCCAAATCCACTATGTGGTACACTTCCGTATTTTCTTAAGTCAGTGTAGTAACTGTATGCTTCAGGATCTAAACCATGTTCATTAATTCTTTGATTAATTAAATCTAAATCACTAATTCTTTCAGAACCACCAATGATTTCTCCGTAACCTTCTGGTGCGATTAAATCTGCGCATAATACAGTGTCTGGATTTTCAGGGTTTGGTTCCATATAGAATGGTTTAATTTTTGTTGGATAATTAATGATAAATACTGGTTTATCATAATGGTTTGCAATTGCTGTTTCATGAGGAGAACCGAAATCGTCGCCCCACTCAATATCATCGAATCCTTCTTGATGTAAGAATGTAATGGCATCATCGTAAGTGATTCTTGGGAATGGTGTTGAAACTTGTTCTAACTTAGAAGTATCTCTTTCAAGAAGTTCTAATTCTAATTTACAATTTGCCAACACAGCTTTAACGATGTGGTGTACGTAATTTTCTTGAACTTCTAAGCTTTGGTCATGTTTCATAAATGCCATTTCGCCTTCAATCATCCAGAATTCAATTAAATGTCTTCTTGTTTTTGATTTTTCAGCTCTGAAAGTCGGACCGAAACTAAATACTCTATTATGCGCCATAGCTGCAGCTTCTAAGTATAACTGACCACTTTGAGATAAGAATGCATCTTCATCGAAATATTTCGTATGGAACAATTCACTAGTACCTTCAGGTGCGCTACCTGTTAAAATTGGTGGATCAATTTTAGTGAATCCACTTTCGTTAAAGAACTCATATGTCGCACGAATAATTTCGTTTCTAATTTTCATAACGGCATGTTGACGTTTAGAACGTAACCATAAATGTCTGTGATCCATTAAGAATTCTGTACCATGATTTTTTGGTGTGATTGGATAATCATATGATTCTGAAATGACTTCTACACCACTTACTTGCATTTCATATCCAAATTTAGAACGGTCATCTTCTGTAATTGTACCCGTAACATAAACAGATGTTTCTTGTGTTAATGATTTAGCTAATTGGAAGATGTCTTCTGATACTTCAGCTTTCACAACAACCCCTTGCATAAATCCTGTTCCGTCTCTTAATTGTAAAAATGCTATTTTCCCACTTGATCGCTTGTTTGCAATCCAAGCACCGATTGTCACTTCTTGATTGACATAATCTTTAGCTTGTTTAATCGTAATATTCATTATTATTTCTCCTATTCAAATAAATTACCTATAGTTATTTTATCAAATTATGCATACAACTGCTATCTGTTTGGATATTTTCTTAGTTTATCTTGGAATTTATTTAAATCGCCTTCAATAACAGGTATTTCACCTAAAGCATTTATGAAATATTTACTGTAATTACTATCTAGTATTCTTCTATCAAAACAAATTAATAAACCTTGGTCATGCTTGTTTCGAATTAATCGACCAATGCCTTGTCTGAACTTAGTTACTGCGTCTGGTAAGACAAAGTCTTTAAAGGGATTGTCAAATTCATCTTTCATTAAATGGTATCGTGGATCATCTTGATGTATAAATGGTAATTTCGTCATCATGACACATTTAATACCTGAAGATTGGTAATCAAACCCTTCAAAAAATGATAAAGTGCCAAGTAAAATGGTTTTATCAAATTGGTTAAACTGTTGTACGAGTTTATACACGTGTGAATGTTGTTGCTGCATCAATACGACATAATCATCAAATATTTCAAGTTCTTCCATATATCGGTATGCTTGATACAACATAGAATAATTCGTAAACAGTACTAAACATTTTTGATTGGTTTCACTAACAAATGTAGATAAATAACTAATAATCGTTTCAATATAGTCATCTTGTTGATGATATTGATAAGTTGGCATATTTTGCGGTACAAAACATGTTGCTTGATTTTTTAAGTCATAAATATCATTTAAATAATACGTGTTAAATTGAATGTCTTCAGGAAACATGGATTTAAATGATGTAAATGAATGATTAACGGTTAATGTTCCTGAAATGAAAATATTGCTATTGAATTGTTCAATAAACACTTCATTCAATAAATCTTTTACTTCTGCTTTTTTAACAAAGAGTGAAAGTGTAGATTTCTGAGAAATTTTCTTAATGGATACGAATGGCACTTGACCAGACTTAATCATGTTATAAATTTTAGTATATTGATGATAGATATAAATTAACTCTTTCTTGAATGCTTTTACATGTGCATGTGAGTATGATTTAAATCTAGATAATATTTGGTTGATTGTACTAATTTGTCGTTTAAATATTTCAGATATATTCGCGACATCAATATCATAGAAGTAATGTATTTGTTTGTCATCTTCATGAGATTCTTGATGCTTATCTGAAATTTGAGCCATTAAATCATCAAATAGTTGTTCGTTTTGTTCATGCAGTAAATCAATATCACGCTTCAATTGATAAATATCAATTGGTTCAATTGGGTATTGCTCTATGACTCTTCTATTTTCTAATTTATCTAATCGTTTAAATAATTTTTCTTGCTCATTTTTACCTAATAAACCGAGATGATATTTAATATGTTGGTAACTTAAATCATCTGTCACTTGGTTAAGTGCGTAATCTTGAATGCGATGTGCTTCATCAACAATGATATGTTTGAACAATTGATATACCGTATCTTCAGTGCTATGTTGTAACAAGTGTGCATGATTCGTAATACCAATCTCTACATGTTGCGCACTCTCTTTAATAAATTGATAGTAATGTATATCATTCTTAAACGGTACATAAGTCGTGCGTTTTTGGTCAAAGAAGACTTTTTGACCGCCTTTAAGATGGAGCTCTTCAATGTCACCTGTTTCAGTTTCAAGAATCCATACAAGCAACTGCATTTTTAAAATTGTCGCTTCATAGTTGTCTGTATCATCTTGTAATATATTTAAGATTAAACCTAGCGAAATATAATGATCTTTACTTTTAATAATCATTGCTTTTAAGTCTAAATCTAATGCATTTAAGACTTTATTAAATTCTTGTTCTAAAAGTTGATTTTGAAGTAACTTCGTATGTGTTGAAACGAGAATGTGCTCACCTGTCTCTAAATAATACAATAATGCAGCGAGCACAAAGCTCATTGATTTCCCGCTTCCAAGTGGTGCTTCAATCAAAGCATTCTCATTATGCATTAAAGAATCAAACAATTGCTG
The DNA here is from genome assembly GCF_045897195.1 of Mammaliicoccus sp. RAM2. Classification (NCBI taxonomy): domain Bacteria; kingdom Bacillati; phylum Bacillota; class Bacilli; order Caryophanales; family Staphylococcaceae; genus Mammaliicoccus; species Mammaliicoccus sp. RAM2. The sequence goes on along the minus strand of NZ_JBJNWI010000010.1, from coordinate 50,438 downwards.
AACGAGTTGATATTGTTCTTTACGATAATCGAAGTTAAATGTTTTAAGTATTCTATCATAAGCTTCATCAAGCGTAATGGATGTTCGATCGCTTGAATGACGTATAGGCATTTGCTTTAAATAATGGATGTTCTGGTACTTTTTAATATTGCGATTATGCGTTTCAGAACTTTGATGTGTTCTTACAAGTTCAAATAGAACGTCTTTTAAATCATGCTTTAACGATTTAGATAAATAATAAAGTTGTTTAATGGTATCAATCGGAAGACTATTTATTTTTTTTATGGCTTTAATTAACAATAGTGCAGTTGCTTTAGCATCCTCATAAGCACTATGCGCTTGGTTTAAATCAACTTGTAACGATTGACTTAATTCACTTAACTGATAACTTTCTTCGTTTGGAAATGCGATTTTAAACAATTCCATCGTATCAATAGTTAATTTAGGTTCAAATTGTATTTGATACTTTTCGAAATGGGATTTGAGAAAGTTTAAATCAAATAGAACATTATGCGCGACAAATACACAATCTTTCAACAAGTTAAATAAAGATTGACTAATCTCTTCGAAGTATGGAGCTTCTTCTAAGTCTAATTCATTTATATTGGTTAAGGCTTGGATGAAAGATGGAATTTCCAAATCCGTTTTCACATATGAATGATATGTATCGATAATTTGGTTATTTTCTATAAATGTTATCCCAATTTGTATAATTTCATCATATTGAATTTGGTTTCCAGTTGTTTCTAAATCTACAACAGCGTATCTTTGCGCCATATTATCTCTCCTATATTTCGATATCTGCACTCATAAATTGGTGTAATTGACCATCATCAGATATCACGGTTAAGAACCCATTATCTTGTATATCAATTGCTCGACCAAATACTTGTTTTTTACCTTCTGTATAAGTTAATTTTTTGTCCCAAATCATACTTTTAGTTTTATATAACTCTTTGATTTCACTGAATGGTAATTCTAAAAATTGATTGTACCTCAGTTCAATGGCTTCAATTAATAATTTTAAAAATTGATAAGGTTCTATTGATTGTTCGTTTTCTATTTTTAAGCTTATCGCGCGCGATTGACCAGCATGATCGAAATCTTCTTGTGTTTGGTTTAAATTAATACCAATTCCACAAATAATCGCATTGACGCTATCGGTATCTGCAATCATTTCTGTTAAAAAGCCACAAACTTTTTTATCGCCTATATAAATATCATTTGGCCATTTAATTTTACTTTGAATGTCATAATGCTGTTCCATAACTTCTTGAATTGCAAGACTTATAAAGAGATTAAAAGTCGACATTCTTTGAATTGGTATATCTGGGCGTAATACAACTGACATCCAAAGCCCTTTACTTTTAAGAGATGACCATTCTCTTTGGAAACGCCCTCTTCCATTTGTTTGTTCATCACTCAAAACAATAAAGTCTTGATCAATCTCAGTAACACGAGACTTGGCTAACAATTGTGTTGAATCCACTTGTGTTTGAACAATAGCAAGATTCAATATACTTTGATCTTGAAGTGTAATATTCACAATGTCTTCTTGCCAAGTTAAAGGGATTTCTGAGATTTTATACCCTTTATTAGAAATAGACTCAATTTCAAAGCCTTCTTTTCTCAATTGATCGATGACTTTTTTAACTGTTACACGTGAACAATTTAACGTTTCAGCTATATGTTGTCCTGACAAATATTCATTATTTTGATATAAATATTTAATAATTTCATGTTTATATTTTGACATTCTCTCGCACCCATTCTATTAAATCATTTTCTGTGTTATATACTTTATGGTTAATGACAGCTTGTTCAACTTTATTTAAAATATCTTTTATCCATGGTCCACCTTTTTTATTAAATGTAGCCATCAATATTTGACCGTTAATTTGTAATTCTGATTTATCATATATAGGTAGTTTATCATATATTTCATCAATTACACGGTCATTCATAATTGTAGGATGTATAGAGATATTCAGTTGTGCATTATGCTCGGAAATAAAGTGAATGATTTCTTTCATTTTATCACGATGATACGTATATACGAGATGAATCATATCTTGCTTTGAAATGTTATTTTCAGAAAGTGATATCAATAATTGATAGTATGATGAGATATCGCGCTTTTCTTGATTACTGATTTTCAAACTGTTCAAGCTTGTTAAATCTAATTCGTATAAATAACATAATGCAGCAACCCATAAATTGAAATGGGCATGTTCTGGCATGAAGATATTAGTTTGGTTGATTTCTTTGAAAAAAGGTATACATTTAAATATTTCTAGTTCATGAGCGGTCTTTTTTGTATCATGAATATATTTACCTTGAATCATTTTTTTTAGTTCAACAACAATTCTTTCAATTGCGATGGCATTTAAAGAATGTGCTGTTTGATGCATGGCGTCTTTAGTATCGTGATCAAGTGCAAAGCCAGTCTGTGCTTGGAATCTTACACCTCTCATAATACGTAATGCGTCTTCTTCCATTCGATCAATAGGTGTTCCGACTGCTTTTATGATTTTGGATTGTATATCGTTTAACCCGTTGAAATAATCGTGAAGTTGATAAGACTTATCCATAGCGATAGCATTCATTGTGAAATCTCTTCTTGCTACGTCTTCATATAAATCCGTTACAAATTGAACAGATGCTGGCCGTCTATGATCAACATAATCCCCGTCTTTTCTAAATGTTGTGACTTCAAACTGTTGATTTTCACCCATTACAATCATCGTGCCATGCTCTTTGCCAATTGGTAAAGTCTTATCAAATAATTGTTCAACTTCATCAGGTAAAGCACTCGTTGTGATATCAACGTCTGAAATTTCTTTCTCCATTAAATAGTCTCTTACAGAACCACCGACAAAATATGCTTGATGTCCATTACATTCAAGTGTTTCAATTATCCATTTCGCATCTTCAAATACTTGATATTCACGCATATTATTCTCCTAACATATCGTTGTAGCAAGCTTCGTATTGATCTGCAATCACTTTAGATGAGAATCTTTCACAAACATCTTGAATCATAGCACTTTGCATTTTGTGATAAAGTTCTGAATCTGTTAATAATTTAACCGCATATTCACTCGCTTTATCCGTATCACCGACGTCAACCGTATAACCTGTTTCACCGTTTTTAATGACTTCTTTAATACCACCTGCATTAGTACCAATCGGCACGACACCTGTAAGCATAGCTTCAAGCAATACAAGTCCAAAGCTTTCTTTTTCACTTAATAACAACGTTAAATCAGACATTTGATAGAAGATATTCACTTCATCTTGTTTACCTAAAAATAGAACTTGGTCTTCAATATTAAGTTGTTTAATTTGTTCTCTTGCCACTTGTAATTCAGGACCATCACCTATCAGTAATAATTTAGATTTAATTTGTTTGTTAACTTTGTAGAAAGTATCAACGACATCTGGTACGCGTTTAACTTTTCTAAAGTTTGATACAAATGTGATGACTTTTTCATCTTCTTCTATACCATAACGGCTTCTTAAATCTGTATTATAAATTTGTGGGAAACTTTCTTCCTGCACAAAATTGTATATTGTTTTGATTTCTTTATCAGGTTCTATAATGTCGTATGTTTCTTGTTTAAGACTATCACTGACACTTGTCACAACGTTACTCTTTTCAATACCGAATCGAATGGCACTTTGTAATGATGTATCATAACCTAATACTGTAATATCTGTTCCATGCAGAGTCGTCATGATTTTGACATCTTTTCCGGATATTTGGCGCGCTAAAATACCACAAATCGCATGCGGAACGGCATAGTGCATATGTAATATATCCAAGTCGTAATCGTTAATGACGTCTGCAATTTTTGCACTTAATGTAATATCATATGGTGGATATTGGAATACAGAATATTGATTTACGTCAACTTGATGAAATGTTACGTTTGGAACAGGCTCTCTCATTCTAAAAGGCATATTAGAAGTAATAAAGTGGATTTCATGACCTCTTTTTGCCATTTCCAAACCAAGCTCAGTTGCAACAATTCCTGAGCCCCCCATTGATGGATAACAAGTTATACCGATTTTCATATTAATCCTCCATTATGACTTATTTACGTTCAAATCTATCTTTATCTCTTACATTGAATTTATTCATTGTATCTTGGAAACTTTTATTTAAATCTATATCTAAAGAATTTGCTAAACAAATTAAGACGAATAAATTATCACCTAATTCAGCTTCTATTGTATTGTCTTCTTCTGTTGGTTTCTTTTTCTTTTCACCATGACTATGATTAATTTCTCTAGCTAGTTCTCCAACTTCTTCTGTTAATCTTGCTAAATTTGCTAATGGCGAAAAATAACCTGTTTTAAACTGAGAAATATATTGATCAACTTCATATTGCATCTCTTTCATGTCCATAAAACTTCCTCCTCACCTATCTTTTATATCTCTATATAAAAGAACTCACATAATAAAATTATATATGATAATCACGCATAATGACAACGTAATAAGCTTATAAATACAAACCTCATAAATATTTATAAAATAAAAAATACCAACAAAGTCTAAAGACTTTATTGGTATTAAAATGATTTCATTAATTATTACGTGCCATCAGAATAAATCTTGCTAATTCAGCTACGGCTACAGCTGTTGCTGCAACGTATGTCATAGCAGCTGCAGATAATACTTTTTTAGCATGTCTATATTCTTGTTGGTTAACGATATTTAATTTTTCAATTTGTCGCATTGCCCGTTTACTTGCATCGAATTCAACTGGTAATGTGATGATCGAGAATAATACAGCGAATGACATAAATACAATACCAACCCATAATAATGTTGTACCGAATGTACTACTCATTGCTGTTAATACGATACCAGCTAAAATGATAATGTATGATAACGAACTTCCTAAATTAGCAAGCGGTAAAAGCGCTGATCTAAATTTAAGGAAACCATATCCTTGAGCATGTTGAATAGCATGTCCTACTTCATGTGCTGCAATTGCTGTCCCCGCAACACTTGGTTGTTGATAGTTTGCAGGTGATAATACGACACGTTTCTTAGTTGGATCAAAATGATCTGATAAGAATCCTTCACCTTGTAACACTTCTACATCATGAATTCCATTTGCAGCTAAAATTTCTTCTGCAACTTGTTTACCCGTCTTCCCACTTGTTGAACGTACTCTTGAGTATTTATTGTAAGTTGATTTTACTCTAAATTGGAAGTACATAGGGACAATCATAATGATAATAAAATATATGATATATGAAAACAAATAACTTCCTCCTTTTTATCCCTGTTATTTATTATATTACGGAGTGACGGCTCTTACGTCAAATATTTTGAACGTAATTTGATGTTTTTTTGGAAATATAGTAATAACAGAAAAGCAATAACGCTTAGCCAAAAAGCAAAGTATCCTATATGTGATTCATATTGGCTTAACATACTATAAACGGGATATTGATGATACACGTAATCAATAACATCATTGTGAAATACCCAAATCATTGTTACAACAATATGCCACTTTTTAATATTGAATAAAGGATAGAACATCAATGCTTGTATAGCCATGATACCGTGTGAAGTCATGAGCATAATGGCCATTGGAACAAGTTGATCGTAATGAATCATTACAAATATATTCATAATAACCGCCCATACACCATATTTAATTAATGTAATAAATGCTAAACATTCAAACAACCCTAAATGTTTATTGAAATAGATTGCAGCAATCGCAATCACTAAGAATAAAGTTGCTGTTGGACTATCGGGTATAAATGGCCAAAAGTACCATTTGCTATCAAGTAATTGACTGCCATACCATATGTATCCGTAAATGGTGCCGAGAAGATTTGCAATAAATAGCGTAATGAGAATAGATTTCTGGCCCATTACATATCTCCAAAATTCCATTTTATTACTCCTTTGAAAAGAGCCCAGGGCACGTCATATGCCCCAGGCTCAAATTTAATTATTTTTTCAATTCTTTACCGTTTGCATCTGTTTCATGTAAATTAGAAACGTATTTAGCAACTTTGTCAATTTCATCTTTAGAAAGGGTGTCTTTAAAGCTAGGCATTTTACCTGCACCATTTTCTACGAATCCTTTAACGCCATCTTTAGGTAATTTCGATTCAACTAGGTTTGGACCTTGTCCACCCGTTAACTCACCACCGTGACAACTTGTACAGTTTGACTTAATGATGTCAGTATAAACTGGGTCTGACTTGTCTAAGTTAGAGAAGACGATTTCACCTTGTTTAGCTTGTTGTTTCCAATCATGGTAATAACTTGATTCCCATGTTGTATAGAATAAGATTGCAATTGCGATTAACATAAATCCAGAAGCAAATGGTCTCTTTGTCCATTTACGTTCAGGGCCTCTATCTAACCAAGGTGCTAATAATAAAGCACCGAATGCGATACCTGGTAAGATAATTGCTCCGAATGTGTTATAAGGACCAGATGCGAATGAATATTTAAGTATTTGATATAAGAATAAGAAATACCAGTCTGGTAATGGTGTATAACCAGTATCAGATGGATCTGCCACACGTTCAAGTGGCGATGGATGAGCGACTGTTAAACATAAATAAGCGATTAAGAATACCGCACCAGTCATCCATTCTTTTAATAGAAAGTCAGGCCAGAAACTTTCTGTACGACCTGGAAATTCTGAATAATCTCGATTTAATTTCGGTTTGTCGTATGACTTTATTCTTGAATCACCAACAAACTTCATCCCTTTACCGCGATGCATGTCGCATGACCTCCTTTTTCATTTATTCACGTTAATTTTATAGTGGACCTGAAATACCTTGTTTTCTGATCATTATAAAGTGTGCTGCTAGTAACGCGAATAGTGCAGCTGGTAGGAAGAATACATGTATCGCAAAGAAACGAGTTAGAGTTTGTGCACCAACTATCTCTGCATCCCCTGCTAGTAATGTCTTAACCCACGGCCCAATGATAGGAACAGATTCTGCAATTTGTAAACCTACTTTTGTTGCGAATAGTGCTTTCATATCCCATGGTAATAAATAACCAGTAAAACTTAATCCAAGCATTACGAAGAATATTAATACACCGACAACCCAGTTTAATTCTCTAGGTTGTTTATAAGATCCTGTAAAGAATACACGAAGTGTATGTAAAAACATCATTACTACTACTAAACTTGCTCCCCAATGGTGCATACCACGTACGATAACACCAGCAGCTACATCGTGTTGTAGATAGTAAACTGATTTCCATGCATTAACGATATCTGGAACATAGTACATCGTTAAAAACATGCCTGATAAAACTTGTATAACTGTAATGAAAAACGTTAGACCACCAAAACAATAAACGAAAGCTGAAAAGTGATAAGCAGGGTTAACATGCTCTGGCACCTCATGATCAGCAATATCTCGCCAAATTGGTGTAATATCAAGTCTGTCATCGACCCAATCATAGATTTTATCTATCATTGTTAATCCCTCCTTATTTAGCTAATTCGTTCTCGTGCTTTTTACCGATTTGAATAATGCCACCTTTAACTTTTACTTCGTATTGATCAAGTGGTGCTAATGGCGGCGTACCTGGAATATTCTTACCGTTCTTTTCATAACGACCGTTATGACATGGACAATAGAATTGATTAGGATTTGATTTATCGCCATTCCACTGTACTGTACATCCTAAATGTTTACAGACTGGTGATAATGCTACGATTTCATTTCCGTCTTTGTATACCCAAGCAAATTCTGTAACTTCACTTGTGTACCAAGCATCTTCTTGCTCGAATTTAAAGTCCACTTTAATAGGCTCTTTACCAAGTTCTGACTCCTTTACGCCTGTAGCAATCAAATCGCCTTGTGCATCAGCTTTGAATACAGGATCAAGCGCAAATCTACCCATAGGTAAAATCATACCAGCAGCCATAAATGACCCAACACCCATCAATGAATAGTTTAAAAATTGGCGTCGTGTGACACGTTGGCTCATTTAGATTCCCCCCTCTATTAATCGTTCTTTTATAACTAGGACAACTTAATTTTAGCCTATTATTTCAAGACGGTCAACGCTTTGTCACAATTTAAATGTTTATTTATTAACCTTTTATCTAGGAATTTTCAAAAAAATGAAAAGGCTTTATTATGAAGGAGAAAATATAGCAAAAAAACTGTGAAAATAACCCTGTTTTCCACATAGAAAGGACAAATGTGTTTTTGTAATAAATAACCGTAACAAATCTTAACTCAATAAGATTTGTTACGGTTATTATGATGTGGAGTTATCTAGAAGTTGGTTATTATCGCACGAAGACTACGAGATATCGTGCGATAAGGTACAAAATCAGGGTGTAACGCACGAAGACTTTGAAATATCGTGCAGCTACCTATTATTTATTCCAGGTTCTAATGATAAACTTCATAAATTGTTTAACTTCATCTTCAATGAGTGTGCGTTTCATATCATCGTCTAAGTCACCCATTGGAATCGTGTTTACTTTATACAATTCGTGATCGTCGTTCAGTTCTACTTGATCACTACTTAAAATAATTATATTGTTCAAGCCATAATCTTTTAAACTTTGAATAAAAGATACGACGTGATCGTACTGGTTACCACTTGTGAAAAATGTTGGTGTAAGTAGTAATCTACCTTTAAATTGTTTTTCTGCTAATATGCCAACAAGTTGAACTGTTTCATTTTGGTCGCATGATGTTAATAATTGATGATTCATATCAATATTTGATACAGGTATGATGGCTGTATCGATATATTCTAAGTTGTTTTTTAATTCTTTTAAGTCAACATGATTAAATAACATTATCGATGTTCCTCCAACTCATTAATGAATTGTAATATTTTAGACATTTCTATAAACATGTCTTGATCGTTATTATCTAAAGATTTATCTATTTCATTACTGATGAGTTTACGCCAATGTCCTAGTCCGTGTGTATTGTTATTATTTAAAGCACGAATATCTTTATCATCTCCATAATAATCAACAAGCATTTGTAACAACAACAACTTATTCAGTCGATCATCATTTCTGTTCAAATATAAAAGTACATTTAAATGCGTATTATCCAGTCTGATATCGTGGAAGATTTGACGACCATCTTCTATACAGAAACGATCTTTGCAATAAAGTAAAGGCAGTTGTTTAGATTGCTCGGTACTAATGGACAGTATGCGTTCATCTGAAAATTCATTGACGAATGAAATGTTAGATAAATATTTAGGGCTACTTTTTAATAAATTTAATATCCATACACTTTCAGCAATTTTAAAATCGTATTGATATAGAATATATTCAATAAATCGCTGTTTTTCATAATTTAACCATGTATGATTCATAATTAACCCTACTTATAATAATCTTTCGTATTCTTGGTCCCAATATGGATTTTCAGGATCAAGTTTGCGAACAGATTCTAATATATTTTTAGCGTTATCGACATGACCGATTTCAATTAAGTAATGGTAATAGTCGTTTAAGAAATCAATATTTTGTGTTAAATCTGGATATGCTAATTCGTAGAAGTGTTGAGCTTCTTTATCTCTTTCTTCTTCACCGAATGCATATGCAACATGCCAAGCTACTACAGGGTCTATATCTTCATGATCAACATACGTTAATAAATTAATAAGACCTGTTATATTATCTTTTTCTCGATAATAATCAGCAAGTATAATGGCAGCTTCAGTATAAGAAGGATCAACTGTTAATGCATCTTGTAACAGAATTGCACCATGCTCATCATTTGTTGTTAACATCAGTCTAGCAGTATCTGTCATAAGTTCTTTATAATATGCGTTTAAACGAAGCCCTTCTTTACCAATTTCTATTGCTTTTTCATAATCTTTTTCTGATTCATAAATTTGCAATAAGTAATGGTAAGCTTGCATAAAGTCTGGGTCTTTTTGTAATAACTTTTCAAGTTGCTTTATCGCTTCTCTTGTTAAGTCATTTTTTTGATAACTAATTGCTTGTTTGAAATAATCTTCAGCTGTCATATCCATTTCAGATACATTTTCATAATATTTGATTGCTTCTTCGTATGCACCACTTTGTAAACTTGCGTCTGCCATACGTGCATAAATCGAAATACCGTTAATTATATCTTCACCAGTTTGTGTGATTGTTTCATAGTTAGAAATTGCTTTTAAATATTGACCATCATAATAGTACATTTCAGCTAAAGCGAATGTAATGACAATATCATCTGGTTCCATTTCTTTTGCTTCAATCAATTTCTCAATTCCTACTTCGAATAAGCCTTGTTGTTGGTATAAATCAGCCTCAAGCATTAACTTCTCTGTAGAATGTGGGCTGTTATACAATACTTCATGCGCTTTATCTAAGTCGTTTTGGTCAATTAGCCCTTCTATATAATAAACAAGCAATTCATTTTCATCTGGATAAAGTAAATAAAGTTCTTCGAATATTTTAACGCCTTGATCGACAATACCGTATTTGTATAATGTTTCGCCTAACATAAATAATGCGTCGTGATCGTCAGATTGTAGAACTCTGTTTACTTTCTCATCTAAATGTTCGATATTCTTCATGTGAATATCGTCAATTACTTTATATACATCTTCCATGTTAAAGGACTCCTTCTATTCATTTATTAGAGATTTAAGTTCTTTAAATGCATCTAATACTTCTTCTTTAGAAACGGATTCAATTGTAAATGAAGCTTCACCATTTTGTAAAACCATTTGAATCGTTTGTCCAATATTCTTTTTGTCTTTTTTCATATATCCAAAAATTTGTTCAATATCAGCATGATCTAAGACGTTTAATGGGTAACCTAATTCTTTTAAATAATTAATGAACAGATGAACACTTGATGTGTTATCGTACATATTTCTATTTTTATTTATCACTTTCTGGAAAAGAATACCGATCATTACAGCTTCACCGTGAGCAATTTTTGTTAAGTATTCTAGACCGTGTCCAAAAGTGTGTCCTAAATTTAAATGTTTACGTACGCCACCTTCAAATTCATCTTCAATTACAATTTTTAATTTAGTTTCGATGCCCATTTTTAAATAATCTTCTATATTTTTCAATTGCGCTAATTCTTTTATAGAAGGATAAACATCCATTAAATGAAGCGTGTCAGCTTCACTATTTAAAATGGCATGTTTAAATATTTCACCATAACCACTACGTATTTCAATATGTGGCAATGTTTCTAGGAAATTTATATCATATATAACAGCGCGTGGTCTATGAAATGCACCGATTAAATTTTTACCGACCGATGCATTAATGCCCACTTTTCCACCGATTGCTGAATCGTGTGCTAAAAGTGTTGTAGGAACTTGTATAAAATCAATGCCACGTAACAAAGTTGCAGCTAGAAAACCAACAAAGTCTCCAGTTGCGCCACCACCGATAGCGATGAGTTGAGATTGTCTTGTGATATTCATTGATAATAGCTTTTCGCTTAGCGATTCAAAATATGACATTTGCTTACAAGCTTCACCACTCATAACTGTTAAAAATTTAATATCTTGGTCTTGAAGATGCGACTTAATATATTCTTTATGAAATCTATAAACATCTTGGTCAATTAATACAATATTTTGTTCATCTGCTTTAAGATATTGATTAAGTTCAGCTAGTGCGTTCTGCTTTAATATTATCGGATAGTTGTTGTTAGTATATGTTGTTTCAAAAATCATTTCATCACCTAGAAGTTTAAGTTCCAATTACGATGATTCTTGATAGCTTCTTGTAATTGGTCAATGTGATTAGATTGGTATTCTTCAGTTAAAGCTTTTGCAACTTCAAATGCGATAACATTTTCACAAACAACACTTGCAGCAGGAACAGCACAACTATCTGATCTTTCAATTGTCGCTTTAAAGCTATCTTTAGAGTCAATATCTACAGAGTTTAATGGTTTATATAATGTTGGTATCGGCTTCATAACACCATTGATGACGATTGGCATTCCATTTGACATTCCGCCTTCAAGTCCACCTAAGTGATTAGATAAACGATGGTATCCAATTTCACTATCGTAAGCAATCTCGTCTTGTATTTCACTACCTGGTTTTTCAGCAGCTTTAAAGCCTTCACCGAAACTAACACCTTTAAATGCATTAATACTTACGACTGCTTGAGCTAAACGACCATCAAGTTTACGGTCATAATGAACATAACTTCCAATTCCAGCAGGCATATTTTCAACGACTACTTCTACGATACCACCGATTGAATCACCATCTTTTTTAGCTTCATCAATACGATTTCTCATTTTTTCAGCTACGTCATCATTAATACAACGTACGTCATTATGATCAATATTTTGTTTGACTTCTTCAAGTGTGTATTCATAATCGTCTTTAACGCCACCGATTTCAATAACTCTTGAATAAATTTCAATGTCTAAAGCTTTTAATAAAATTTTAGAAACTGCACCGACAGCAACTCTTGCAGCTGTTTCACGAGCAGAAGAACGTTCAAGTACATTTCTTAAATCTCTATGATTATATTTCATACCACCAACTAAATCGGCATGGCCAGGTCTTGGTTTAGTGATAACTCTTTTCATATTTTCTAACTCTTCTTCAGTTAATGGGTCAGCGCCCATAATTTTTCTCCAATGTTTAAAATCATCATTCTTAACGATGAGTGTAATAGGGCTACCTAATGTATAACCATGTCTCACACCTGAAACGATTTCTACAGAATCTTTTTCAATTTGCATACGACGACCGCGTCCATATCCACCTTGACGTTTAAACATTTCTTCATTAATCTCGTTTACGTCAATTTTCAAGTTTGATGGTACACCTTCTATAATGACAGTTAGTTGTGGTCCATGTGATTCACCAGATGTTAAGTAACGCATATTATCTCTCCCTACTGTTAATTAAATATAAAATTAATCATATCATATTTAGCGCGTTAAATTAACAAAAACAGACGAATAGTTTAATAAAGTTTTAGATTTTTTGATTTTAAATAAGTGTGAATTTTATGTTGTTTAGAGCATGTCGGTTATGAGGTGGTAATACTGGATCCCGTTATTAGCAGTTTTGGCAAGAAGTGCAAATACTGAGTGCGTTATTAGCAGTTTTGGTTAGAAGTGTAAATAATGAGACCAGTAATTACAATTCTCAGTAGTTTTGTAACTAAGACGGTCCATAGTAACACTTCAGCTGAGTTTTGTAACTAAGGCTGTCCATAGTAACACTTCGGCCAAGTTTTGTAACCAACACCCCCGTTATGAACAAGTTTAGCTAGAAGTACTCATAACGCCCGCGAATTCCAATCACCGCCCCGAGAATACCCGTCAACAACCCACGAACCCATGCGAATTTCAGCCAATACCCCACAATACGAACTTCCACATTAAAAAAAGTAGTTCAACAAATTCTCGTTGAACTACTTCTCTATTGTATTTATTTTTCGTAAACCCAATTTTCATTGTTTAATTTATAATCATTTAGTTCTGATTGATCAAACCAGAGACCAATTTCACGTTCTGCTGATTCGTTTGAATCTGATCCATGAATAATATTTCTGCCTAAGTCGATACCATAATCCCCTCTTATTGTACCTGGCGCTGCTTTAGTAGGGTTTGTTTCACCAACAAGTGTTCTTGTTACTTCTACTACATTCTTACCTTCTACTACCATTGCAAATACTGGTCCTGATGTAATAAAGCTTACTAAATCATTGAAGAAAGGTTTCTCAACATGTTCAGCATAATGTTCTTTAGCTAATTCTTCATTAGCTTGGAATAATTTAGCTGCAACTAATTTCAAGCCTTTTCTTTCTAATCGTGAAACGACTTCACCGATTAAGTTTCTTTGTACTGCATCAGGTTTAATCATTAAAAAAGTTCTTTCCATTGCGTAATCCCTACCTTTGTTTTATGTAAATCCAAGATAAGTTTATCATTGACTACGCATACTTGCAAGCGCTTTCTAGTGGTTTCTATCTCTTATTTTCACAATTATTTCCAATAGCATTTTTTTCCCTGATTCATTATTTAATGTATCAATTAAATTTTCTGCTTTTTGCAAATAATGGTTACTCACTTCTTTAGATTTTTGTAATTCTGTTGACGCAATAATTTCTTGTACTAATCCGTCAAATACCTCTGAAGGACTATCAGGTTGTAGTTCATTAATGCTTGCTTTAAAATCTATTGAATTTTTCATTCTTAATAAGACTGGTAAAGTTAAATGTCCGTTTCTTAAATCAGATCCAACTGGTTTACCGAGTTTCTTTTCAGTACTCGTAAAATCTAAAATGTCATCTACTATTTGATAACTCATACCAATATAATATCCAATTTTAGTTAACTTGTTCACAGTTTCATCATCTGCACGTGCAGCGTACGCACCTAATTCTGTAGAAAGTGAAATAAGCAGTGCGGTCTTACGTTTAATTCTGCGTAGATAATTTGTTATTGATTGATTGGAAACGAATTGATCTTCGAATTGAAATAGTTCTCCACGACATACTTCGATAATACCATTTGCTAATTGTTCATGAAGCTTTGGATGTTCTATTTGGCTAACTGCATTTAAAGATTGTGATAATAAATAATTACCTGTAATAACTGCAGTTTGCACATCCCACTTCTTTGCTATAGTTGGCTTACCTCTTCTTTTGTCACTTTTATCAATGACATCATCATGAACTAAACTGGCCATATGTATAAGTTCTAATGTAGTTGCTACAGTGATTACATCTCTTGAATAATGCTCACCAAATTGACTTGCAATTAAAGTGAATAATGGTCGTATACGTTTACCACCAGAAGTTAATAAATATTGGCAAGCTTCGTTTATAGTGTTTTGTTCACTATTTATATAACTATTCAATTGTTTTTCTATTTCTTTTACTTCTTTATTTATATGAATTTTAGTTTTGTCATACATGTAATCACCTTGTTATTTAGGTTTGTAAGCTAAATGCATTGCTGAAACGCCGCCAGTGAAGCTTTTTACTTTAATTCTTTCGTAACCAACATCAGCAAACATTTCTGCCAATTCTTTTTTGCCAGGAAAGTTTCCAGCAGATTCTTGTAACCAGTTGTATTCTTGTAAAGATTTAGCAAAAATCTTACCAAATAGTGGCATGATATTTTTGAAATAAAATCTATATAATTGTTTGAATACTGGCATTGTTGGTTGACTTGTTTCTAAACAAACAACCATACCACCTGGTTTAACGACTCTTTTAAGTTCACTTAAGACATGTTTATAATCGGGTACGTTTCGTAAGCCGAATCCGATCGTTACATAATCAAATTCATTATCTTCGAATGGTAAGTTCATAGCATCACCATGAATTAAATGAATATTTGCCATGTTGTCTGTTTTCTTCTTACCGACTTCTAGCATATTCTCACTAAAATCGATACCTACTACTTCACCATATGGTCCAACTGCGTGACTTAATTGAATAGTCCAATCTGCAGTTCCACAGCAAACATCTAAAGCTTTAGAACCTGGCTTAACATCCATTTGTTTCATTGTATATTTACGCCATCTTTTATGTTGCTCAAAGCTGATGATATTATTTAATGTATCATATTTACCTGATATATTTTGGAAAACTTCATGTACGTGTTCTGATTTCGATTTATTATCCACTAGTTATTCATTCCTTTAAGTTTAAAAATGTAGTTATTCATTAATAATAATATGCATAAATTTGATCTTTCAAGGTTTCTTTATCCATATTAATTTTGTAGTAATCAATCAATGTTGTAATAAAGATTGATTCTATTTCTTTTATAATAGCTGTATCTTGATTTATTTTATCATGAGCCAACGTTTGTTTTAATTCATTTTGTTTACTAATTGCTTGAGTCATAATATCTAAAAATACGAGGTCTTTATTTAATGTAGCACATTTATAAAAATATGCACTAACAAGATCACCTATTAAGATATCTTGATTAGAAACAGTTGGTTCGCCTATTCTATTTAAAAAGCGCATTGAGGCATCAATAGATAATGTAGCTAATTTAGCATTAGTATCGATGTTCATTTCATCTAATACGTCAGCTATGATTGGGTTAACTACAGGTACATTACTATTCTCTACACCTTTTAACAAATTAGAAATATCTTTTTTATAAATTTTTTCAATTTTATCCATCTTATCACCTCAACAATATCACCTATATATCTTAACACTAAGTTAAATGAATTGAAAATGCATATATTCATTTCATATAAAGAAATAAGACAAATAAAAAAAGCCCTTAAAAAGGGCTTTGATACAATCAATTATTTAACTGCATCTTTTAATGCTTTACCTGCTTTAAAAGCTGGAACTTTGCTTGCAGGGATATCAATTTCTTTACCAGTTTGTGGGTTACGTCCTTTACGAGCAGCTCTTTCGCGTACTTCAAAGTTACCGAAACCAATTAATTGTACTTTTTCACCGTCAGATAAAGATTTTTGAATTGATTCGAACACTGCATCTACAGCAAGACCAGCTTCTTTTTTAGTTAAATTAGCTTTTTCACTTACTGAGTTGATTAATTCTGTTTTGTTCATTTCAATTTCACCTCCCAAAAGGTTATCTAATGATATGTATAAATACCATTATGATAAGACTTTAACACAACAACCTGTGCCACTGCAACGATTTACAAGCTATAAATGCATAATTTCTATATTTTTATTAATATTTTTTCACTTTTGATTTAAAAACAGGCTCATTTTTACTATTTATTGTAAATTCAGGCGAATAAGCCGGTAATATCGGTGAATCTTTGTATAATAAATATCGAATATCTTGACCTGGTTTAGGAAGTGATTTTTCTTTTTTAATTGCTTTTGCTAAATCTAATCTATAATCAATAACAAAATCATTTCCGCCGTTCATATATACTGGTAATCGTTCATTACTATATGGACTTGGAACAGTTGGCTGTTTTTTGAAACCATATTTTTTGTATTCAATTTCATATACATTAGGTGCAACTTTTTTACCTAATTGTAATGGTTTACCTGATGCATCTATTCGAATTCGAATATCTTTTAAGACTTCTGACGTTCTTAAATCGATTAAATGCACTTTAGGGTCTTTGTCGACATCCATGATTACATATTGATAAATACCGCCGTTCTCAAATGAATTACCTGGTAATTGAGATAAGAACTTTGGTTTTAATTTATTAAAGTCAACTGGGTGTTTTAAGTATAATGAATAACTATCATCTCTATCTTTAATAGGTAATAATCCACCACTCGCCTTTTTGTATTCATCTACCGCTGTTTGAACCATACTTAATTGGTCTTTCGCTGGCACTTGGTTTTCTGCTTTCTCTTTATTAGGAAAAGCACAAGCTGACAAAATTAAAGTACTTAATATTAATAAGAACGATATTTTTTTGTAATTATGCATGGCTGGATCCACCTAATACAACAATCATAAAGATACCAGCAATAATAAGAGAAATGACTGCTAAAAACATTGTTATACTACTGATGATTTTATTTTTTAATTTAAATCTTGATAAATATACGAGTATAATTGCCAAAATCATAAAACCAATAGAATAAAATGACACCCACATTAAATCCATTCTTGATATATCAAACATTTAAATACCCCTCTTGCTTAAATATTCTCTGACTTTTTGTCACGTTCCATAAGATCTTTGACACCTTCAGAAACTGGATAATCTTCGAATAACACTTTATATAACCCTGATGTTATTGGCATTTCAACATCATATTCTTTTGCCAAGTTGTAAGCAGCTTCTGTTGTTCTTACACCTTCAACGACCATATTCATTTCTTCTAATGCTTCGTCTAATGTAGCCCCTTTACCAAGCATATTTCCGCATTTCCAATTTCGTGAATGTACAGAAGTACAAGTAACGATTAAGTCACCGATACCACCAAGACCTAAGAACGTCATAGGATCAGCGCCCATTTTAACACCTAATCGTGTTATTTCAGCTAAACCTCTCGTCATAAGTGCTGCTTTCGCATTGTCACCATATCCTATGCCATCAGTTATACCAGCAGCAAGTGCAATAATATTTTTTAACGCGCCTCCTATTTCAATACCGACAAGATCATTGTTCGTATATACACGGAAATAATCCGTCATAAATAAATCTTGAGCTAAGCGTGCAACTTCTTCGTTTTCAGATGATACTGAAACTGTTGTTGGATGTTTAATCGCAACTTCTTCTGCATGACTTGGTCCTGATAATACAGCGATACCGCCATTTATTTTGCTATCGATTGATTCATCAATCATTTCAGAAATACGTTTGAAAGTACCAGGTTCGATACCTTTAGATACATGGATGAATACTTTTTTGCCATAAGCGATTTCATTAATGTTTTCACTCACTTCACGAATGGCTTTTGTCGGAACAGCTATAATAAAGATAGATGCATGATGGACAGCATCTTTTAAATCAGTTGTTGCTTTAATATTTTCATTTAAAGTGATTTCTTTTAAATATTTTGTATTCTTATGTTCCTTGTTGATTTCGTTAATTGTCGTTTCAGTCTTACCCCACATTAATACATTATGTTGGTTGTCTGCTAATACATTTGCTAAAGCAGTACCCCAACTTCCTGTACCAAATACAGTTATATTTGTCATAGTTATCAATCCTTTAATATTAGTTTCTTTTTCTTGAGATTAAATGAACTGGTGTACCTTCATAACCGAACGCATCCCTTATACGATTTTCTAAGAAACGTTTGTAAGAGAAATGCATTAATTCAACATCATTAACAAATATTACAAATGTTGGAGGTTGAATCGCTACTTGTGTTGCATAGAAAATATTTAACCTTCTACCATTATCAGTAGGCGTTGGATTCATCGCAACAGCATCTGTAATAACTTCATTTAGTGTCGAACTTTGTACACGTTTACGATGGTTTTCATCTGCCATCGTAATTAATGGGAATAATGTTTTTAAGCGTGATTTTTCTAAAGCTGATACGAAAGCAATTGGTGCATAATCTAAGAATTGGAAGTTATCTCTTACCTTTTCTTCAAACTTCTTCATTGTTTTAGAATCTTTTTCAACCGTATCCCACTTATTTACAACAATGACAATTGCTTTACCGGCTTCATGAGCATATCCAGCAACTTTTTTATCTTGTTCAATGATGCCTTCTTCAGCGTCGATAACAACAAGTACGACATTAGAACGTTCGATGGCTTTTAAAGCACGTAATACTGAATATTTTTCAGTACTTTCGTATACTTTACCTTTCTTTCTCATGCCTGCAGTATCAATTAATACATATTCTTGATCATCATAAGTATAAATTGTATCGATTGCATCTCTAGTTGTACCAGCAATTGGCGAAACAATGACACGTTCTTCTCCAAGAATAGCGTTGATTAAACTAGATTTACCCACGTTTGGTCGACCGATTAGTGATAGTCTAATTGTCTCATCATCATAATCTGGTTCGTCATCTTCAGGGAAATGTTTAGCTGCTTCATCTAATAAGTCACCTAAACCTAGTCCGTGTGAACCTGAAATTGGGAATGGTTCACCAAATCCTAATGAATAAAAGTCATAAATTTCACTACGCATTTCTGGATTATCAATTTTATTGACTGCTAATACGACAGGTTTATTTGATTTGTATAATATTTTAGCGACCATTTCATCAGCTTGAGTTACGCCTTCACGGCCGTTAACCATAAAGATAATAACATCCGCTTCATCAATTGCTACTTCTGCTTGTGCTCTTATTTGTTGTTGGAAAGGTTCATCACCTAAATCTATTCCACCTGTATCTATTAAGTTGAAGTCATGTGTTAACCATTCTCCACTTGAATATATTCTATCTCGCGTTATACCTGGTGTATCTTCAACGATAGATACCCTCTCGCCTATAATTCTATTAAAAATTGTAGATTTCCCTACATTTGGTTTACCTACAATTGCTATAATGGGTTTCGTCATAAACCTACTTCCTCTCTTTCATAATCCTTTCTATTTTAACATATGATGACTGTTTAGCCTATCGAATTAAAAAACTAAAAAAGACTGAAACATTTCATTATGTTCCAGTCTCTTATATATACACATATTATAATTTAAAATCTTTTAATTTATCTCCGAAGACATCACCTAAAGTAGGATTGTCATCATCTGTATCTTGTTGGTTTAAATATGATTCATCAAAATCAGTTTCTTGTTCGATTGTATCTTTAATAGATAAAGAAATTCTTTCTTCATCTTTATCGACAGCAAGAATTTTCACTTGTACATCTTGTCCTTTTTCTAATACTTCGTCAGGATTACCGATGTGTTCGTGGCTTATTTGAGAAATATGAACTAAACCTTGTAAGCCAGGCGCAATTTCTACAAATGCTCCAAATTGAGCTAAACGCACGACTTTACCTGGTACGATATCACCAACAGTAAATTGTGAATCGATTTGTTCAAATGGGCTTGGTAACGTATCTTTAATAGATAAAGAAATTCTTTCTGCTTCTCTGTCAACAGCACGTACCTTAACTTTAACTGTATCCCCAACTTTTACGACTTCGTCAGGTGATTTAACATGATCGTGAGATAACTCAGATACATGTACAAGTCCATCTACGCCACCTAAGTCAATGAATGCACCAAAGTTCGCAATTCTAGCGACAGTACCTTCTAATACGTCACCTTGTGAAATATTATTGAGTAAATCTTCTTTTTTAGAACTTAATGCTTCTTGTTCAACTTTCTTGTGACTTAAAATGACTCTGTTGTTTGTTTGATCTAACTCTTCAACTTTAAGTGTTAATACTTTACCTAAATAGTCAGAGAAATCATCAATATAGTTCACAGAGATTAATGAAGCTGGAATAAAGCCTCTAATACCAGCATCAACGACTAAACCGCCTTTAACAACTTCAGTTACTTCAGCTTCGATTGTGTCGTCATCTTCTAAAATCTTTTGTAACTTTTCGTATGATAGATTTTCATCTAATTTACGTTTCGATAATATATAATGACCGCTTTCATCAGTTTGTTCGATTTTAGTTACGAATGCTTCGATTTCATCACCAATATTGACGACTTCGTTAGCTGTTTCGATGTGTTGAGTTGACAGTTGGCTAATTGGAATGATGCCATCAAATTTACCACCCACTATATGCACAACTACATGTTTATCTTCTACTTGTTGTACAGTACCCTTAACTTTGTCACCTTCTTGCACTTCATTTATCATGGATTCGTTGAATTCTTCCGTCATCAAAATTGCCTCCTTTAAATAAATATCATAATAATAACTTCTTATAAAGCGGCTAAATTGTCAAGAAATTCGAACTATTTAGACCATTTTGCTTTTTGCAAGTTCGACAATCTTATTTGTCACTTCTTCAATTGACAATCCAGTTGTATCGATACTAATAGCATCTTCTGCTTTCACTAAAGGTGAGATTTCACGATTCATATCATATTGGTCACGACGTTCAATATCAATCTTTAATGATTCGATATCAGATTCGATGCCACGTAATTCATTATCTTTAAATCTTCTAATAGCACGCTCTTCAACTGATGCTATCATGTATACTTTTAATTCTGCGTCAGGTAATACTGTTGTACCGACATCTCTACCATCCATTACGACATTTTTCTCATCTGCTAATCTTTGTTGTTCTTCTACTAAAAATGTTCTTACAGGTTCTTTTGAGGCCACATATGAAACTTTTTCGGTTACATCATTTTCTCTGATTCTTTCTGAAACATCTTTACCGTTTAAAATAACACGTTGACCGTTATCTAATACGATTTTTAAGTCAATTTCTTTAACAAGATGGTCAAAGTCTTCTGAGCCTTGCTCAATATAATAAAGTGTAATCGCTCTATACATAGCGCCTGTATCCACATATATCATATTAAAATGTTGCGCTACGAGTTTAGCGATTGTACTTTTACCAGCTGCTGCTGGACCATCTATTGCGATATTTATTTTCTTCATTTGTATAACCTCTCTTGTTCTTTAATCTTATATATTTTATCATAAATTATAATCATATGAATAGGAGGAAAGAAATGAAGAGAATATTAGTTATACATACTGGTGGAACAATTAGTATGTCTGAAGATAAAGATACAGGTAAAGTAGAAACAAATGCTGAACATCCGATGCATAGACATCAAGCATTTATACAATCTCTAGGTGATATTACAGAAATAAATCCATTCCAAGTACCTTCCCCACATATGAATAATCAATATATTAATCAATTGAAAGATATTATTACGCAATCAATTGAACGAGATGAATATGATGCATTTGTGATTACACATGGGACAGATACTTTAGAAGAAACGGCGTATTTACTAGATTTAACAATAGATACGAACTTACCTATTATTTTAACAGGTGCCATGAGATCTTCAAATGAAATAGGTTCAGATGGATTATACAATTATGTTTCAGCGTTAAAAGTAGCATCTACAGATGATGCGCAAAATAAAGGGGTTATGGTTGTATTCAATGATGAAATTCATACAGCTAAGAATGTAACAAAAACACATACGTCAAACACGAGCACTTTTCAAAGTCCAAACTATGGACCAATTGGCAGTGTTACAAAGACGCATGTCATATTCCATCATCAACCTTTTCCATATAAAAAATATCCAAGCATCAATCCGAATATCAAAATAGGCATTGTAAAAGCTCACATGGATTTATCAAGTGATTTATTAGATTTCTTTGTAGAAAAACAATACGATGGCTTAATTATTGAAGCGCTAGGTCAAGGCAACATGCCACCAACTTCATTACAAGGTATTCAGAACTTGCTCGATGCTGATATTCCGGTTGTAATGGTTTCACGTTCATTTAATGGAATTGTAGGAGGTATTTATGCATATGAAGGCGGCGGATACCAACTTCAACAAATGGGTATTATATTATCAAACGGATTAAATGGACAGAAAGCACGTCTTAAACTACTTGTTGGTTTAAGTAATCATTTATCTAAAGAAGATTTAGTTGAATATTTTGCATAAAAAATAACCATGTTACTGGCTAATTGTCCAATAACATGGTTGTTTTTATGATTCTAGAGGCGTTTGCTTTTTTCTTTCAATATCCTGAGCAATTGTGCCACCATGGAATTTACCATTTTCTATAAATATCGTGTTAGCATCGTTACCAGCAGCTATAACACCAGCGATATATAAATTCTCAACATTCGATTCCATTGTATCTTTATTATATGAAGGTGCAGTTCCAAATTCATTTGTAATTGTTTCTACGCCACAAGATTCTAGGAATTTATAATCAGGGTGATAACCAATCATAGCAAAGACAAAGTCATTTTTAATTGTATATGATTTACCTTCTTTATTGAATGTAAGCGTGTCTTCATCGATACGTTCTACTTCACTGTTAAAATGCATCGTGATTTTTTCATGTTTTGCTAATGATTCAAAGTTAGGTAATATCCATGGTTTAATACTTTTAGAGTATTCTGATCCACGGTATAAGACTGTTACATTTGCACCTGCTTTTTCTAATTCAATTGCTGCATCTACAGCTGAATTCTTGCCGCCAATAATAACAACGTCTTGATTAAAGTACGGGTGAGCTTCTTTGAAATAATGCATCACTTTACTTAATTCTTGACCTTCTACTTCTAATTCGTTTGGTTGACCATAGTAACCAGTAGCAATTGTTAAGAATCTAACTTTATACGTTTGTTTAGTTGTTGATACTAAAAATCTATTATCAACCTTTTTAACAGCTAATACTTCTTCAAAAGTTCTTACATCAAGTTGGTGATGTTTAACAACTTCTCTATAATAAACGAGTGCTTGATTTCTTTTAGGCTTTAAGTCTTCCACGATAAATGGTACATCACCAATACCAAGTTTATCACTAGAAGAAAAGAATGTTTGATGAGTAGGATAATGATAAATGGCATCTACAACATTACCTTTTTCAATCACGACAGCATTAATACCTTTTCTCTTCTGTTCGATTGCTGCACTCAATCCACAAGGGCCACCACCGATTATTAAGCTTTCATATTCTTGCATGTACTTTCACTCCTTATAATATCCTCAATCATTATATCAATAATGAGAGATTAGTAAAATAAAATGAAACTGAATATATGAAAAGATTGGGATTGAAGCGTGATCAGTTGTTAAAAGAAAGTTGAGTGAGAAGTGCAAATACTGGGGTTGTTACGAGCAGTTTTGGGTGAAGGTGCAAATAAGGATACCAGTATTAACACTTCTGAGTAGTTTTGTAACTAAGGATGCCCATAGTAACACTTCGGCCGACTTTTGTAACTATAGCTGTCCTTAGTGACATTTCGACTGACTTTTGTAACTAAAACCCTCGTTACGAACAAGTTTAGGCAGAAGTGTTCAAAAAGGCTGCCACACCAACATATTCAACACCACTAAAATGAAAAGAACCTGAACAATGCACATGTTCAGGTTCTTACTTAATTTATTCTTCTGATACATCAAGTACTTTGAAACCATTTTTTCCTAAATACTTAATGAATTTGTCTAAATTATTTGTTTTCTCAACTTTGATGATCATTCTGCGATACATTTTATCTGTTTCATCAAATGTTACAAATGAAATTGTGTTGAGCTTGAATTTCGCAATGATACTTGATAATCGTTTAATTCTGCCTTCAGCTTCTAAAGAAGTAATCGCAATACGGATTCCTTTTTGTTTCATACCGAATGCTGATTTAAATTGTTCCATAACATCATATCTTGTTACGATACCAAGAAAATCTTTCTCATCATTTACAACTGCTAATATTGGAAAATCTTGCAGATTAAGTAGTGATTCTTCTACTACTTGGTTTGCATTTAATGAATGTAAATCTAACGTTAAGATTTCTTCAATTTTAGTACTTTCAATAAATTCATCCCTTGAGACATTTTCTTTTTTGAAGAAGTAATGTCTAAAAATACTATATCTCGTGATCATTCCAATATACTTTCCATCAGCAACTACTGGTAACCCATCTATACCATGATGTTCTAATTTATCAAGTGCTGAGTGAATAGCATCTTTCGGATTCGCGATATAACATTTTTCTTTTGGTATCATAATGTTCGTTAAATACATAAAGCCATCCCCTTTTGTTTATGTCTATGGTATTACTAAATTCTGACCTTGAGATATTTCATTGCCAGAAATACCATTTGCTTGTCTAATTTTTTCTACATTCTCTGGTGATCCACTACCATAATATTGTATCGCAATACGGTATAAGTTTTCTTTACCAGTTACAGTATGTGATTCTTGAGACTGATTTTGGTTTTGATTACTTTGTGTATTTTGATTTGTTTGGTTGTTGGCTGCATCATCAGCTGCATTTTGTACATCTTCATTACTTGCGCTATCATTATATTGATTTACGCTGTCGTCACTGTTTTGATCTTGGTTGCTTTGACTATCTTCATTAGTATTTGCGTTTGAATCTGAATTACTTTCGTCTGAACTATTTTTAGAAGCATTATTTGAGTCGCTTGAATTACTATTTTTGTCAGAGTCTTCATTCGCTTTATCTTCATTTTCTTTTTTAGCTCTATCTTTTTCAGCTTGTTCATCGGCTTTTTTCTTAGCGTCACTATTAGTTTGCTCTGTTTTTTCAGCAATTTCTTTACCATTATCTTTATTTGCACCATTTAAGTACATACCTAAGAATAAGGCAAGTGCACCAAGTATAAGTATTGCAGCTATTATTGGAACAAGTGCTTTCTTGAATTTATTTGAGTTGTTATCATCACCGTTTTGTCCACCACTGCCATTACTTGGTGGTGTACCTCCACCGGCTGATCCGCCTCCTGCCGCTCCTGCTGCGCCAGCGCCAACTGCTCCGGCACCCGCTGCTGCTGCACCTTTTTTGTTTTTAGATTGCTTATCTTTGTTATCTTTACTGTTTGACTCTTGTTTGTTGTTATTATTTGATGAAGCAGATGCTGCTACACCAGCACCAACTGCGGCAGCTCCAGCAGCTGCAGCTGCACCTTTTTTACCGTTTGACTTGTCTTTTTGAGACTCTTTTTTGTTTTGATCTTTAGGGTTATTCTGTTTTGCAGAATTACTTGCGGCACTTGCGCCAGCACCAGTAGCAGCTGCGGCACCTGCAGCTTTTTTGTGATCATTTTGATTTTTAGGTTGTTGATCCTTAGATTCGGGTTTATCTGTTAAAGATCTTTTTTGTTTTGGTTTATTATTTTGAGTGTTTTTAATGGCGTTAGCAGCACTTGCGCCTGCCGCTCCAGCACCAACTGCACCTGCAGCGCCCGCTGCACCAGCTTTTTTAGACGACTTATCTTCATTATTTGGTGTTTCTGAAGCTTTAGGTGTTTCTTGTTTAGGTAGTTCTTCATTTGATTTCTGTTTACTAGCTTCTTCTTTTCTACGTTGTCTTCTAAGCGCGCCTCTTGGTGGGTATTGTTGTTCTTGTTTACTTTGTTCTTTCTTATCTTCTTTTTGGTTGTCTGTTTCTTTTCGATTTGGCTGACTTTGATCGTTTACCTCTTCGTTGTTACTTTCTACTTCTTGTGTCTTGTCTTCAGGTCGTTCTATCTTTTGACGACTTTTTTCGAATTCGTCTTTAAAATTATCTTTAGACAATAAACTCACCTCATCATTATCTTTTTGTATATATTGAATTATACTTTATTATATCCTTGTTGAACTTACCAAGTAAAGCAATCCTATTAAAATATTGCATTTAATCTATTTTTATAAGAGGTTTTGTATTTGACTTCTTTTATATTTGGTAATTTTAATAAATTTGCATTCTTACAATTGTCACAACAATGATTATCTTGAGTCACATGTTCATTAAAATAGTTCATTAAATACGTGCGTCTACATGTATCGATTTGAATATAATTTCTCATAAAACTAAATGCATATTGTTTTTGGTTCTGCTCAGCTTGGATTTTCTTTTTTAATTGGTTAAGTGGATATAATTCAAGAAGATACTGGATATTTTTAGATATCTCCTCATTTAGTTGATACCCTTGTTCGAATAAATTAAGCATATCTATATCAATTCCATGCTCATTAGCTAAATGGCTTAAAATATGAATATCACTTGATGTAAATAAACTAATTGCTTGAGAAGCTTCGCCATCACGCCCTGCACGTCCTACTTCTTGTACATATTTTGAAGGTGAAGTAGGTAAATGGTAATGAATAACGGTTCGTAAATCTTGTTTATTAATACCCATTCCAAATGCACTTGTAGCGACGATGATTTTAATATCATTATTAATAAACTGTGTTTGTACAGTTGTTCTTTCTTGGTAGTTTAAATCTCCGTGATAAATCCCTGTTAAAAATCCTTCTTTATAAATCAATTCAGCTAATTCATGACATTTCTTCTTAGATGACACATAGATAATGGTTGGTCCTGAGTCTTTTATAGTGTCTAATAGATAATGATCTTTTTCTTTTTCATCATCAAAATTAACATGATGGTACATAATATTTGAACGATTGAGTCCTTCTTTATGTATTTTAAATTGGCGCTTTGTAATCACTTCTATATCTTGCATCATCTTTTCTGTCAAAGTCGCAGATAACGCGATAACTTGTGCTTGGTTAAAGTATTGTGTGACTTTTGAAATCAGTGCATAATGTGGCCTAAAATCAAAGCCCCATTCACTTAGACAATGTGCTTCATCTAGAACAATATACTTAAAACCAATAGATTTAAAGCGTTTAAAATTATGTTCTTCATATATAAATTCCGGGCTACAAAATATAAATTGAAAATTTGATAAGTTTCTAAATATGTCTGTCCTTTCTTTTTTATCAATAGCAGAATGGATCGCAACAGCATTCTTCTCACCATTTAATTTCATTTGAACGACTTGATCATCCATTAAAGAAATGAGTGGAGAAATAATGAGCACTCTGCCCCCTGTTATATAAGCTGGCAATTGATAACACAAACTTTTCCCAGCGCCAGTTGAAAGGATGCTCAACACATCATGGCCGTCTAATATGTTTTGGACTGTCTCCTCTTGCCCACTTCTAAAATCATCATATCCAAAATACTTTTTAAGTTCTTGTTGTAGCATTTAATCCCTCCATTGCATACAAAACATACATGAGTTTGATTTCGAAATATGTAAAATCATTTAACGCTTCATAGTAAAATTTTAAATTTTGATTAGGTGTTTGTTGAATAACTTCTACAAATCTTGCGTATTGGTCATCACTAATATATAAATTCTTATCATTTAAATAACCTTTAATGTACATCTCTATAATATGGTCGTGAATTGTATGTGTCTTAACACGTTTAATATTTGCGAGTTGATCCATATCATATGTGCGATTTAATAATTCATATGTAGTGAACGTTTGTTGGTTTAACATCGGTTGATAGTTAATCTGAGATAATATTGGATAACGTTCTTTATTTTGTATCGCTACTTGGATAAATTGATATTCTTCTACTAAATGTTCTCTTAAATCCATTATACCAATTTCTTCAATCAATGAAATTTGTTCAATTGTATATGGCGTTTCCCGAAAACCTGCTAATAAATAGTGAATATAAATTGTTTGGAAGTATGTATTCATGTCTTCAAATAACTGATAAATTTCTTCTATAAAATGATCTTCACCTATTTCTTTAATAAGTACATAAATTTCTTTAGCTTTAAATTGTATCTCTTTATCATTGATGATCGGTTGATACGTTAAATGGTTATGCTTTTTTTGACTAATCATCTGAGTTAATAATAAGATTGTATTAACAGATTGAATGGCCTGACTATAGAAAAAGTCGCCTATAATTGGCTCATCAATATGTTCTATAGGTTCGTTAATAATTTGTTCGAATTGTTCAAATTTCAAATTTGGCAAACAGCCATAATACAATTTTAAATGTTCAATCGTTGCATCAAAATATGTTTGATGGGTCTTTTTACCGATTAAAATATTATAAATACTTTTATCAGTTTTGTTTTCATGCTTTATGGAAAGGGTTTTCAGTATAATCTGTTTCAAATAAGTCACCTCAAATAACATAAATATGTTGAAATATATAAGTGTTATCACTAAAATAAGTATGTATAATAAGTGTAGCATGTTTTTTAAAGGAGGCGAAAATTTTGGCTAAATACACAATAGTAGATATGGATACATGTATAGCATGTGGCGCATGTGGAGCAGCTGCCCCTGATATATACGACTATGATGATGAGGGAATCGCCTACGTAATACTAGACGACAATAAGGGAATCGAAGCTGTCCCAGAGGAATTATTAGAAGATATGGAAGATGCTTTCGAAGGTTGTCCGACAGATTCAATTAAAATAGCAGATGAATCATTCGACGGAGACGCACTTAAGTTCGAATAATATATATGAGAAAGGCTAGGACGCGAGGTCCTAGCCTTTCTTTATTTTATAATAGATTTAAGTTTATCAAATATTAAAATGTATATGACTGAAATGACAATACCTTTAATTAAATTGAATGGAATAATACCGGCAGATACGATTAATTTTAAATTATGTGCGATATCTGCAAGATTCATAATTTGTCCGTATAAAGGTAATAGAACAAAGTAATTCATTAAACTCATGAGAATTGTCATCAAGATTGTACCAACTGCTAATCCATATCCCATAAATAATTTTGTTTTCTTTATGCGATAGAAATAGTAAGTTGGAATTACGAGACATATTGATGCTAAAAAGTTAGCCGTATTTCCAATCGGTTCATGAGACACAATTAAGAAATTCAATACGTTTTTAAATAATGCTACTAATATACCTGAAACTGGACCAAACGCAAATGTTGCGACAAGCACAGGAATATCACTGAAATCCATTGTTAAATATGGTGGTAAAAATGGCAATGGAAATTTCAAAAACATCAAAATAAAGCTGATTGCGATGAGCATACTTACAGTAAGTAAGCGTTTTGTTTTGTTATCGTTAGACATATAAACTCCTCCTATTCATCTCGTAAGAATAGGAGGAAAAATTATCGCAAAATAAACCTAGCCAAGACTAGATTTTTCCTCCATCTTCTCCCATCCAGACTTTAACTGTCGGCCCTAGAATTTCACTAAGTCAGCCAATATACATACATATATTGGGTCGCGGGCTTTAACCGCCGGTATGGAATTTCACCAAACCCCGAAGATGAATTTTTTATTTAGTTTTAATTACAAAATATATATTAGCACATTGGTCAGGTATTTTCATCTAAATAACTCAACTAATTAAACTTTTGGTAAAGTTATTGTAAATTGAGTGCCTTCACCCTCTTTACTATCGACTTTAATTGTACCATGATGTGCATCTATAATTTTTTGAACGATAAAGAGACCAAGTCCTGTTCCGTGTTTACCTCTTGTGCGAGAAGCATCTACTTTATAAAAACGATCAAATATTTGATCTAAATGTTCTTTTGCGATACCTACGCCACTATCTTGGACTGTTATAACAAAGTCTTCTTCATCTGTATCATCAAAGATGACATTAATAGAATCATTTTGATGTGTGTATCTAATCGCGTTATCGATTAAATTTGTTAAAATCTGCTCGACACGATCACTATCACCATACCAATTTGTAAGATTTCCAATATGTTTAACGGATAAATTCAATCCATTTTCTCTAGCTTGCGGTAAGAATTTAGTATCAATTTTGTTCATTAATGTAGAAATATTAAATTCGTCTAAATGAACTTTTATACCTTCAGCATCCATTTTTGCGACTTCTAATAATTCATTTATCAATCTACTTAGTCTTTTAGACTCATCTAAAATAATATATAAGAAATCATCTACATCTTTCTTCTCTGTTACAATACCATCAACAATTGCCTCAGTATAACCTTGTAACATAGAAATTGGTGTTCTTAATTCGTGTGAAACACTTGCGATAAAGTCTTTTTTCATTTGATCCATATGGTGTTCGTCTGTCATATCACGAATGATTACGACTATACCTGATGAACCATCATTTTGAATACTATTTATATATGTTGATATCACGACATAATATTTATGACCCAATTCGTATTCGAAAAACTGCGTATTCTTTTCTTTAAATGTGTCATTTCTTTGAGTAGATATATCAACATGATTAAACTCTTTTACTTCTTTTAAGAATATGTCAGCTTTGGAGTTAGAAATAATGATTTCATTCTTATCATTGATGCCTAGCACACCATCTATCATTGAATTAATGAGTTTTTCTTGTATATTATTTTTTGATTTAACATCATCTATATTAGTACGTATATCTTTACTCATTTTATTAAATGCTAAACCGAGCTCGCCTATTTCATCACGCGTATAAATTGGTACTTTTTCAGTATAGTGACCTTTAGCAACTTTAAAGGCAGCATGTTTCAGTTGAATTAAAGGTTTCGTTATTCTGTTTGAAAGGAAGAATGCAAAGACCGTACTCACGATTAACAATATAATGGCTGAAACAAGTATACTAAGTGTGACAACATTTTGAGCTTCTTTAATGGAATTGATATCTTGGAATAAAAAGATACCTGCATCTTCTTCAGGAAAAGCTTGAGAAGGATATCCTAATAAAATATATTGATGTTTTTCACTGTTATAAGTTAAATTGATTTCTTTCAATACATGTTTATCTTCGTTAAACACTTTATCGAATGCATGATTTGTTCTAATCTCGTTGATCATAACTTCTTTTAACGGATCTTCAGACTTTGCTGTTAGATCATCGCTATTTTTAACGATAATGAGTCCGGCTGGGTCTTCAACGAGTTCTCTTGCATAATCGATAGCTGAAGCTTTTTCATGTGAACTCAGTAATAAACGTTCTATTTTGCTTGCATTATTATACAAATTTTCACCTGTAGTAGATGTATTATAAGATTGTAAGAAAGTTATAAGAAATCCGCTTAATAAAAGTAAAACTGTCGTTACTATTAAAATAATAGATAACCACAGTTTTACAACAACACTATTTAACCGATTCATTATTCAGGAACCTCAAATTTATAACCGAC
This sequence comes from Mammaliicoccus sp. RAM2, assembly GCF_045897195.1. Taxonomy (NCBI): domain Bacteria; kingdom Bacillati; phylum Bacillota; class Bacilli; order Caryophanales; family Staphylococcaceae; genus Mammaliicoccus; species Mammaliicoccus sp. RAM2. The sequence continues at coordinate 18,412 of NZ_JBJNWI010000010.1, read as the reverse complement.
GCCCCATACAGTATGAATCATTTGTGCAGCATCTTCAGAAACTCTATTTAACTTTTCACGCAATCTTTTAACATGCGTATCAACTGTTCTTAAATCACCATAAAATTCATAGTGCCAAACTTCTTTTAACAGTTGCTCTCTATCAAATACTTTATCAGGTGATTTTGCTAAATATAATAATAATTCATACTCTTTAGGCGTTAAATTCACTTCTTTTTGATCTGCTAATACGCGATGTGCGTCATTATCAATGACTAAGTTTTCAAATACAATTAAATCTTTAGCCGTATTAGTTTGATTAACCATTGAATGATTCGTTGTACGTCTTAGTAATGCTTTTACACGTAAGACAACTTCTCTAGGTGAAAATGGTTTGACAATATAATCATCTGCCCCAATTTCAAAACCTTCAACGCGATTATTTTCTTCACCTTTAGCTGTTAGCATAATAATAGGTGTTGATTTTGTTTCTCTTACTCTCTTACAAACTTCAATTCCATCTATTTCAGGTAACATTAAGTCTAACAATATGCAGTCATAATCTTCATTTAAAGCTTTATCTAAGGCATCTTGGCCATTATCCGCTTCATCAGTCTCATAACCTTCTCTTTCGAGATACATTTTAACTAATTTTCGAATTCTATCTTCATCATCTACTACTAAAATACGATCTGTCATGCTTCGTTGACTCCCTTCTAGCATTTTTTAAGCATAAGAATGTAAACCAGCTACTATTAAGTTAACGGCAATAACATTAAATAGAATGATTGCAAGGCCACCAACAGCTAACCATGCTGATTTTCTGCCTTCCCAACCTTTACCTAATCTTAAATGTAAGAATATCGCATAATATAAGAATGTTATAAGCGCCCAAACTTCTTTAGGATCCCAGCCCCAATATCTACTCCAAGCCATTTGTGCCCAGATACTAGCAAATAATATTCCGCCAAGTGCAAATAATGGGAAGCCAATGATTACTGAACGATACCCTATTTCATCCATCAAGGATAGATTGACTTTTTTCGTAAGTGGTTTGATAAGACTAAACAAAGTCTTGCCTTTCAAAATCAATCTTAGTATACCATACAAGACTGTACCAACTACAATTGACCAAACAACAGTGTTTAATTTTTGTGAATTGATAACAGCAGGTAATTCAATCTTGCTCCATTTTAAGATATCTGTTCTTTCTTTTGGTTCATAATCACTACCAGAAACATGATCTACAAGTAAACTATCTTGTTGTGTTACAAATGCTGGAAGATGATAATGTTGAACAGAGTTATTATCATTTTTATCGATAAAGAAATAAGTGTCATCGTAACCAACGATATCTTTCATAATAATCGTTGTTAATATAAACCCAATTACAATAACAATGAAATACATAATGACTTCTACAAAGAAACTATGTATAGATTTTTCTTCTGGACTAACAGCTGCAAATAAATAAATTAATCCTGCTATACAGCTGATTGATAAAATACCATATGAAATCGTTACTGTTATAACGTGAATTGCTAACCAACTAGATTGTAACGCAGGAATTAACGGCGAAACATCTCTAGAGAACATACTTGCATATGCAATTAACAACATCGCAATTGGTAATACGAATAGCGCTAAAATAGGTGTCTTATATATAGAGTAAATAACGAGGAAGCCACCTACCATCATAATGCCAAACATCGTTAAGAATTCATACATATTACTTACTGGTGCATGTCCCGCAGCAATCCATCTAGTAATAAAGTATAGAATTTGTAATACAAAGCCGATGACAGTTAATGTCACCCCTACTTTTTCTGCTCTTTTCTTAGGTGAACGGATTGAAAATGAATATGGGACAATCGCAACTAAGTATAAAATAAAAGCAGAATATAAACTAATATTACTAATATTTAAAAACATATCTTTATCCATTGTTTGCCTCCTTACTTTCGTGAATGTCTTGTTTAGTATCTTCTATATGTGAAATGTGATGTTTATCTAAGACTTGGTTAATCTCTTTTGAGAAACCATAATAATTCTTATTTGTATGTGCAGCGATATTAAATTCACCGTTATCAGTATTAATCCAAATACGTCTATGGTTAATATATGATCCAACTGCTAAACCTAATAAGAAGATAACGAAACCTGTAAATAATATTGGAAGTGTTAAGTCTTTCTTCACTGCCAACACTGTTGCCCATTGATTTGTTGCATTCGCAAATTTCACATCGTATTTATTATCTTTAGATATATCTTGTGATTCTTTAATTCTTAAGAAACTAAATTCTGATTGTTTACCTTTATCAGTTACTTCAAACACAAAAGCTGGATTATTTGGATTTGGAGATTTAGTTGCAAGTACACCATTTTCTATTTTTTCGTAATCGGGTGCATAACTTCTTAACTTAACTGTTAAATCATCAGTTATTTTATAAATCTTTTTCGGACTTTCCAAATTAACTGTAAATGGTTTTCCTAAAGGTTTACCATCTTTTGTTTTTAAGTTAAATGTCATATCTTTTAACAATGAGTTGTCAAAGCTACTTTGATAAAATTGTAAGTGATCATATTTCAATGGATGATTGACTTTAATTGAATCTGAAGCGACTTCTTTTAGATTAGCATCTGACCCAATCACTTCTTCTTGACTGTTTTTATACAAAGTAGCTTTTGTTTCGTAGTTCTTAGCAATTTTGTTTAAACTTGGGTCAATTGATTCAGGGTTTGTATTGGATTGAGATTTTTGATCATATTCTTCATATATAAAGTCATTATTTTTTATATAATAGCCTCTATCTGTACCAGGTACTGGTTTAGTTTCTCCTTCTTTCACATAGACCATATCATCTAAGTAAAAGCCTGGTAAGAATCTTAACATTGCCCCAAATAATAAAATGATTAAACCAGTATGGTTGATATAAGGACCGTATCTAGATAAACGTCCTTTTTCAAGTAAGATATGATTCCCATCTTGTTTAACTTTGTATCTTTTATCTTTAAAAGATTGACTTATTTCATCTAGATTAACTTGATCATCTGAATGTAAGTTTAATCTTTGACGTTTATAGAATGAACTGTGCTTTTTCGTTCTTTGATTTTTCAAAGATTTATGTAAAGGTATCCCTCTATCAATACTTGATGTAATAATAGAGAACGCTACTAAACCTAACAGAATTAAGAACCACCATGAACTATATAAATTGTGGAATCCAAGTTTATAATATAGTAAACCTAGAGAACCATAATGTTCATAATAATATTGTTCTGGATTCACGTTCATCGGAATAAAATATTCTTGCGGGAATATTGTTCCGATTGAAGCTGCTATGACGGTTAACACGAGTAACGTAACACCTGTTTTGATTGAAGCGAAGAAATTCCATATGCGATCTAATATTGTTCTGTTTTTCGTTTTTGAACGTATCGCTTGCCCATCGTAACGCATAACGTCGGTTGTCTTTTTCTTATCATAGTCGTCATTTATTAAGCGACCACAGTTTAAGCATAATTGAGTTCCTTCTGGGTTCTTATGCCCGCACTCACAAACAATTTGCTTGTTGCTCACTTTAAATCCCCCTCTATTTCACTTTGACCTTTTCCATTTCTTCTATGATTTGCTTTTTAGAAAGTTCACCAGTATGCTTTGTTTTTATTTTACCATCTTTATCAACCGTTATCGTAGTTGGTAATGGATTGATACCATATGCATCTGTTACTAAATTATCGTTATCCATCGCAACTGTGAATGTTGGTGTTTCTTTTAACGAACTTAAATATTGTTTGATTTGTTGAGGATTATTTCTGACATGTATCGCAACGACTTCAACACCTTTGTCTTTGTAGTTTTGATATTGTCTTTCCAACTCAGGCATTTCACGTTTACAAGGTTCACACCAAGTCCCCCAAAAGTTAATTAAAACACCTTTCCCACGTAAATCTTTTAAATTAACCTTTTTCCCATCAACTGTTTGGAGTTCAAAAAGTGGCGCATCGTCTCCAACTTGCGCTACTTTATCCTTATCTTTCGTAAGACTGGACCAAACTGTAAATATAATTGCAATTAAGATTACTGCTGTTATAACAATTTGGAGTACAGTCTTCTGTTTTTTCTTCATTTAAAATCCTCCCTAACACAATAAAAAAACCATACATATGCAATGTTATGGTGTTTTGTTTAGTATATCATGACTAAAAAGCAGTTTAGTGGCATTATTGTGAACGTTTACAGATTATTTACCTTCTTGTGCCAAATGTCTTAAAACTTTGATTTCATGAGGTGATAATGTTCTGCCCTGACCAGCATTTAAGCCTTTTAAATTAAGTGGACCATATTCTACTCTCGTAAGTTTAATAACCTCATGTCCAAAATGACTAAACATTCTTCTAACCTGTCTATTTCTACCTTCAGTAATCGTAATTTCTACATGCGTTACATTACGCTCTCTGTCTTGACTTTTTACTTTTACAATTGCAGGTTGTGTCAATCCATCTTCTAGCTGTATACCTTTTTCCAATTGTTTTACTTCTTCTCTAAGTAAATAGCCTTTTAATTTTGCTACATATTTCTTTTGAATTTTATAACGAGGATGGGTCATTAAATTTGTAAACTCACCATCATTCGTTAAAATTAATAAACCAGATGTGTCATAATCTAATCTACCAACTGGGAAAATTCTCGTCTTAATATCTTTAAAATAATCTGTCACCACGGCTCTTCCTTTATCGTCAGATACACTTGTAATCACTTTGGTTGGTTTATGGAATAAAATATATAGCTTATCTGGCATTTCTAATGGAATACCTTCTACTTCGATATAATCAGAATCTTTCACTTTAGTTCCAAGTTCTGTCACTTGTTTATGATTAACATATACAAGTCCTTCTTCTATTAATTTTTCTGCTTTTCTACGTGACGTATATCCACTTTTTGCAATAACTTTTTGTAATCTCTCTAATTCTTCACTCATTATGATTGCTCCTCATTGTTTTGTTTTTCGTTCATGCTACTAAAAAACAAATCCATTTCTTCTTGTTCATTTTCTTCATTTGTTGATTTAGGTAATTCGTCTAAAGAAGTTAGTCCAAATACATTTAAAAAATAATCTGTCGTATACAATAATTGGCTTCTAGATTGATCATTATGTTTCGGTTCAACGACACCTTTAGCAATTAAAGTCTTCACAGATGCATCTGAATTCACACCACGTATCACTTCTATATCGCTTCTTGTAACTGGTTGATTGTATGCAATAATAGATAATGTTTCTAACGCAGCTTGTGATAATTTTGTATTCATATTATCTATCATTAATTTTTCAAGATATTCATGCATAATTGGCTTTGCAGTAAGAATGCATTTATTACCGTAAAAAATGATTTGTAATGTTTCGCGTTCATATTCATTTGCTAAATCTTTTAATTGTGATGGTGTTAATTCTAATAACTCACATAACTGATTGATTTCAATGCCTTCATCACCTAATGAATATAATAATCCTTCTAATAATCCTAATTTACTCACTGACATAATTCACGCCTCGATTTATAGTTATTTCTCCAAATTGATATTGTTGGAATACATCAATTTGTCTTAATTTCATCATTTCCAATATTGCCAAGAACAACGTTACCAATACATTTGTAGATAAATCAGAAGGTAATGTTTCGAAAAATTTATAACTCTTATGTTGGGCAAGTTGTGCTTGTATTGAAGCTGTTGCCATTTCAATCGTATAACTATCTTCATTAACTGTGACATTCTGAGGTTTATTAAATCTTTGTCTACGTTTAGTACGTTGGTATGCAATAATTAAATCCGTCATATCTAAATCTAAAGGTGCACGTTTGTCATGAACGGCTTCAAATTTGGATAAATCTGCTGGCTTTTTGATGAATATTTGTTCTCTGTCTTGTTTTTTATGATTTAATAATTTAGCATATTCTTTATAATTTTGGTATTCGATTAATTGTCTAACTAAATCGTCCCTTGGATCATCTTCAAATTCATCAATATCTGATGGTTGTGTAGGTAGTAATAATTTGCTTTTGATCATCAATAACTCTGATGCCATAACTAAATATTCACTCGCTACATTTATTTCTAATATTTTCATTTGATGTATATAACTTAAGTATTGCTCGGTTAGTTCCTTCATTGGAATATCATAAATATCTATTTCGTATTTTTGTATTAAATGAAGTAATAAATCCAAAGGTCCTTCAAAGGCATCAAGTTTTACTTCATACATTTAAAACTTCCTCATTTCTATTCCTTTTACGTGCATAAATCTAAAAATTATTATACCATGATTACGTATAAATATTCTATGCTGAGAGGGATTTTAAATGGAAACACAAATAATGTCATTTCACTATCATTTCCATGTCTTAAGACATTATTTTGAATGTCACGATATATTAGAAGATCATTGGAAAGATCAAACTCAATTTAGTAAACATGATGCAATTGTAAGTTTAATATTGTTCTCTACAGCATGTTACCACTATAGACGTGATAATACGAAAGGTGCGCTAAAAACTTATAAAAAAGCATTACAAATTGCAGAATTAAATGATGACTTTAGCCATTTAGGTATTGAAAAAGCATCATTTCAATCTTTAATTCATTCTCAAATCATGCGCATTGAGCAAGGTCATCCTTATGAAAATATTCAACTCCCTTTAACAGATGCAAGTTATCGTGCTTTAGAAAGTTCTTTTGATGATTTTGAATTTAACTATAATACAGATGTATCAGAGTATATTAAACACCATCATCTACTAAGAGATCGTACTGAAGTGATAGAAAGTCGTATTTCAGCATATAAGCAACGTCACGCTAGACAATAAATAACCAATAAATGAGACCCCATGCGACAGCAAATGTTAATAAAATTGCTAATGTGACATATTTTTTTGATTCATGTTGTTGTTGTTTATTGTTCTTCATTGTTCTTCTCCTTCTTGGCTCTAGGGTGATACGTTAAATACATCTCGCGTATTTGTTTTTTAGAGATGTGTGTGTAAAGTTGTGTTGTAGAAATGTCGGAATGTCCGAGCATTTCTTGCACTGCCCTCAAGTCCGCACCATTTTCAAGCAAATGCGTCGCAAAAGAATGCCTTAAAGTATGAGGTGTTAAAGTCTTCGTTATCCCTTTTTCTAAGCCGATTTTTTTTAGTATTTTCCAAAATCCTTGTCGCGTTAAAGCTGTACCACGTGCATTTAAGAATAATATATCTGTAACATGTTTCTTCAATAAATTTGGTCTAACTTCTTGGATGTAGTTTCTTAAAATGCCTATTAAATGTTCACCAAGCGGTACGATTCGTTCTTTATTTCCTTTACCAAAGACTCTAATAAATCCCATCGTTAAATTGACGTCTTCTACATTTAATTGAATCAATTCACTTACACGAACGCCCGTGCCATATAAGAGTTCAAGCATCGTACGGTCTCGTTCATCTCTAGGATTTGTAATATGTGTAAATGTTAATAGTTGATTCACTTCATCTTCACTCAATACATCTGGAAGTTTTTGTTCGTATTTAGGTGTTTCAATCAATATTGTTGGGTCTTTAACGGCATATTTTTCTCTAATCGCAAATTGATGAAAGCTTCTAATCGTCGCTGCCAATCTCGCAATTGTTTTAGCTGACTTACCTTCTTGTTTAAGATGTGCAAAATATTTTTGTATCACTATACGATCAATGTTGTCTATATGGCTAATTTTATGTTCTGTTATGTATTGGTTATATTGTTTTAAATCTCTTTGATACGATTGGATTGTATTTTGACTCAAGCCTTTTTCTAATCTTATAAAATCTATAAACTCATTTATGATTTGTTCCATGAATTCACCTCATTGTTGTCATTATTTTACCATAAAAAAAGACATCACTAAAATCAGTATAAAACTTCATTTAGTAACGTCCATTATAGATTTATTCTTCGTGACATCTATGACAAATACCATGAAAAGTTAATCGATGGTCTAAAATTTTAAAGTTAAATTCTTTTTCAACTCGACGTTCTACGTCTTCTAATAAATCTTCTTCGATTTCATCAACTGCACCACATTCCATACATACCATATGGTGGTGGAAATGTTTTGCCCCTTCTTTTCTTAAATCGAATCTAGCAACACCATCGCCAAAGTTAATTTTGTCGACTACTTTTAATTCTGCTAAAAGTTCTAATGTACGATACACTGTTGCGAGACCAATCTCAGGTGCCTTATCTTTAACTTTTAGGTAAACATCCTCTGCACTTAAGTGATCGGCTTCATTCTCAAGTAATACTCTAACTGTCGCTTCTCTTTGCGGAGTTAGTTTGTAGGAAGCTTTGTGTAATTGTTCTTTCACACGTTGTATGCGTTCTTCCAACTTGACACCTTCTTTCTAAAAAATAATCATTATCAATTAGTAATGTATTCGTATACTAAAATACCAATAATCTTCTCAAAAAGCAAGAAAAAATATCTTTTTATTTAGAATGATTATAATTTAATAATAAGTATTGGAAGGCAATCATTGTTTTGGCATCTTCAATTTTATGTTCTGATAATAATGACTGTATTTGATTGATTGAAATTTTAGTTAAATTTAAGAATTCATCTTCATCTAAATTTACTTTTCCTTCTTTTAAATCTTTAGCGATATAAATACTTACTTTTTCATTACAGAACCCTGGGCATCCATAAACTTCACCAATAAGTTCGAGTTTGTCTGCGACGTATCCTGTTTCTTCTTCTAATTCTCTAAGTGCAGCTAACTCACGTTCCTCACCTATTTCTAATTTGCCAGCCGGAATTTCGATTAATGTCTTTTCCATTGCCTTTCTATATTGTTCCACCACTAATACTTCGTTTTCTGGTGTTATAGCTAATACAGATACTGCACCATTATGTAATACGACTTCGCGTTCACTCGTTTGACCATCTGGAAGTGATACTTGATGTTTTTCTAGCTTAATAATACGACCATCATATATCGTTTCTTTCGAAATCGTTTCTTCAGTTAGTTTCATTATAAGTGTGCCTCTTTTCATTAAAATAATTTATCTGGTAAACTTAATAAATAAAGTGTAGCGAAAGGAGCTTCAATATGCAAAAAAATATATTGAAAAGTGGCATTGAAATTTCAGAAGTCGGATTAGGTTGTATGAGTTTAGGAACAGATATTAACCATGCAGAAACAATTGTTGATGAAGCAATCAAACAAGGTATAACATATTTTGATACTGCTGATTTATATGATTACGGTGAGAATGAAAAAATCGTAGGTCAACTTTTGAAAAAATATCAAAATCAACATGATATCGTCATTGGATCAAAAGTAGGTAATCATTTTGATAAAGATAAACAAGAACACTTTTGGGATCCTTCTAAAGAACACATTATGAAAAGCATTAAAGAATCGTTACAAAGATTGGATCTTGAACAATTAGATTTATATATGTTACATGGCGGTACTATTGAAGATGATAAAGATGAAACGATAGAAGCATTCGAAAGATTAAAAGAACAAGGTCTCATAAAAGCATATGGCATTTCGTCAATCAGACCCAATGTAATCGATTATTACTTAAAAAACAGTCATATTGAAACGATTATGATGCAGTTTAGTATTTTAGATAATCGTCCTGAATATCTATTAGAAAAAATTAATGATCATTGTGTCAAAATATTAGCAAGAGGTCCTGTTTCTAAAGGTTTATTAACACATAAATCAAACGAAGTGTTAGATCGTAAATTTAAAGACGGATTGTTAGAATACAATTATAACGATTTGTCCGATACCATTTCTCAACTAAATAAAGAATATGATGACTTATCTAGTGTTACATTCAATTATTTGAAATCATTTGATGCACTTGGCTCTATTATTACGGGTGCAAGTTCACCAGAGCAATTGGCAGAAAGTATTCAAAGTTATAATGGAACATTATCAGAAGCTCAAATTAAGCACGCCCGTTCAATCGTTAAAAATATTGAATACACAAATCACTTACAATAAAAGAAAAGAGTCTGGGAGAGTATAAATTTTCCAGACTCTTATTCTATCTTTTTACTTAAAAAACTTTGTTTAAATAATTTTTCAAATGTACGAGGTGCTAATTGATAAAATCTCAATCCTAAATCCATCCATTTCGGTTCGTTTATTTCTATTTTTCTTTTAATCATACTTTTAACAATTTGTTCGCTCAAATCTTCAACATTAAGTTGTATTTGAGATGTGAGCTTTTCAAAGTGACCTGAAGGATCTGCTTTAGCATGAAATTGTGATTTGAAAGGTCCCGGATTTACTGTGAGTACATGTAAATCTTCGCGTTCAAGTCTGAATGCATTTGTAAAACTACTCAAAGCTGCTTTTGACGCTGAATAATGGCTACCATATGGCGTTGTCACTTTAGAAGAAATCGATGATATATTAACGATTGATGCCCCTCTTTTTAAATAAGGTAATATACGGTTCAAAAGAATAATTAAATTGACGAGATTTGTATGATAAATGTCTTTAATTTCATTACTTGTATGCGCCTCGTTAGATTTAAAGTAACCTAACCCAGCGTTATTAATAATCCCGTCATACATGTTGTTATGTGAAAGACTATATTGTTCGACTTGCGCCGTGTCATTCATATCTAATATAAAGACTTCTTTAATATTTTTATATTTAGTAATTAAATGATTGGCCTTATCCTCATTTCTTACAATTATGGAAACATAAGCACCATGATTATTCATTGATTGTATCAAGCTCTCCCCTAGTGAACCTGTGGCACCAGTTAATAAATAATGTTTACCGATCATTTAACTCACCCTTTATTCATTGTTATGTATAATGTATCATAACACTTCAAAAAAACTAAATACGATACAAGCAATTTTGACATAAGATTATATTTCTTTATAATTAAAATGAATTCATATGGAAGTGAGTGATTTTATTATGAAAATTGTGTTTTATGGATCTGGTAATATGGCAAACGCGATATTCACTGGAATTGTTAACAGTAAGTCGATTGAACCTGAAAATATTTATTTAACAAATAAGTCGAATCAAGAAGCATTGGAAAATTATCATGAAACTTTAGGCGTAAGCTATAGTTATGATGATGAAGAATTGTTAAAAGATGCAGATTATGTATTCTTAAGTACAAAACCTTATGATTTCTTAAAGTTAGCTGAACGGATTAGACCTTTTATAACGAGTGATAATAAATTCATTTCAATTATGGCTGGTTTACCGATTAGTTATATTAGAGATAATTTACAAGTTGATAATCCAATTGCTAGAATTATGCCAAATACGAATGCGCACGTTGGTCATTCAGTAACGGGTATCAGCTTCTCTACAAACTTCGATCCTAATTCTAAGCAAGAAGTATTGATGCTTATTGAAGCTTTCGGTACAGCATTAGAAGTTAAAGAAGACCACTTACATCAAGTGACAGCTATCACAGGTAGCGGACCAGCATTCTTATACCATGTATTTGAACAATATGTAAATGCAGGTACTAAATTAGGTATTGAGCAATCTCAAGTTGAAGAATCCATTAAAGAACTGATTATTGGTACTGGTAAAATGATTGAACGTTCTGATTTAAAAATGGATCAATTAAGAAAAAATATTACGTCTAAAGGCGGTACAACGCAAGCAGGATTAAATGCGTTAAGCAACCATGATATAGAAGCTATTTTCTTAGATTGTTTAAACGCAGCTGTTAAGAGAAGTATCGAACTAGCAGAAGCGGATGAAGATTAATTGAATATTCTTTTAAAAAACATCTCATCTTATATATATTTTAAGATGAGATGTTTTTCTATATTTGGAATTGATCATAATCTTTTACAAATTTAAAGTCATGATTAACTGCTGACTGTAATGATGATTCAACTGATTGAATATCTTCTAATTCATATCGATTAGATAAATGTGTGAATAGACCTTTTTTTACATGAACATCAGACATTAATTGAAAGACATCTTCAATATGGCTATGATAATATGAATTTGCTAAATTTTTATCGCCTTCGATATATGTTGTTTCATGAACAATAACGTCTGCATCTTGTGCAAGGATATGTTCATTTTGGCATGGCATCGTATCACCAAAGATTGTAATCACTTTACCCTTTTTCTTAGGACCTTTGAAATCTTTAGACTGATAAGTTTGATTTTCATATTCAAAAGTTTCATTTGCTTTCACTTCTTGATATTTGGGACCAGGCTCTATGCCGATAGCTTTAAGTTTTTCAACATCTAGCTTTCCTTCAATATCAGGTGCTGTGATTCGATAACCGACAGATAATATACCATGTTTTAAAGGTAAAGCTTTAATATGAAAGCCATCGATATTAAGTTCTGTTTCAGTGTTGAATTCATTTACAGTTATCGGATAATTTAAATTTGATTGAGAAATTTCTAATGCCGTTTGTATAAATTTGGCTATACCTTTAGGACCGATTATTGTTAAAGGTTTATCTTTACCACCTTGGAAGGAACGACTTGTTAATAATCCAGGTAATCCAAATATATGATCACCATGTAAGTGCGTAATAAATATATGACTTATTTTGCCAAGTTTAATGCCAGTATGTAATATTCTATGTTGCGTTGCTTCACCAACATCAAACAACCATAGTTGATTTACGTGAGGTAGGCAATTAAAGGCAATTGATTGTGTATTTCTTTCTTTAGTCGGTAATCCGGCACTTGTGCCTAAAAATGTGAGTTCCATCGTCTTCCTCCTTACGTTATTATTATAACATGTATCGTACAATGATTTATAAAAATACATAAAAATGATGTTGATTATACAACTTACTGAATAAATTGAAAATTTAAAAGTTCAAATTGAAGAATATCAATCACTAACATGTTATAATAATTAATATTGTAAATTGTGAAAAAGTTAGAGAATCGAGGTAAATAAATGACAACCGAAACTAGAAATATTCCATGCTTAATTACAATATTTGGGGCTACAGGTGATTTAAGTCACCGTAAATTATTCCCATCTATTTTTCATTTATATCAACAAAATCAATTAGACGAACATATCGCAATAATCGGTGTTGGTCGAAGGGATTGGACTAATGAAAAGTTCAGAAGTGAAATTAAAGCTTCAGTAGAGAAACATGTACAGAATACAGAAAAGTTAGATGAATTTATGGAACATGTGTTTTACCAATCGCACGATGTTAGTGACCCTTCTAGTTATGAAGAATTATTAGCTTTTTCAAATGAGTTAAACGAACAATATCAATTAGAAGGTAATCGATTATTTTATTTAGCAATGGCACCTCAATTCTTTGGTACTGTTACAGATTTCTTAAAGTCTTCAGGTTTAACAGATACTGACGGTTTCAAACGCTTAATTATTGAAAAACCTTTCGGCACAGATTTAGCATCTGCCGAAGAATTAAATGAACAAATTAGACGTTCATTTAAAGAAGAAGAAATTTACAGAATCGACCATTATTTAGGTAAAGATATGGTACAGAACATCGAAGTGTTAAGATTTGCCAATGCGATGTTCGAACCATTATGGAATAATAAATATATTTCTAATATTCAAGTAACATCATCTGAAATATTAGGTGTAGAAGATCGTGGCGGATACTATGAAAATAGTGGCGCATTAAAAGATATGTTCCAAAACCATATGTTACAAATGGTTGCATTATTAGCAATGGAACCACCTATTAGTTTAAACAGTGAAGATGTTAGAAATGAAAAAGTAAAAGTATTGCGTTCAATTAGAGCTTTAGATGAGTCAGAAGTCAAACAGAACTTTGTTAGAGGGCAATATGATAAAGGCAAAATTGAAGGTGAAGAAGTTAAAAGCTATAGAGAAGAAGATAAAGTAGCAGATGACTCTAATACCCCTACTTTCGTCGCAGGTAAATTAATGATAGATAATTTCAGATGGGCTGGCGTACCATTCTTTATTAGAACTGGTAAAAGAATGAAGAAAAAAGGTATTCAAGTAGTTGTTGAATTCAAAGAAGTACCAATGAATTTATATTACCAACGTGATTCAGAATTAGAATCTAATTTACTTGTTATAAATATTCAACCTAATGAAGGACTTTCACTACACTTAAATGCTAAAAAACAAGTTCAAGGTATAGAAACAGAACCTGTACAATTATCATACGCAATGAGTGCACAAGATAAAATGAACACAGTTGATGCATATGAGAACTTAATCTTCGATTGCCTTAAAGGTGATTCAACAAACTTTACACATTGGGAAGAATTAAAAGCGACATGGAAATATGTAGATGTGATACAAAATGTGTGGGACAATGATAAAGCACCGTTCCCTAATTATAGAGCTGGCACTAATGGACCGATTAAGAGTCAATTATTATTGTCAATTGATGGATTTAAATGGTGGGACGATATTAACTAATCTTTCTGCCAACAGGAGTGACTGAACATTGGAAGTAATTAAAGATTTACAAAGAGCAATTGTGTACATTGAAGATCATCTATTAAGCGATATCGATTTACAAACTTTGAGTGATCACGTTGAAAAGTCCCCTTTTCACTTAAATCAATCTTTTACGATGGTTATTGGTATGACGCCTATTGAATATCAACTTGCTAGAAGAATGACTGAAGCGGCATTTGATATTTTAAGTGGTCATACACGTATTTTAGATATTGCCTTAAAGTATGGATACAGAGATGCACATGCATTCGCTCATGATTTTAATGCATATCATGGCATAAGTCCGCTACAAACGAAGACACATCAATCTATGCTTAAAATTAAAAAAAGAGTCTCTATTAAATTAACTTCTACAGAAACAGAACCGTTAAATTATTCGTTACAATACAAAGATGATTTAAAGTTAGTTGGTAAAAATCATCATTATCATTCAAATGAACTAGATAATCATTTTTTAATACCTGACTTATTAGAAATGTTATTAGAGAATAATTACATAGAAGACTTTATTAAATATAATGATGTTAAACCTAACCAACTATTTGTTGTTCGAAGACCACTTGTAGATGGACTTGAAGTTTTTGTAGGCGTACCTAGCGAAAGATATCCAGGTCATTTAGATAATTATTATTTACCTGGACATCATTTCGCGACGTTTAATTTACAAGGTGAATTAGATTTTGTAGTGAGTGAAGCTTGGCACCATATTGAAAATCAATGGCAACTTAAAATGCCTTATTTACATGATGATTTTTATGTTGAGGTTTATCCTCTTGATGTTAATTTTGATCAAGAAACTTCTAAAGTCCAACTTTGGATACCTATTGATCATAAAAGTATGAATTAAA
Organism: Mammaliicoccus sp. RAM2; assembly: GCF_045897195.1. Classification (NCBI taxonomy): domain Bacteria; kingdom Bacillati; phylum Bacillota; class Bacilli; order Caryophanales; family Staphylococcaceae; genus Mammaliicoccus; species Mammaliicoccus sp. RAM2. The sequence goes on along the minus strand of NZ_JBJNWI010000010.1, from coordinate 3,106 downwards.
AAGCACCCCGCTATCTTATTTAGATAACGGGGTGTTTCGTTATATCAAATTATTTAGTCCATTCAGTATGGAAAATACCTTCTTTATCTTTACGTTCATAAGTATGCGCACCAAAGTAATCACGTTGTGCTTGAATTAAGTTGGCAGGTAAATCTTCTGAACGGTAACTATCAAAGTAATTGATTGCTGAAGAGAAACCAGGTGTTGCAATTCCTGCTTTGATTGCAGTTGCTGATACTTCTCTTAATGAACCTTGATATTTTGCAACGATATCGTTGAAATAAGGATCTAATAATAAATTTGTTAATGATGAATCATTATCGTAAGCGTCTTTGATTTTTTGTAAGAATTGTGCACGGATGATACAACCCTCTCTCCAAATCATAGCTAACTCACCTAATTTTAAGTTCCAGTTATTTGTTTCACTAGCAGTTTTCATTTGAGCAAATCCTTGTGCATAACTACATATTTTACTCATATAAAGAGCTTGTCTGATTTGCTCTAAGAACGCTTCTTTATCACCAGTAAACTCAGTTAATTCTGGACTAAACGCTGTGCTTGCTTTAACTCTTTCATCTTTAAATGAAGAAATAAATCTAGCAAATACGGATTCAGTAATAATTGTTAAAGGAATACCTAATTCTAAAGCATTAATTGAAGTCCATTTACCAGTACCTTTTTGTCCAGCTTTATCCATAATTTTTTCAACTAATGGTGTACCATCTTCGTCTAATTTATTAAAGATTTCGCCAGTGATTTCAATTAAGTAACTTTCTAATTCGCCAGCATTCCATGATTTGAACGTTTCAGCAATATCTTTATGATCCATGTGTAATACACGTTTCATTAAGTCATAACTTTCAGCGATTAATTGCATATCTGCGTATTCAATACCGTTATGCACCATTTTCACATAGTGGCCAGCACCGTCTGGACCAACATATGTTACGCATGGAGAACCATCGCTTGCTTTTGCAGAAATGCTTTCTAAAATTGGTGCTACCAATTCATAAGCTTCTTTCTGACCACCAGGCATAATTGAAGGACCAGTTAATGCACCTTCTTCCCCACCTGAAACACCTGTTCCAATGAAGTTTATTCCACTTTCATCTAAATATTGGTTTCTACGAATCGTGTCTAAATAGTTAGTATTTCCGCCATCGATAAGGATGTCGCCTTTATCTAATAATGGTAATAAGCTATCGATTGTTTTATCTGTTGCTTCACCAGCTTTTACCATAAGTAAAATTTTTCTTGGTTTTTCTAATGAATCTACAAACTCTTCGATTGAATAGTTTGGATGTATATTTTTACCTTGTGATTCTTCAACCATTTGGTCGACTTTCTCTTTTGAACGGTTATACACTGAAACTGAGTAACCACGTGATTCAATATTCCAAGCTAAGTTTTTACCCATTACAGCTAAACCAACTACACCTATTTGTTGTGTCATGAAATTAACCTCACTTTTTTTCATTTTCTAGTACATTTTAACATAGTTTGAATACGTTTTTCGTCTATAAAGTCTTTAATTTCAAATGAATACGTTTACATACTGAATTTTTATGCAAGTTCAGCAATTGCAACGATTTGTTCTGTAATTTTTTGTAATTCTTCAACTGGCATACGTTCATTTGTTGTATGAATATATTCATATCCAACACCTAAAATAACAGTAGGTATACCAAATCCACTAATAACATTTCCGTCAGATCCACCACCTAGTTTAACAAGGTCTGCTTTACGTCCAATTTTTTCAGAAGATTTAACAGCTAATTGAACAACATCGTCTTCTTCAGTTAAGTTAAAGCTTGGGTACATAATTTGTACATTAACTTCAGCAGAACATCCGAATTCTTCAGCAGTTTTCTCGAATGCTTCTTTCATATGTGTGACTTGTTGGTTCATTTTTTCGTCATCTAAAGATCTAGCTTCTGCTAAAATATATACATGATCACTTACGATATTTGTTGCTGTTCCACCTTCGAATCTACCGATATTAGCAGTCGTTTCTTCATCGATACGTCCTAAGTTCATATGACTAACAGCTTTAGCAGCGATATTAATAGCAGAAACACCTTTTTCAGGTTCTAATCCAGCGTGTGCTGTTTTACCTTTAATAATTGCCTCTATTTTAGCTTGTGTTGGAGCCGCTACAACTGTTGTACCTACTTTACCAGGCGCATCAATAGCAAAACCATATTTCGCTTGAATATCATCTGGATTTAAAGCTTTAGCACCAACTAAACCAGATTCTTCACCTACTGTAATGATAAACTCGATATCACCATGTTGAATATTGTTATCTTTAATAACTTGAATAGCTTCTAAAATGGCAGCTAAACCAGCTTTATCATCAGAACCTAAGATTGTTTCACCTTTAGAATAAATGTAACCATCTTCACGTAATTCAGGTTCAATATTATTACCAGGCGTAACAGTATCCATATGGCTTGTAAAATAAATCGGTGTCTTACTAGAATCCTCACCTTTTAATTTGCAAATTAAATTACCAGCACCATAACCAGTCTCACTTTGAGAGTCATCCTCTTTAACATCTAAACCTAAATCCGTAAACTTTTGCTTTAATAAGTCAGCAATCTTTCTTTCATTTTTAGATTCAGAATCTACCTTTACAAGTTCTATAAAAGTATTCAATAATCTTTCTTCATTAATCATGATTGTCCCTCTTTTCATTTATTTAAATATCTCATAATCTAGTGTATAATAGTTGATAAATATATACAAAACTAATGTTTAAAGAGAGGGTTATCATGCAAAATAAGAATATACGTAAAATCATAATCATCGTAATGTTAGTAGCAATCGTAGCTGCACTTGTATTATCAGGTATCTTACCATTCCTATTAAATTAATAATATAATTTAAAAGCGCTAGCTCATGATGAGTAGCGCTTTTTGTTTTGGGGTAGACAATTCTAGAAAATGAGGTATTTCATGGCTTAAGTCTACCATTAAGCCAAGAGATTGGTCATTTCATGGCTTAAGTCTTTCATTAAGCCAAGAGATTGAGGATTCCATGGCTTAAGTCTTTCATTAAGCCAAGAGTTTGGGTATATCGTGGCTTAAGTCCTTCATTAAGCCAT
>NZ_JBJNWI010000009.1:0-142896 GCF_045897195.1 Mammaliicoccus sp. RAM2 | reverse complement strand
AGCTCTTTAGCGCCGATGGTAGTTGGGCTTACGTTCCGCGAGAGTAGGACGTTGCCGGGCAAATGTTTATAAATGGATGCGATGAGCCGTACTCGAGACCTGTTAGGTCTCTTTTTTTATGTTTAAACTTAGTTAAAATAAAGTAGAAGATAAAGGCCATATACTGTACTTATTAAATAAATTTATATTATAGGATCTATAACTAAAAAACATCTCATTTCTCTGCTTATAACAGGAAGAAATGAGATGTTTTAATGTGATTTTGTCTTATATTAGTAGTGAATAAAGCATTTTATTCTTATTAATATAGATGTATTTAGGATCAAATTCGCTAACGTTCTTATAAAGTTGGTCTAAATCATTATGATCTTTAAGTTGAATACCTATAATAACAGAACCTGTATTTTGGCTCGATTTTTTTAAGTATTCAAATTTTGTAATATCATCATTTGGTCCAAGCACTTCGTTAACAAATTCTCTTAATGCACCTGGTCTTTGTGGGAAGTTAACAATAAAGTAATGTTTCATATCTTCAAATAAAAGTGAGCGTTCCTCAATTTCTTTCATTCGGTTAATATCATTGTTACCACCACTGACAATACAAATAACATTTTTACCTTTAATTTCATTTTTATAATGATTAAGTGCAGTGACGCTTAGTGCGCCAGCTGGTTCTGCAATAATAGCTTGTTTAGAGTACATATCTAGGATTGTACTACATACTTCACCTTCATCTACAGCAACAAAGTCATCAACAACATTTTTTGAAATTTCGAATGTTAATTGTCCAACTTTTCCTACTGAAGCGCCATCTACAAATTTATCGATATCTGTTAATGTAACAATTTTATTAGCTTTAACAGATTGAGCCATACTGCTTGCTCCAAGTGGTTCTACACCAATGACTTGTGTAGTAGGCGTTGTATCTTTAAGATATGTGCCTACTCCTGAAATTAAGCCACCGCCACCGATTGCAGCAAAGCAATAATCAAATTTGATGTTTTCTTCTTCTGCATAATCTACTATTTCTTTAGCAATCGTACCTTGACCAGCAATTGTATTAATATTATCGAATGGATCAATAAAGCTTAATCCAAATTGTTCAGTATAATCTAATGCATGTTTTAAGCAATCATCAAAAGTATCGCCAATTAATTCTATTTGTACAAATTCACCACCGAAAAATTTAACTTGATTAATTTTTTGAGCTGGTGTTGTTACTGGCATAAATATAACAGCTTTGATTTCAAGTTGTTTAGCTGTGAATGCGATTCCTTGTGCATGATTACCTGCGCTCGCACAACTAACGCCATTTGCTCGTTCTTCGAATGTTAACTGATTAATTGCATAGTACGCACCTCTTAATTTAAAGGAACGTACCCATTGCAAATCTTCTCTTTTTAAATATACATTACAGTCAAACTTCTGTGATAAATACATATCTTTTTCTAAAGGTGTTTCTTTTACTGTATCTTTTAATTTTAAAAATGCTTCTTCTATATCTTCAGCACTTAAACGTGTTTTTAAGGTCATTCTACCACTCCCAATTAGTTGTGCATTTTTTCATATTGGTTGATCTGTTCTTCATAAGTTAATGTAATAGCAATATCATCTAAACCGTTAATCAATTTATTCTTCCATGTAGCGTCTATATCAAAATGATATTTTGCTTCAGGTGTAATGATTAGTTGGTCAGGTAAATCAATCGTTATTTCACTATGTTGAGCTATTGCTTCTCTGTCTTCTTTATTTTCAATAGCAATAGGTAACATACCATTTTTAGTACAGTTCATATAAAATATATCACTGAAACTACCTGCTATAATAATTAAGAATCCAAAGTCTTTTAATGCCCATGCAGCGTGTTCTCTTGATGAACCACAACCAAAATTATCACCTGAAATGAGAATGCTTGCACCTTTATATTCTGGTTTATTTAAGTTGAAATCTGGATTATCAGAGCCATCTTCTAAATAACGCCATTCGTCGAATAAGAAGGGGCCAAAACCAGTTTTAGAAATTCTTTTCAAAAAAGCTTTTGGAATGATTTGATCCGTATCAATATTATCATTGAGTAGGGGAACTGTTTTACCATTAAAAATATTAATTGGTTCCATTTAAATGACCACCTTTCTAGTATCTACAAATCTACCGTTAATAGCTGCTGCTGCTGCCATTGCTGGAGATACGAGATGCGTTCTTGCACCTTTACCTTGACGACCTTCAAAGTTACGGTTACTAGTTGAGGCACAGTGAACACCGTTAGGAACTTGGTCAGGGTTCATTCCTAGACACATTGAACATCCAGGTTCACGCCAATCAAATCCTGCTTCTTTGAAAATTTTATCTAGACCAAGCGCTTCTGCTTGAAGTTTAACACTTCTAGAGCCAGGAACGACTATTGCTGTAATGTCTTGATGGACTTTATGACCATCTACAATTTTACTTGCTTCAATAAGATCTGAAAGTCTTGCATTTGTACAAGAACCAAGGAAAACATAACCTAGAGGAATATCTCTAGCAGTTTGACCTGGTTGAAGGCCCATGTAATTATAGGCTCTTTCATCATTTAAATCCTTAATTTCTGGGAATGGTGTATTAAAACTAACACCCATTTCAGGACTTGTACCCCAAGTGACTTGTGGTTCAAGGTTACTTACGTCTACAGTAATCACTTTATCGTAAGTAGCATCTTCGTCAGAATATAAAGTCTTCCAATCTTCAATAGCTACTTCAAAGTTCTCTGGTTGATATTTACGTCCTCTTACATATTCAAAAGTTGTTTCATCTGGCTTCATCATGCCATATTTAGCACCAGCTTCGATAGCCATATTACAAATTGTCATTCGCTCATCCATTGTCATATTAGAAATAGCTTCACCAGCGAATTCTAAAGCGTAACCAGTACCAAAATCAACGCCGTGTTGATTGATTAAGTATAGGATAATATCTTTAGCATAAACACCAGTTGGCAATGTACCATCAACTTGAATTTTCAAGTTCTTTGGTTTAGTTTGCCATAGTGTTTGAGTTGCAAAAACATGTTCTACTTCACTTGTACCTATACCAAAAGCAATAGCTCCAAATGCACCATGCGTTGCAGTATGTGAATCTCCACATACGATAGTTTTACCTGGTTGTGTTAATCCTGTTTCTGGGCCAACCATATGCACGATACCTTGTTCATCTGAACCCATATCAAATAACTTTACACCAAATGCTTCACAGTTTTTTTGCAAAGCACTAATTTGTTTATTAGCAATTTCATCTCTAATATTGAATATATCAATTGTAGGTACATTATGATCCAATGTTCCAAACGTTCGATCGGGACGTCTTACTTTCCTATTTTGTAATCTTAAGCCTTCGAATGCTTGAGGAGATGTAACTTCATGAATAAGGTGTAAGTCGATGTATAATAATTGGGGTTCACCTTCTTTACCAGCTATTATATGTCGATTCCATACTTTATCAAATAATGTTTGAGACATGTCGTTTTCCTCCTTCTAAATATTATTTTTGATTGCTTCGAAGACTTCAGATGTACTGTTATTTCCACCTAAATCTTTAGTTGCAATACCTTTCTTGATTGTTCTAAATACGATATCTTCTAAATATTGTGCGCATTCAGGTTGATGTAAACTTTCTCTAATACACATTGCTAATGATAGTAACATACCACTAGGGTTTGCTTTATCTTGACCAGCTATATCAGGTGCAGAACCATGTATTGGTTCATATAAACTTGGTCCATTCTCACCAAAACTTGCAGAAGGTGAAAGGCCAAGTGATCCTGGAATAACTGAAGCTTCATCACTTAGAATATCTCCAAATAAATTTTCAGTTACAATAACATCAAACTGTTTAGGATTTGTAATTAAATGCATGCTACATGCGTCTACTAAGAGATGATTAAGTGTGACATCTGGATAATCTTTAGAAACTTGTTCTAATGTTTGTCTCCAAAGTTTTGAAGAGCTAAGTACATTTTCTTTATCTACTGATGTAACGATTTTATTTCGTTTAGTAGCTAACTGAAATGCAACGTGTGCGATTCTTGTAATTTCTTCTTTAGTATATGCAAGAGTGTCAATCGCTTTTTCATCATCAAAATATTTCGGTTCTCCAAAATACAAACCACCCGTTAATTCACGTACAATAATAAAATCAGTACCTTTTACGAGTTCTTCTTTTAATGGTGATAAATGTGCAGTGGATTCAGTAACAATTGTTGGTCTAATGTTAGCAAATAAATTTAATGCTTTTCTAATACCTAATAGGCCGTGTTCTGGTCTATTTTTTGGATCAGTCCATTTAGGACCACCAACGGCTCCTAATAATATTGCATCACTGTTTTGACAAGCAGTTAAAGTTTCTGGAGGTAAAGGCTCGCCATGTTTATCAATGGCGATACCTCCAAAATCTTTAGTGTCTATTTCATAATCAAAATTAAATTTCTTTGATAATAATTCTAGTATTTCAATACTACCTTCTAAAATTTCTGGACCGATTCCATCACCGGGTAGGGCAGTGATTTTGTATGTCATGACTTTACGCCTTCTTTCAATTTGTTCTCACTGTGTTTAGCATGTGCTTCAACATATGCCTTACAAGAAGCATATAGAATATCGTAGTCAATACCGATACCTGTGTATACTTCATCTTCAAATTCTACTTGAACGTGTACTTCAGCTTGAGCATCCGTACCTTCTGTTATAGATTCAATTCGATATTGTTGTAATTCAGGCGTATAATCAAAAATTCTATCAATTGCATTATAAATTGATGTAATTGAACCTGAACCAATAGATGAGTCTTTATAAGTATTTCCTTCTTTATCTTCAATAACGACAACAGCGCTTTGTAAGCCATTTGATACAAATTGAAGTTGAAGTGCATTTACTTTATAGTATGCATTTTCTTCATGTTCACTACCTTGAAGGATAGCGTGTATATCTCGATCAGTTACTTGTTTTTTCTTATCTGCGACTGATTTGAATTGTTTAAATACTTCCACTTGTTCATCTGGTGAGAGATTATATCCAAGTTCTACTAACTTTTCACTAAATGCGTGTTTACCAGATAGTTTACCAAGTGGTAATGAGTTCTTAACAACACCGACAAGTTGAGGTGTCATAATTTCATAAGTTTCAGGGTTTTTCAAAATACCATCTTGATGAATACCAGATTCATGACTGAATGCATTTTGACCAACGATTGCTTTATTTCTAGGGACTCGAAGACCTGAATATCTACTTACCATGTCACTTGTGCTCTTAGTTTCAGCTAAATTGATATTAGTAGATAGGTTGTAATGATCTTGTCTAACGTGTAGTGCAAGTGCAATTTCTTCAAGAGCAGTATTGCCAGCACGTTCGCCGATTCCATTAATTGCACCTTCAACTCTTCTTGCACCATTTTCAAAAGCAGATAGGGCATTTGCTACAGCAAGACCTAAATCATCATGACAATGAGAACTATATATCACTTCATGATCACTTTGAATTGTTTCAATAAGTGTCTTAAAGATTTGACCATATTCTGTAGGATAAGAATAACCAACCGTATCTGGAATATTGATAATGTCTGCACCAGCATCAACTGCTGTTTGTACTGCTTTAATTAAAAATGGTAAAGGTGTTCTTGTAGCATCTTCAGGTGAAAATTGAACTTTTTCAAATAATGTTTTTGCATAAGTTACATTTTCTGTTATAGATGCTAATACTTGTTCTTCAGTCATTTTCAATTTATATTCCAAGTGGATAGGGCTAGTTGCTAAGAAAACATGAATTTGTCTATGCTGTGCTTCTTTTGTTGATTCATGTACAGCATCGATATCTGACTTTTTACATCTAGCTAACCCACAAACTGCAGTTGTTGTTAATGCTTTAGCAATACTTTCTACTGATTTAAAACTACCTTCACTAGAAGCGGGGAAGCCAGCTTCTATTACATCGACTCCCCATTTTTCTAGTTGTTTAGCAATTTTGAGACGTTCATCAAATGAAAAGCTGACGCCTGGTGTTTGTTCTCCATCTCTTAGTGTTGTATCAAATATTTGAATATGGTCTGACATAATAATCCTCTCCTTAAATTCTAGTACTTTTATTTAGTTTGAATACTTTTAGCTTTAACGAATGGCATCATGTCACGTAATTCTCTACCTACTGATTCGATTTGATGTCCTTGTTGTTCTTTACGCATTCTTAGGAATTCTTCAAAGCCATTTTCGTTATCTTTAATGAAGCGATCACTGAAAGCTCCTGTTTGAATATCTTTAAGTACTTCTTTCATATTATCTTTAACATCAGGTGTGATAACACGTTCACCAGATACATAATCACCAAATTCTGCAGTGTTTGAAATAGAATAACGCATGTTTTCCATTCCGCCTTCATACATTAAATCAACGATTAATTTCATTTCATGTAATACTTCGAAGTAAGCAATTTCTGGTTGATAGCCAGCTTCAACTAATGTTTCGAAACCTGATTGGATAAGTTTCGTTACACCACCACAAAGAACTGCTTGTTCACCAAATAAATCAGTTTCAGTTTCTTCTTCAAAGCTTGTGCCGATAACACCAGCTCTAGTAGCACCGATACCTTTTGCATAACTTAATGCTAATTGAGTTGCGTTACCTGTAGCATCTTGGTATACAGCGTATAGTGCAGGCACAGCACTTCCTTCAGTAAATGTACGTCTAACTAGGTGACCTGGTCCTTTTGGTGCAACTAAGAATACATCTACGTTTGCTGGTGGTTGAATAACTTTAAAGTGAATATTAAATCCATGAGCAAATACTAAAGCATTTCCTTCATCTAAGTTAGGTTCAATTTCTTCTTTATAAACTTGTCCTTGAATTTCATCTGGTAATAGAATCATTACAACGTCAGATTGTTTTACCGCTTCATCTACTGGATATACTTCAAAACCATCTTCTTTAGCTTGATCAAATGATTTACCTGGACGAATACCAATTACAACATCATATCCGTTATCTTTTAAGTTCTGAGCATGTGCATGCCCTTGTGAACCATATCCAACTACTGCGATTTTCTTACCTTGTAATGCGTCCTCTGTTACCGTGTTGTCATAAAATACTTTAGTCATAATAAATGCCTCCATTAATTTGTTTTATTTTGTATTATAGTAATCCTGCAGAACCTGTTCGTGACACTTGTGTCACAGGATATATTTTTAAATCATCCAATAGATTTTCTATTGTTTGATGGGTTCCAATTGCTTGAATATAAATATAATCTTCTAAATCTTTTAAAATGGTTAATTGATCTTCATAAGGCTTAATGATTTTTTCGAATGTTTGATAATCGTCAGGATGACCTAACTTGATTAAAATAAGTTCTCTATTAAAAAGGTTGTTATCTGTAATATCTAGGGCAGATATTACATTTACTTGCTTTTCTAACTGCTTAATAATTGTTTCTGTACTACTTTCATCTGAAACATCCACAATAAATGTAATATTTGTGATGCCCTCTGTTTCAGTAGGCGTTGCAGAAAGAGAAACAATGTTGTATTGTCTCCTTACAAAAATGCTTGTAAGTCGGTTGAGTGTACCCGCTCTATCGAGTACTTGAGTCTTAATTGTTCTTTTCATTATTCAACGCCCTCCATTTTGTAGTTTGGTTGTCCACTTGGAACCATTGGAAGTACTGGTTCAGAAGGGGAAATTCTAATTTCGATTAAGGCTGGGCCTTTATGAGCGAATGCTTCATCAAGTGTAGATTCTAATTTATCGTTAGAATCGATCATGAAACCTTTAACACCATAGCTTTCAGAAAGCTTCATAAAGTCAGGCTGCCCAGCAAATACTGAATGAGAAAAACGTTGGCTATAAAATTTATCTTGCCATTGTTTAACCATACCTAAAGCACCATTGTTGATTAGTACGATTTTGATGTCATTATCAAATTCATTTAAAATGGCCATTTCTTGGTTAGTCATTTGGAATCCACCGTCACCAACAAATGCAACTACTGTCTTGTCAGGGTGTGCAAACTTGGCACCCATTGCTGCTGGGATACCGAAGCCCATTGTACCGAGACCACCGCTTGTAATAATTTGCCCATGTGTTTTAAATGGATAATATTGTGCAACCCACATTTGATGTTGACCTACATCTGTAGCAACAAGTGCATCTCCGTTTGTAATCTTTCCGATATACTCAATTGCTTGTTGTGGCTTAATAAAGTCATCAGTTGGTTTGTCATATCTAAATGGATATGTTGCTTTATTAGATAGACAATGTTCATACCATTCATGATGGATAAGTTCATGTGCTTCGTATTCTAAAAGTGCTTCTAATGTTTGTTTTGCATCGGCAATAATACCTAAATCTGTAGGAATGATTTTGTTAATTTCACATGGATCGATATCTACATGAATAACTTTAGCGTCTTTCGCAAAATCATCTGGGTTGCTTGCTAGACGATCATCAAATCGACTTCCAAAGTTAATTAACAAATCACATTCCGTTAATGCCATGTTACTTGCATATGATCCATGCATACCGCCCATTCCTAAGAATAATGGGTCAGAGTAGGGGATAGAACCTAATCCTAGCAAAGTGTTTACAACAGGGATTTTGTATTTATTAGCAAATGCTGTAAGTTCCTTTGAAGCTTCAGCATGGTTTACACCAGCTCCAGCAAGTATAATAGGCTTCTTTGCTAAACGAATCATTTGAATAATTTGTTCAATCTCTTTATCTTCTGGTGTTAAGTTTATGTGATATCCCGGTAAATTAAGTTCTCTTGGAGAAACTTCAACTGTTTCTAGAACACCGATATCTTTAGGAAAATCAATGACAACCGGCCCTTTACGACCAGTTGAAGCAATATGAAATGCTTCATCAATAATCTTTGGAATATCTTTTACATCAGTTATTTGATAATTATGCTTTGTAATAGGTGTTGTCATAGAGAGTAAATCAGCTTCTTGGAAAGCGTCTTTACCAATACCTGGTCTGTGTACTTGTCCTGTAAGTACAACTAGTGGAATTGAGTCACTCATAGCATCAGCTATTCCAGTAATAGTGTTAGTTGCGCCAGGCCCGCTTGTAACGACTACAACACCAGGTTTACCTGTAACTCTTGCATATCCTTCAGCTGCGTGAACTGCACCTTGCTCGTGTCTCGTGAGAATATGAGGCACTTTACCTTCATAAAAGGCATCATATAAAGGTAAGACAGCGCCACCAGGATATCCAAAGATGTAATCGACTTCTTGATCGATAAAGGATTGGACAAGTAATTCTGCCCCCGTGTAAGTTATTGTCTTTTCTTTAGTTGCTTCATCTGGTTCTTTGTATGATTTAGTAGTTAGTGCCATGCAAATCACTCCTTAAATTAGTTCGTCCGGTACTTTCAAGATGCCTCCTGTATTTGCACTTGTTACAAGGGCAGTGTATCTTGCAAGATAACCAGTCTTAACTTTAGCTTTAAATGGTTCAATGTTTTGTTTTCTAGCATGTAATTCTGCTTCAGAGACATTTACATCTAATGTACGATTCGTTAAATCAATGATGATTTCATCACCGTCTTGGATGAGTCCTATAGGTCCACCCGCGGCAGCTTCTGGTGAAATATGTCCGACAGCGATACCTCTTGTTGCACCTGAGAATCGACCATCTGTAATTAATGCAACATCTTTACCTAAACCTCTACCGACGATAGATGAAGTAGGTGCTAACATTTCCGGCATTCCAGGTCCACCTTTAGGGCCTTCATAACGAATGACAACAACGTGACCTTCTCTAACAGTATGGTTATCAATTGCTTCAACCGCTTCATCATGTGAACTAAAGCAAATCGCTTTACCAACAAATTTCTTGATTGATGGATCAACACCACCAACTTTAATAGCTGCACCATCTGGCGCGATATTTCCAAATAACATTGATAAGCCACCAGTTTCAGAGAATGGATTATCTCTTGTATGGATAACTTCTGTATTTTTAATTTCACGATGTTCGTTATTTTCTCTTAATGTTTTACCAGTGACTGTAATACGGTCAGGATGTAAAACATTATCGAGTTTGAGTAATTCACCGATGATGGCTGGTACACCGCCTGCTTCATGTACGTCATGCATTGAGTATGAAGAACTTGGTGCAATTTTAGATAGGTAAGGTGTACGTTTAGCTATTTCATTTACTCTATTTAAGTCATAATCGATACCAGCTTCATTTGCTAAAGCTAAAGTATGAAGGACAGTATTTGTAGAACCACCCATTGCCATATCTAAAGCAAATGCATCATCAATTGCATCTTTAGTAATGATGTCTTTAGGTTTAATGTCTTTTTTAACTAAGTCCATTAGTTTAAAGGCTGCTTCTCTAATTAATTCTCTTCTTTCTTCTCCTACAGCAATAGCTGTTCCGTTATAAGGTAATGCTAATCCTAAGACTTCCATTAAGCAGTTCATTGAATTTGCTGTAAACATGCCTGCACATGAACCGCAAGTAGGGCATGCGTTCTTTTCCATATCTAAGAATTCTTCTTTCGTCATTGAACCACCTTTGAATGATCCAACTGCTTCAAACATTGAAGATAAAGTTAATGCTTTACCAGTTGCAGATAAACCAGCTTTCATTGGTCCACCTGAACAGAAGATTGCAGGTACGTTTGTTCTAACAGATGCTAGTAACATTCCTGGTGTAATCTTGTCACAGTTTGGCATGTAGAATACGCCGTCAAACCAGTGTGCGTTAATAACAGTTTCAGCTGCGTCAGCAATAACTTCTCTACTTGGTAATGAGTAGCGCATCCCGATGTGACCCATTGCTATACCATCGTCAACACCGATTGTATTGAATTCAAATGGAATACCACCTGCTTCTCTAATCGCTTCTTTTGCGATATCTGCCAATTCCCTTAAATGAACATGTCCTGGGACAATATCAATGTAAGAATTGCAAATCGCAATAAATGGTTTATTCATATCCGTTGGGCTCTTGATTTGTCCTGTTGCATGTAATAGGCTTCTTGCAGGTGCTTGGTGATCACCTTTTTTGATCATGTCACTTCTCATAATTACACTCCTCTAGAAAAATAAAAAAGCAACGTCCCAATAAATATGGGACGTTGCTTCGAGTCCCATTCAAGTAGAAATAGGACTTAAACCATACAGTAAATTGAAGCTTACTGTTGTTCGAGTCCTTCTGAGCGTAATAAAATCACTAATATGCTGTATTCGATTGTCGGTTTATTTGCCGTCATTGTGAAATTCATTACAACTCGTCCTTTCTTCTCAAATGTGAACCATATTTTTAGTTAAGATTTTTGAATAGTTAAAAAATTTATGTACTAAATTTAACGCATATCAGAATACATGTCAACAGAAGATTTAGATTTTTCTAAAAATTTAGATAATGTAAGCGCTTTACTGATAAATAGACCATTCATTACCCAATTAAATAAATATTTGTTATAATAGTTCAGTTAGTTTAAGTAAAGAAAAGGTAGGTGCCAAATTAGTGATTATTCAAGTTGACTCATTAGAAAAAACGCAGCAAATTGCTGAAAAATTAGCTCAAGTTGTAACTGAAAATGATATTATTTTGTTGAATGGAGATTTAGGAGCGGGTAAAACCACTTTTAGTCAATATTTCGGAAAGGCTTTAGGCGTTAAAAGAACCATTAATTCACCTACCTTTAATATAATAAAGTCCTACAAAGGAAGATTGTCTTTTCATCATATGGATTGTTATAGATTAGAAGATAGTGATGAAGACTTAGGATTTGATGAATACTTTAATGATAATGGTGTTACGATTATTGAATGGAGTGAATTCATTCAAGAATATTTACCAAAAGAGCGTTTAGAAATCAACATTAAGTATATAGACGCAGATAAAAGGGTGTTTGAAATAATTTCTAAAGGTGAACATTATAAACAGATAAAGGAAGTGCTAAATGATGACAACATTACTAATTGATACATCTAATCAACCATTAGCAGTAGCACTTGTTAAAGACGGAAATGTATTAATCAATTATCAGTCCAACATAAAAAAGAATCATTCATTACAATTAATGCCTGTTATTGAATCATTAATGGATGAAGCGCAATTAACACCTCAATCATTATCTGAAATAGTGGTTGCTAATGGTCCTGGTTCTTATACAGGTTTAAGAATTGGTATTACAACAGCAAAGACGATGGCATATACTTTGGATATTCCATTATATGAAGTTTCATCTTTAAAGGCATTAGCAGCAACATATGACTACGGAAATAATCTTATTGTACCTTTATTTGATGCTAGAAGAGACCATGTATTTGCTGGTGTTTATCAATATAAAGATGATAAATTAGAAACAATCAAAGACGATAGTTATATATCTATTGAAGCATTGAATCAATTTTTAAAATCACGAAATTATCCATATATATTTATTGGTCACGATGTATTAAAGTTACAAGATAAGTTAGAAGGTAGAATTCTTTCGAAATTACCTGATGCTTCAATAATGTATAACATTAAAGAACAACCTGTGTTAAATGTTCATGAACTAAAACCAAGATATCTAAAATTATCAGAGGCGGAACAAAATTGGAAAAACAATCAAACGAAGCATTAGAAATCAGAAAAATGTCAATTGAAGATGTCCCTCAAGTATATGAAATAGAACATCATAGTTTTACACAAAGTTCATGGTCTATAGACGCATTCTATCATGAGTTAGAGAAAAATGAATTTGCGCATTATTTTGTAGTATCTATTGGTGAAGAAATTATCGCGTATTGCGGATTGTGGCTAGTCATTGATCAAGCACAAATAACGACTATTTCTGTTGCTGAGCAATATAGAGGTAATGGCATAGGTCAAATGCTATTAGAATATGCGATGACTTTTGCAAGTGCAACTTGTACGACGATGAGTTTAGAAGTAAGAGTGGATAATGAAGCGGCTAGACATGTTTATGAGAAAGCTGGCTTTACGTATGGTGGCGTTAGGAAAAATTATTATGGCGATGGAGAGGATGCTAAAGTGATGTGGGTGAGTCTAAAAAATGTCTGAATCAATTATATTAAGTATAGAAACAAGCTGTGATGAAACTGCAGCAAGTGTCATAAAAAACGGCAATGAAATTATTAGTAATGAAGTTGTTACACAAATGATGACACATAAAAAATTTGGCGGTGTAGTACCAGAAGTAGCGAGTCGTCAACACGTTGAAGTGATGACAACAGTGATTGATGAAGCTTTGAAAAATGCGAATATGCAAATGGATGACATTGACGCAATAGCCGTAACAGAAGGTCCAGGATTAATTGGTGCCTTACTTGTCGGTGTTGCAAGTGCCAAAGGCTTAGCATTTAGTCATCAAAAACCACTTATACCAGTTCATCATATTGCAGGGCATATTTATGCTAATCATCTCGTTAAACCACTAGAATTTCCATTAATTGCGCTTATCGTTTCAGGTGGGCATACAGAACTGATTTACATGAAAAATCATTTAGATTTTGAAGTTATAGGTGAAACACGTGATGATGCAGTTGGTGAGGCATATGACAAAGTTGCTAGAACAATAGGTTTACCATATCCAGGAGGTCCAGAAGTTGATAGACTTGCACAAATCGGTCAAGATACTTTGAATTTCCCTAGAGTTTGGTTAGAAAAAGACAGTTATGATTTCAGTTTCAGTGGTTTGAAAAGTGCAGTTATTAATACATTGCATAATAAAAAGCAAAAAAATGATGAAATCATAAAAGAAGATGTTGCGACTAGTTTCCAAAATAGTGTAGTTGAAGTACTTGTCGGTAAAACAATGGCCGCAGTTAAAGATTATGATGTTCAACACTTAATTGTGGCAGGTGGTGTAGCTGCGAATAAAGGTTTACGTCATGCACTTGAAGAAGAAACTGATAAATTAGGAATAGATCTTAGTATTCCACCATTAAATTTATGTACAGATAATGCTGCTATGATAGGGTCAGTAGCTCATTTCTTATATGAAAATAATCGCTTTTCAAATATGAAATTAAACGGTAAAAGTTCTCTAGATATTGAAGCATTTTAATATACAATAATTTGTAATATTGCACTATAGACGTTATACTCAATGTGATATAAAAGATTGAGGAGGCGTTGTAAAGTGGAAGTGAATACTTATTTTAATTTTAAAAATAGTATTGAAGCATTAAAGTTCTACGAAGAAAAATTAGGTGCAACGGATATTATGAGAGTTCCGGGTAACCATGAAATGTTTAAAGATGCACCTGATGAATTTAAATTGCCCGAATCTTTTACAATGAACGCGAGTTTTAACTTATTAGGGAAGACATTTTTATGTAGTGACACTTGGCAAAATAAAGATATCAATAACGAAGGCGCTCAAGCATGTTTTCAGTTTAATTATAACGATGAAGAAGATAGAGCAGCTGTCATCGAATTGTTTAAGAAAGCAGAAGAAGCGGGTTGTAAAATTGATATGCCTTTAAACGAGGTAGAGTGGTCACCACTCTTTGGTTCATTCCAAGATCCATTTGGTGTAACTTGGATGGTAAATGCATATACAGAATAGAAAAGGGAGCGGGACAGAAATCTAATTTGTATAAAAAAGATTTCGTAGTCCCGCCCCGGCAAGGATGACTAGAGTTGAAAAAGCTTGGTACAAGCGCATTTTAATTCAGTCATCTACTGCCAAGATACTACAAAAGACTGAGACATTACATTATGTCCCAGTCTTTTCTATTTACGTGCATATTTGCCTTCACTATTCGTATAGTCAGTATAATCTTTTATACGCTGATCATATTCTTCTTTAGTTATAATTTTATGTTTCAATAGTTCCTTAGCTTTCATTGTATAATTTTCAATGTTAGATTGTTTCATAAATCATCATCCCTTCTGTAGCATACACAAGACCAATTAATCAATGAAATTTAACTCTAAGCACATTATTAACTTCAAAATAAAAGTAGTATTTATAACTAAAGTTTTTAAAACAAGAAAATTGGTTATGTAAATTATAAGACGAATTGAATATTAAATCTAGCCTAATTGATAAATATATTAATATTTTAGTCATTTCAACATTTTGAATTTAAAATATTTACAAAAAATACATGAAGGTCACGTATTTATCATAAAGTCAATACAGAACGTTTGTACTTGTGCACAAGTTAACCACATTTTGTGGATAACATTAGTATAAGTTTTTAAATAATTGTGGATAAGTTGCTTGGTTTAGATTGATTTTTTACATTTTACCTGTGTATAACTAGGATAACTTTGTGGATTACTTGAAAAATAAGACTTTTTGATGTGTATAAAGTTGTGTTTAATTAATACAGAAAAAACGACTGAGGTGTAAAATTTACCTCAGTCGTTTTTTGTTAATTTAACTTACTTTCAAGTTTTTCCCATTTTTCCATGTTTTCTTCGAGCAAACGTTCTGCTTCAACTCGTAAGTTATTGATTTCATTGCTTTTTTCAATATCATTAAATATCTCTGGTAACGTAAGTTGATGCTCATAGTCAGAGATTTGTTTTTCATATGTGGAAATATTATTTTCAATTTCTTCTAACTGTCTTTCAAGTTTACGTTTTTCTTTTTTTAGTTGCTTTTGATTTGCGTAATATTGATCGTCTTTAGGCGTTTCAGTAGATTTGATGTCTTCTTGTTCATAACGACTAATAGCTTCACGTTGTTCAAGTTTTTCTAAATAATATTGGTAATCGCCTCTAAATAATTCATTTCCATTTTGTGTGATGTGGAAAATATTATTTGCTAGTTCGTTAATAAAATAACGGTCATGTGATACAAAGAGTAGTGTACCTTCAAAATTTTGCAAAGCTTGTTCCAACATTTCTTTAGAATCGATATCTAAGTGGTTGGTAGGTTCATCTAATATGAGTACATTGTTTTTTTCTAACATGAGTAAAGCGAGTTGAAGTCTGGCTTTTTCTCCACCAGATAAATCATTAATGACTTTTTTTACTTCTTCTTGAGTAAATAAAAATCTACCTAAAATTGTTCTTATATCTTTCTCAGGCATATGTGCATATTGATTCCAAACATAGTCTAAGATTGTCATATTAGAAGTGAATTCTGCTTGTTTTTGGTCGTAATAACCAATTTGAATATTAGAACCATAAACAATATTACCGCCTAAAGCAGGTATTTTTTGAGCTATTGTTTTAATCAACGTAGATTTACCAATACCATTTGGACCAATTATCGCAATTCGATCATGTCGTTTAACTTCTAAGTTGATAGTTGGTGTAATACTTTTAGAATAACCAATATCCAAATTTTGAACTTTAAGTACATCTTCACCAGTAGCTCTAGTTATTTCAAAATTTATTTGTGCACTTTTAGCATCAAGTCTCGGCATTTCGATTCTTTCCATTCTTTCTAATACTTTACGACGACTTTTTGCCATGCCGCTTGTTGAAGCACGTGTAATATTTTTTTCGACAAATGTTTCTAACTTTTTAATTTCACTTTGTTGTCTTTCATATTCAGCCATGACTTTTTCGTAATGTGCATCTCGTTCTTTTAAGAATTTACTATAATTACCGACATACTTTTTAACAGAACCTAAAGCGACATCATATACTTGATTGACTATTTTATCTAAGAAGTATCTGTCGTGACTGATGATAACAATTGCACCTTTAAAGTGAGTTAAATAATTTTCTAGCCATTCTGTTGTTTCCATATCTAAATGGTTCGTAGGTTCATCGAGTAACAGTAAATCAGGTTCACTTAATAACATTTGAGCCATAGATAATCTTGTTTTTTGGCCACCGCTAAATGATTGAATTTGTCTATCAAAGTCAGATTCTTTAAAGTCTAAACCTGTTAATACGGTCTTAATTTTGCTTTCGTAATTATAGCCGTCCATTAATTCATATTGATTGGATAAAGCCTCGTATTGTGACAACTTTTCTTTATATAAATCTTGGTCATACTCATCAGCATGAATACTTAACCAATCTGTTAAAGTTTTCATTTTATCTTCAATATTGATAACGTCTTTAAATGGTTTTTTCATTTCATTCATAACAGTGTCATTTGAATCTAATGTCATTTGTTGAGTAAGGTATCCCATCGTAACCTGTTTACCTTTAGAAATATTTCCTTCATCATATGATTCAACACCAGCAATGATTTTCATTAATGTTGTTTTTCCCGCGCCATTTCTACCGACAATAGCGATTCTTTCACCGGTTTTTACTTCGAAATCTACATCAGAGAATATAACTTCTCCATCATAAGATTTCTCTAATTTATTTATTTGTAAAAGTATCATGTTTACACCTCTCTATTAGTTATTATTTTACATGAAAACGAGTGATAATTGTATGTAAATCACATACAATATTTATATAGTTATTTTACGTGAAGTTTGTTATAATTAAGCCATTAGATGTGAACGCAATCACATTATTTTATATTGGAAAAGGTGAGGATTTTGGCAAAGAATGATGTGAAGATCCCTAAAGCAACTTTGAAACGTTTGCCTCTTTATTATAGATTTGTTAGCACATTGCATAATTCTGGCGTAGATCGTGTTTCATCAAAAGAATTAAGTGAAGGACTTAAAATTGATTCAGCTACCATTCGTCGAGATTTTTCGTATTTTGGTGAATTAGGTAAAAAGGGTTATGGTTACAATATTAGTTATTTACTTAAATTTTTTAGAACAACGCTTGAACAAGATGATATGACTAAAGTCGCAATCGTTGGTGTTGGTAATTTAGGTACTGCACTTGTGAATTATAACTTTACTGTAAATGATAGAATGCAAATTGTAGCTGCTTTTGATCAATCAGAAGATATAATTGGAAGTATGGTTGGTAAATTAACTGTGGATAGTATGGATGATTTTGAAAAGGTAGTTGAAGAAGTAGGTATACAAGTTGTAATATTAACAGTACCACAACAAGCAGCTCAAAAAGTTGCGGATCGTATAACATCTTCGGGTATTACTGGTATTTTGAATTTTACACCTCAAAGAATTAATGTACCTGAGAAAGTGCAGGTTCATCATATAGATTTAGGAATTGAATTACAATCTTTAATCTTCTTTATGAAGAATCAATAGGAGGGTATCAAATGGAAGCTTTAATGTTTATTAACACACTTGGTATTTCAGGACCAGTCAGTTTATTATTTATAGGGGTAGTTGCATTAATTATATTTGGACCAAAGAAATTACCACAATTCGGTAGAGCAATGGGTTCAACTTTGAAAGAATTTAAAGATGCGACTGATGGCATGACAAACTTTGATGAGAAGAAAAGCACTCCAGAAGATAGCAAAGATAAAGAAGTTAAATAGAATTTTATTTAACAGATGTTCCCATGAATGTGGCGGGTTTCCTGCCACATCTTTTTTAGATTGGAGGTAAGACGGTGGATAAAGACAATTTAACATTTGTCGAACACTTAGAAGAACTTCGTGGACGTATTATGATCATTGCATATTTCCTTGTTGGTGGTCTCATTGTTGGCTTTTTCGTAGCTAAACCAGTTATTTTTTATATAACAAATGATGATTTTACACAAACATTAGAACTCAATGCATTTAGAATAACGGATCCATTAACGATATACATAACAATGATAATTGTGATTGCATTTATCATAGTATCGCCTGTAATTTTATACGAATTATGGGCATTTATATCTCCAGGTTTACATCCGAAAGAACAAAAAGTGACGTTAAGTTATATACCATTTAGTTTGATTTTATTTGTAGGTGGTTTATTATTCTCATACTTTGTGATTTTTCCGTATTTAATTTCGTTCACAATGGGATTAGCTGATGATATGGGGATTAAACAAACGATCGGCATTAAAGAATACTTTAGTGAAATGTTTAAATTTACAATACCATTCGGATTTGTCTTTCAATTACCAATTTTATTACTATTTTTAACGAGATTAGGTATCGTTACACCGATGTTTTTAAAGAAAAATAGAAAATATGCGTATTTTATTTTACTTGTTGTGGCTGCGTTAATCGCACCACCTGACTTTATGACACATATGTTGTTTACATTACCAATGATTTTACTTTATGAAATCAGCATTATTATTTCAAAAATAGGCTATAAAAAATATTTAAAAGCAGAGCAAAAATTAATGGAAGAAGAACTGGGGATGGATCAAGAGGATAAAGAGCAGCTGTAGCTTAATGCTATAGCTGTTTTTTTATTGAATTGTCTGATATTTGTAATCAAATGTTAACTTGAATATGTGTTGAATATGATATATTATTATTCCTATCATTGTAATAGGAATAAGGAGTTGTTTATATGGTTTGGATGATTATAAGTGGCCTTATAGTCGGAATATTACTTGGCTTTGTTATGCAAAGAACACGTTTTTGTTTAACAGGCGGGTTTAGAGATATGTATGTACAGAAAAATAATAAAATGTTTTATGCTTTATTAATCGCGATCTCTATTCAAAGCATTGGATTATTTACACTAGTAGGATTAGGTGTATTTAAGTTAGAAGCAGCAACATTTCCATTAGTAGGTACGATATTTGGATCATTTGTATTTGGTATCGGAATTATCTTAGCTGGTGGATGTGCGACTGGTACATGGTACAGAGCAGGCGAAGGCTTAATTGGAAGCTGGATAGCCTTAGTATTATACGGTGTAACTGCAGCAATTATGAAATCTGGACCATTAAATCCTGTTCAAGAAAAAATTAATTCATATAGTGTCGTTAACTCTAATATGGCAGAAACACTTAATGTACCTGTATGGGTATTGATTGCTATTTTAGTTATTGTTACAGTTTATTTTGTGACAAAAACACTAAAAAAACCAAAAGTAGCAATTCCTCAATTAAAACAAAAATATACAGGCATTCGTCATATCTTATTTGAAAAAAGATATCACCCATTTGCAGCTGCAATAGCAGTAGGTATTATAGCATTAATTGCTTGGCCAATGAGTGCTTCAACAGGTAGAATTGCTGGCCTTGGTATTACAACACCTTCAGCAAATATCGTGCAATACTTAGTTACAGGTGATGCTTCATTAATAAACTGGGGCGTATTTTTAGTACTTGGTATATTTATCGGTTCATATATTGCTGCAAAAGGTTCAAGAGAATTCAAATGGAGAATGCCAGATACTAAAACAATAAGAAACAGTGTTATCGGTGGTGCTTGTATGGGTGTTGGTGCATCATTAGCAGGCGGATGTTCAATCGGTAATGGTTTAGTTTCAACTGCAGCAATGAGTTGGCAAGGTTGGGTTGCATTACCATCAATGATCGTTGGTGCATGGTTTATGAGTTATTTCATCTTTGTTAAACCTAGAAAAGCAAGACAAACTAAGACACAAGTAAGTACACAAAGTATTTAATAAAAGGAGTCGATATATATGGTACATGAATTAGGTACAGTAGGAATGGTATGCCCATTCCCATTAATAGAAGCACAAAATAAAATGGATGAATTACAAGTTGGCGAACAATTGAAAATTGATTTTGATTGTACGCAAGCGACAGAAGCACTCCCAAATTGGGCAGCAGAGAATGGTTATCCAGTTACGAATTATGAACAACTTGGAGATGCTTCATGGACGATAACGGTTGAAAAACAATAAATTACATTTAACCTAGAAACAAAGGCAAGTATCTTTGTTTCTAGGTTTTTTTGTTTAAAACTGTATTTTATTTATAAAGAATTGGAAACGGTTTTATGATAGAATAAATGACTGAGAGGTGTATACATGAAGACGATTAAAGATATTGCTAATATGGCGGGTGTTTCTAAAAGTACAGTTTCTAGATATTTAAATGGTGGCTCCATTAGTAAAAGTACAAAAGAAAAAATACATAGAGTAGTAGAAGAAACAGGATATAAACCGAATCAATTTGCTCAAAGTTTAAAGGCTAAGAGAACGGGGCTGATCGGTGCAATTGTACCAAGGTTAGATTCCTATGCAACGACTGAAACGTTAAAAGGAATTGAAACAACTTTACTTAAACAAAATGTTCAAACAATGATTGTGAATACAGATTTATCAAAAGATAGAGAGATTGATTCAATTTATATGTTAGCTAAGAGAAAAGTGGATGGCATTATTTTGATGGCTACTAACATTTCTGAAGAACATATGAAAGCAATTGAGTCAGTTGAATGCCCGATTGTTATTGTTGGTCAATCACATGGATCACTTTTATCGATAGTTCATGATGATTTCCAAGCAGGTAATCAAGTAGCAGAATGGTTATTGAAACATCAAAAGCACAATATTACATATATCGGTGTTTCTGAACATGATATTGCAGTTGGTAAGACGAGAAAAGAAGGTCTGTTTATTCCACTAAAGGATCAAGGCATCAACCCAACATTTATTGAAAGTAGTTTCAGTATAAGAGATGCTCAGATATTAGGTAATGATATTAAGTTGAGAGAAGACGAAGTTATTGTCGCAGCTACTGATAATATAGCTTTAGGTATATACCATACACTTTTAAAAAGAGAAGTTGATATGCCAACGATTGTTGGATTTGGCGGAAATAAGATGACAGAAATTGTGGCACCTCATATTGGTACTGTAAAGTTTAACTATTATTTAGCTGGTGAGACAGCTGTTCATGTATTAAATAAAAGTATTAATCAAGAAACGGTAGAAAAATTAAATATTATCGGAACACAATTTGAATGGTTAAAAAAATAAGCCTTTCAAGTATGCTAAAATATATATTATGGAACCGGTCTAAATCGGATGTAAGGAGAATGATAATGGTAAATTGGACACGAGAAGAAAGATATAAAAAATTATCAGACATATCTGATGAAGCATACAATGAATTAATAGATAAAGTGAATGCGTCAAAATGGCGTCAAACTTTTCATATTCAACCAAAAACAGGGTTGTTAAATGATCCAAATGGTTTGGTTTATCATAATGGCGTTTATCATATATTTCATCAATGGTTTCCGCTTGGTGCCGTTCATGGTTTGAAGTATTGGTATCATTATACAAGTAAAGATTTACTAGAATTTAAAGATGAGGGAATCGCGTTGGCGCCTGATACAGAATATGATAGTCATGGTGTATATTCGGGTAGTGCATTTGATTATGATGGAAAGTTATATTTAATGTATACGGGAAATGTGCGTAATGAAAATTGGGATCGTAAATCTGTCCAAATGATTGCTGAACAATTAGAAGATGGCACTTTTAAAAAGTTTGATCAACCAGCTATTCCAAACAAGCCAGAAGGATATACTGAACATTTTAGAGACCCTAAAGTATGGTTTGAGAATGGAAAATACTATGCAATATTTGGCATTCAAAGAGAGAATGAAACAGGTACAGTTGTTATATATGAATCTGAAGATATTCAAGATTGGCAATTTAAAGGCGAAATTGAAACACAACTGCAAAACTTTGGTTATATGTGGGAATGTCCAGATTTATTTAAGTTAAATGATAAAGATGTATTTATCTTTTCGCCTCAAGGTATTGAAGCGGAAAATAACCAATTCGAGAACATATATCAATCAGGATATTTAATTGGTGATTTTGATTTAAACATGTTAAAGTTTGAGCATCAGAATTTTGTTGAATTAGACCAAGGTTTTGACTTTTATGCACCTCAAACGTTCTTAGATGAACATGGTGACAGAATATTAATTGGTTGGATGGGACTTCCTGAAATAGATTATGCTACAGATGAAGAATGTTGGGCACATTGTTTAACTATTCCAAGAGTATTAACAATTGAAGATGATAAACTGAAACAAAGACCTATAAAAGCACTTGAAAAATTAAGAACAAATAAAGAAACTGCTGAAGGTTATGCTAATAAGCATTCAGTTAAACTTCACCCATATGAAGGTAAACAGTTTGAATTAATGATTGAGATTCTGGAGAATGAAGCTAGCGAAATATACTTTGATTTAAGAGTATCTAAGAAATGTTCAACGCAAATTATTTATAATACACGTTCTAAACAACTAACTTTAGATCGATTTGAAAGTGGTATTGTAAGTGAAGCGGTTGAGAAGACAACTCGGACAACAACTTTAGATAATGATTTAAAAGACCTGAGAATTTATAGTGATACATCTAGTCTAGAAATTTTCGTTAACGATGGTGAAAAAGTATTCACAACGAGAATATTCCCTGATGAAGATGCTGTTAATTTCAGAACTTCTACAGAGTCTGGCCAAGTTTACTTGAAGTTTACGAAATATGACTTACAACTAAATAATTAAACGAATCAAAAACACTTGTTGTTTTGATACAACAAGCGTTTATTTTAATATCAGTAAATTGTAAGAAATATGAATAAGTTATTACAAAATATTAATTCTGTGTAACATATGGCGTTCAAGCATAGAAAACAAAGAAACATTCCTTTATACTTTAACTATTAATTAATGTAGAGGAGGGGAAGAATTTTTATGAAGATATTTAAAAATGCTATGATTTCAACATTACTATTATCTTCTATGGCATTTGGAGTAGCACATGGGAATAATACAGATGCGATAGAAAGCAATGAATCTAGTACAAAAGATACTTCTCCGAACACAACTCAAGAACAATCGAATCAAAATATAGAAGCACAGCAATCCAAAGAAACTGATTCTAATAGTGAACAAAATAGTAAAACAGAGGAAAGAAGTACTGAACCGAAGTCAGAAGAAATTTCAAGTACAGAGGAACAGTCATCAGAAGAACCAACAACAGAAGAGCCGAGCACTGAGCCGAAATCAGATCAGAAACCAAGTACAGAAGAACCTAAGACTGATGAAAAGCCAAGTACAGAGGAGCCTACAACAGAAGAGCCGAGCACTGAAGAACCAACAACAGAAGAGCCGAGCACTGAAGAACCTTCAAGCAATGATAGCAATCATCAAGATCAATTACCATCACCGAATCAATCCAATAGTGGGAAACCATCTTCTGAAGAACCTAAAACTAATGAACCAAATACAAATAGAAATAACGATCAAAATGTAAATCAATATAAACCAACAATGCCAGCATATCCTAACACAAATGAAGTAGGGGATGGCTATTACAACAATCCGCAATACACTGATGAAAAAGCGCCTAAATTTATACCTGGCCATTCAGAAGCGTATTATAGTAAATTGGATGAAGATGTGTTAGAGCTTGTAACAAGTAAAGTTGGTAGTAGACCTGATTTAGCACAACCAAAATTTAAAAAGACTAATATAACGACAGAAACAACATCTGTAGATGATGATGATGATACAAAAATAGAAACAACAAAAACAACAACAGAAAGTTTTGAAACAGCTTCTGATCATAAAGATGTTTCTAAACCGCTTATCATTGGTATTTCAATCGCAATCGTACTTGTATTAGGATTCATCATATTATTCATAATGCGAAGATTTTCAAAGTCATAAATATAAATCAAGTAAAAGTGAGTCTGGGACAGAAATGTTCTAGACTCCTTTTCATATTTTTAGAAATAGGAGGCTGAATATTGCAAGTGAGGCGCGACAAGCAATGTTGGGAGGCTGAATATTGCAAGTGAGGCGCGACAAGCAATGTTGGGAGGCTGAATATTGCAAGTGGGACGTGACAAGCAATGTTGGGAGGCTGAATATTGCAAGTGAGGCGCGACAAGCAATGTTGGGAGGCTGAATATTGCAAGTGAGGCGCGACAAGCAATGTTGGGAGGCTGAATATTGCAAGTGAAGCGCGACAAGCAATGTTGAGGCTCTGTATTTATCAAGACTGCCCAAACAAGATAAATAGGCGCTTTGTATATTGCAAGACACTCCAATCTAGCAACATAGAACCTCACTCTTACCTTGATTCTTCCATATAAAAAAGACTGGGACATAATGTAATGTCTCAGTCTCTTGTAGTATCTAGTCATCCATGTCGGGGCGGGATTTCTGCCCCGCTCTCACTTTTTTATTAAAATTCACTTTGATCAATATTCTGAGTTGCTTTGTATAATGTTTCTATAATGGATTTTACAGTACCTTCTACAAAAGGAGATTGTAACTGAACAGATGCCATAATATCAATAAATGATTGTGAACCGCCAATTTGACATATTTTTAAATAATCAGACCATGCTTGTTCTGGATCAGCTTCTTGTTTAATAAAAAATTGCATTGCACAAATTGTCGCTAATGTATAATCAATATAATAAAATGGTGATGCAAATATATGACCTTGTCTATGCCAAAATGCACCATTTTCAAGATGTTGAATATTGTCATAGTCTACGCTTGGGAAGTATTTATTTTCTAAATCTGACCAAGCTTTTCTGCGTTCTTCTGAAGAAATGTCTGGATTCTCATAAACAAAGTGTTGGAATTCATCCACTGCTACACCATATGGTAAGAATTTAATATTGTCTTCTAAGTGAGCGAGTTTAAATTTATCCGTATCTTGTTTGAAAAATAATGACATCCATGGATAAGTTAAATATTCCATGCTCATTGAATGAATTTCACATGCTTCTGAAGTAGGGAAGTAATATTCGGGCACAGAATACTTCAAGCTTTCAAATACTTGAAAAGCATGTCCGGCTTCATGTGTCATAACTTCAATATCGCCTTGCGTGCCATTAAAATTGGCAAAGATGAATGGTGATTTAAAATCATTAATGATTGTACAATAACCACCACTTTCTTTTCCTTTTTTAGCTTCTAAGTCAAATAATTGTTTATCAATCATAAAATCTATAAAATGACCAGTTTCTTCAGAACGTTCATGGTACATTTTTTTAGCATTTTTCACGATTTCTTCAGTTGATATTTGTGGTTTTGGCGAACCAGTTTTAAAAGTAAAATTATTATCGTAAGCTTTTAAATTGTCCACGCCAATACGTTTTGCATGCTGTGATTTGATGTCTTCAGTAATAGGTACGACATGTTCTTTAACTTGCTCTCTAAAAATTTTAACATCATTTGCATCGTACCCAATTCTTTGCATTCTATCATAGCCGAGTTGAACAAAGTTCTCATATCCTAATTTTAAAGCTATTTCATGTCTAGTTTTTACGAGATCATCATAGATACGATCTAAATCCTCTAGATGCTCTGCAAAAAACTGTTCTCTAGCTGTAAATGCATCTTTTCTAATTGCTCTATCTTCGTTGATTAAGTACTTACTGAATTGTGATAAGTTCAAATGTTCACCGTTATATTCAATATCTGCTGAAGCAATTAATTTATCATATTCGCTTACTAATTTATTTTCTTTAACAAGTAAGTCATTAATAGAAGGATTATATGTATTGAGAGCAACTTCTGCTAAAGAAAAAAGTTGTTGTCCAAAATGTGCAATTAAATCATTTTTAAATTTAGATTTTAATAAAGATTGATAGAATAAATGATCTAAATGTTGTATTTTAGGCATTGTTTCATCAAAGAAATCTCTTTCTTTATTATAATATTCATCATTTGTATCGATAGATGCTCTTATGTAAGCTAGGTTATAATGCGTATCAGTATGGTTTCTAACCTTATTAATTTCATTAATCGCCTCAATTGCTTGATCGACCGTTTCTGCATTATCGAATTCATTTAATAATGATTTGGTTTGTTTTTCTTTTTCTTCAATATTGATTTGTTCATATTGATAATCTTTAAAAGTTAACGACATGTTAAAACCTCCCTTAATAAATATATTATAACATTTCTTTGTTGTAATTTTATTGAAAATTGCGAAAATAAAGGTAAAAGCATATAATATGAGATGAAAAGAGGTGTATATAAATGGCTAAAAATAATGAACAATTATCTTTAGAAGTAGCAGCATTAACGAGGAAGACAAAAGAACTTGGAATTCCTATCATGATTGTATTTGAAGGTGTTCCCGCATCAGGTAAGACGAGACTATCAAATGAACTTCTTTTAACACTTGATGCTAAATACACACACTTTGTACCGATGAAATCACCTTCAGAAGACGATCTAAGATATCAATTTTTACAGAAGTATTGGAACAGTTTACCTTCAAAAGGTGATATCAATATTTATTTTAGAAGTTGGTATGCATATTATATAGAATATCAAGCAAACAAAATAAAACATTCTATATACAACAAATATCATGCATTACGAAGACAAATCCAAGACTTTGAATCGATGGTCCATGATGATGGCTATGAAATTATTAAGTTTTATATTGAGATTAGTGATAAGAAGAGAAAAGAACATTTAAAAGAAATGAAAGAAAATCCATTAACAAGTTGGAAAGCACAAGAATATGAAAGTGCCATTAATGATGACGTATATCATAAAGAAATGCATAAAATACTTAAAGCATCGCCTGATGAATGGGAAATCATTGATTATACAGAGAGAGAAGAAGCTATCAATTTAATGTATCAGCACATTATCAATCGTTTGAACAAAGCGATTAAACTACATAAAAAGAAAGACAAAGTAATTGATGGCGATTTTACAGAAGATTTTAAAACAGACCTATTTAATCAATCATTAGATAAAGTAGATAAAAAGACATATAAATCTCTTATAGGTGACTTACAAGATAGATTGAAAGAATTGCAATTTGCATTATACGAAAGAAAAATTCCGTTAATATTAGTATACGAAGGCATGGATGCAGCCGGTAAAGGTGGCAATATTAAAAGAGTTAGAGAAAAATTAGATCCAACCGGTTATGAAGTAAATGCAATAAGTGCCCCAACAGATGTTGAGTTGAATCATCATTACTTATGGAGATTTGCTAAAGATATGCCTAGAAGCGGCCATATTGAAATATTCGATAGAAGTTGGTACGGAAGAGTATTAGTCGAAAGAGTAGAAGGATTTGCTACTAAGAAAGAATGGAAACGTGCATATGAAGAAATCAATCAATTTGAGAAAATGTGGACAGACGAAGGTGCAATTATCTTGAAATTCTTCTTAACTTTAGATAAAGATGAACAATTAAGAAGATTTAAAGAAAGAGAAGAAACACCAGAAAAACAATGGAAAATTACAGACGAAGATTGGCGAAATAGAGAAAAATGGGATCAATATATCGAAGCAAGTCACGATATGATTAAATTAACAAACACAGATCATGCACCATGGCTTGTCGTACCAGCTGACAATAAAAAATCAGCTAGAATCGAAGTTATTAAATACATTATTAAAAAATGTGAAGAAGTATTATGGGGCGTTAAACAATATTAGAATATGTTAGGGACATAATTGTGAGAAATGTCTCTAAGAAGTGTCCCTCTAATTACCACAATTCAGAATAATGATAGGTAGCGCGTTCTAATTACCAGAATTCGAAATAATGGAAGTTAGCCGCTCTCTAAATACAAAAAATAAGCATATCACTTAAGGCTGAGTTCTTCAGTTCGGTGATATGCTTATTTTATTTTCATTTAGCTATACATGCTCAAGATTGTATGATAAATCAGTTGTGAAATTTGAGATTGCTTCTCTAATTGTTCGTTTACTTGATCTTTAAATACAATTTGTCCCAAAACAACTATACCGTTCATTCCCATATGCGCAATCATTGGTACGATGATACGTTTCGTTAATACATAAAGTCCACTAAATACAGTTCCCATTACAACATATATTAATGTATGTTCTGGATCTGAATGTGCTAATGAAAAGATAAAAGAACTGACTAATACTGCTACGATAAAGCTTAACCACTTAGGTGCTTTGATCATATTGTATATCTCTCCGAAAATTAATTTACGGAATATTAATTCTTCTAATATTGGACCTGCTAATACGATATAAATGATTAATATATGTGATTGTTGTGCAATCTTCATGAGATTTTGAGTATTGCCACTTTCTACTGGTTGATTAAATATATATGTATTAATCAAAGCGGCGATGATTTGTCCAAGCATGGCCATTATAATACCTGCAACACACCAGAAAATCACGTATACCCATGGTTCTTTCTTTTGTTGTTCTAATCGAGTTGGGTTTTTAATATTTGAGTTCATATACCATAATAATAAAACAGTAATGATAGCTGTTGTTGCCATCCAAGTTAAGCTGATTTCTAATCTTGTGACTTTAGATAATCCTGAATCAGCGTATAAACTATTTGGAATAATTGCGATTGTTTGTACAACACCAAATAGTAATAGGGTAGCAATATTAACAGTTAATCGATTAAATTGCATTTTCAATTCCTCCAAAAATAAACATGTAAACATTGTACCTTATTTAGCAGAAAAAGAGAAAAATTTAAGTTATATTGCTTGTAATTTTGACCAAATTTGATTATTATAAAAATGTAGTTAGCACTTAAGTATAAAGAGTGCTAACATTATTAGCGACAAGGAGGATTTTATAAATGTTAAAACCATTGGGAGATAGAATTATTATTGAGAAAACAGAAACAGAACAAACTACAGCTAGCGGAATTGTATTGACAGATTCAGCTAAAGAATCGTCCAACGAAGGAAAAGTTGTTGCTGTTGGACCAGGTAAGCGTCTGGAAGATGGTACAAGACTTACTGTAGATGTTGCTGTAGGTGATCAAGTTGTATATCAACAATACGCAGGAACAGAAGTTAAACGAGATAAAGAAACATATATTATCCTTTCAGAAGATGACATTTTAGCAGTTATTGAATAATTTAGATAATATTTTTGAAGATATTTTATGGAGGTTTTTATAAATGGCTAAAGAACTAAAATTTTCAGAAGACGCTAGACGTTCTATGCTTGCTGGTGTTGATAAATTAGCAAATGCAGTTAAAGTAACTTTAGGACCTAAAGGACGTAACGTCGTTTTAGATAAAAAATTCACTTCACCATTAATCACAAATGATGGTGTTACAATCGCTAAAGAAATTGAATTACAAGATCCATATGAGAATATGGGTGCTAAATTAGTTGCAGAAGTTGCAAACCAAACAAATGATGTTGCAGGTGACGGTACAACTACAGCAACTGTCTTAGCTCAAGCGATGATTCAAGAAGGTTTAAAAAACGTAACAAGTGGTGCAAATCCAGTTGGTATTCGTGAAGGTATTGATAAAGCAGTTAAAGTAGCTTTAGAAGAATTACACAATATCTCTCAACCAGTTGAGAAAAAAGAAGAAATTGCACAAGTTGGTTCTATTTCTGCTGCTGATGAAGAAATTGGTAAATTTATTTCAGAAGCAATGGAAAAAGTAGGTAATGACGGTGTTATTACAATTGAAGAATCTAAAGGATTCAGCACTGAATTAGAAGTTGTTGAAGGTATGCAATTTGATAGAGGATATACTTCACCATATATGGTGACAGATTCAGATAAAATGACTGCTGAATTAGAAAATCCTTACATCTTAATTACAGATAAAAAGATTTCTTCATTCCAAGATATTTTACCTATCTTAGAAAAAATCTTACAAACAAATAGACCAATTTTAATTGTTGCTGACGATGTTGATGGAGATGCATTAACAAACTTAGTATTAAACAGATTACGTGGTACATTTACAGCAGTAGCAGTTAAAGCGCCTGGATTTGGTGACCGTCGTAAAGCAATGTTAGATGACTTAGCAATTTTAACTGGTGGCCAAGTGATTACTGATGACTTAGGTTTAGACTTAAAAGAAACAACTCTAGATATGCTTGGTGAAGCAGGTAAAGTTCAAGTTACTAAAGACGACACTACAATTGTTGAAGGTCAAGGTGACTCAGTAAACATCGACGCTCGTGTTGGTCAAATTAAAGCTCAAATTGAAGAAACAACTTCAGACTTTGATCGTACGAAATTACAAGAACGCTTAGCTAAATTAGCAGGTGGCGTTGCAGTTATTAAAGTAGGTGCTGCAACTGAAACAGAATTAAAAGAACGTAAATTAAGAATTGAAGATGCTTTAAACTCTACACGTGCTGCAGTTGAAGAAGGTATAGTAGCAGGTGGTGGTACAGCATTAGTATCTATTTATAATAAAGTAGCTGAAGTTGAAGCGAAAGGCGATGTACA
Source organism: Mammaliicoccus sp. RAM2 (assembly GCF_045897195.1). Taxonomy (NCBI): domain Bacteria; kingdom Bacillati; phylum Bacillota; class Bacilli; order Caryophanales; family Staphylococcaceae; genus Mammaliicoccus; species Mammaliicoccus sp. RAM2. The sequence continues at coordinate 111,951 of NZ_JBJNWI010000009.1, read as the reverse complement.
AACTGGTGTGAACATTGTGTTGAAAGCTCTTGAAGCACCATTACGTCAAATCGTTGAAAATGCTGGCTTAGAAGGATCAATTATAGTTGAAAAACTTAAAAATGCTGATGAAGGTATTGGTTACAATGCAGCAACAGATGAATGGGTAAATATGTTAGACGCAGGTATTGTCGATCCTACAAAAGTTACACGTTCAGCATTACAAAATGCAGCATCTGTAGCAGCAATGTTCTTAACTACTGAAGCAGTAGTAGCAGACATTCCAGAAGAAGAACCAGCAGCACCAGATATGGGCGGCATGGGCGGAATGCCAGGTATGATGTAATTCGGTAAATATAACCGACATTACAAATTTAGAGATATGTCTAATCCCCTTTCTAAATGGTATTAAACCATATGGAAAGGGGATTTTTATGTTAAAATGAATCTAATTTGTATTAAAGGAGTAGAAAATATGATTAGACCTGCTGTTAAAGAAGATGCGAAAAAACTAAGTGAGTTAATGTTTATGATTTGGCATGATATGGAACTACCTTTAGTTGTTCAAAATGATAAGGAAACTGTTTTAAGATTACTTGAACAAGCGAGTGTTGAGAGTGAATATAGAAACCATTATAAACATAGTCAGGTATATGAAGTCGATGGTGAAGTAGCAGGTTTTCTTAATTGCTATAGTGGTACTGACGAAAAACAACTTGAAGAAAATTGGTACAATATTGCATTTAAAGATTCTTTTAAATTAGAAGGAACGCCGTTACCTGAACATGAAGCGGATAATGGTGATTTATATATTGATTCAGTTGCGGTCTTTTCAGAATATAGAGGTAGAGGTATTGCTTCTAAACTTATAGAAGATGCTATTGAACGAGCTAAAGAAAGAGGATTTAAGCAAGTATCATTAAATTGTGAATTTGATAATGAAGGTGCAATGAAATTATATGAGAAACTTGGTTTCAAGTCATCATATGATCTAAAACTAAGTGGACATGACTACAAATATATGATTAAACATTTATAGTAAACTAAAAAAAGTAACATCGGTTGAAAATATTAGCTGATGTTACTTTTATTTTTCTCAATATCAAGCAAGATTTCTTTTCGTTCTATGCCACTGGAATATCCACCAATTGAACCATCAGCAGCTATCACACGATGACAAGGTACAAGAATCGTAATAAAATTCTTACCATTTGCATTAGCGACAGCACGAAAAGCAGTAGGTTTACCAATATTTTCAGCTAACTGCTTATAAGATATCGTCTCGCCAAACGGAATATCACATAAAGCACGCCACACTTTTTGTTGAAAAGTTGTACCAAAATTAAAATGTATAGGTGTTGTAAAATTAGAAAGATTACCTTCAAAATAAAGATTCAATTCCTCTTCAAGCTTATCTAAAACATGATTACTTTCATCATTAATTTCTGAATTAAGTTGTTTACGTACAATTTGTAACTCTTCTTCTAACGAAGGTTTATTCGTAAAATGTAACATTAATAAGTACTCATTATTAGCAATTGCTAACATTTCACCAGCATTCGTTTGAATTAACTTTTGATATAAAGCCATAATTATCACTCCTAATGAAAGTTTAACATATAGACAACTCATACTTTATGAATTTGAATAAAAATATATGTTCATATACAATTATGATAATAAGTTTGAAAGGGTGATGTATTATGTTGGATTTAAATCAATTGTTTCTTGTTAACTTAAGTATGGGTGGCCATAATTCCTAATTTATATAAATGGGGAGTTAAATGAAAATAGAACAATTAGGTATTAAAGAAGAACAATTATCATATTATAAGAATAATTTTAATGATGAATTTAAAATTGGAAGAATATCTTTCGTCTCTAAAAATCATTTTAAAGTCATAACAACCACAAGTCAGTATAAAGCAGAAATTACACAAAAATTAGTTAATCAAAAATTGATACCTGCTATAGGAGACTGGGTTGTCGTTAATGAACTAGATGATTTTAAATTGATAATTGATATATTACCAAGAACTAGTGAGCTAAAACGGCAATCTAAAAAACATGAATCACTTGACCAATATATAGCAACGAATATTGATGAAGTGTTTATTGTAATGGGACTAGATGGCGACTTTAATTTAAACAGGTTAGAAAGATATGCGATTCAAATTAAAGAAAGTGGTGCCTTGCCTGTTATCATTTTGAATAAGTTAGACATTATTGATGATTACAAAGAAAAAGTTCAATTAGTCAACAGGAGATTAAGTAATGTCCCTATTATCACTACTAGTGTGATTAAAAATATCAATATGGATCAAATTAAGAAAAGGTTCTATGAAGGTATGACTGCAACACTAGTAGGGTCGTCGGGTGTTGGAAAATCGAGTATAGCAAATTATTTAGTTGGCAAAGATATTTTAAAAACTCATTCAACAAGAGAAGATGATCAAAAAGGTAGACATACAACAACACATAGAGGCTTGTATTTGATTCAGCCTACCGGTGTAATAATTGATACACCTGGAATGAGAAGCTTAGGGCTTTCAGTTGACCAAGATAATATAATAGACAGTTTTGAGGATATTAAATTACTCTCCCAAAATTGTAAGTTTAGTGATTGTAAACATGAGACTGAACCTGGATGTAAAGTACAAGAAGCTTTAAAAAATGGTGATTTAGATATAAGTCAATATAACAACTATCTAAAACTTAAAAAAGAAATTGCTTATAACAATTCGAAAGTATCTAAAAAAGCGGCTTCTGAAAAGAAAAAACAATGGAAATCATTAACTAAAATGAATAGAAATAAACCAAAATATTAAACGAACTATTAAACAGAATTCTTCAATAGAGGATTTCTGTTTTTTTATTATGTTAAAAGTACAGTCATTTCACCAGCATTCGTTTGAATTAACTTTTGATATAAAGCCATAATTATCACTCCTAATGAAAGTTTAACATATAAAAATTTGATTGACTTTAGATTACTAAATGATAATATAGTAATTAAACAGATGAGTTTAGTCGGAATTAAGGGAGGCGTTTTTATGAAAAGATACATATTTTTAGCTTTGACACTTATTTTATCAGTTGTAGTAGCAGCTTGTGGAAATAATGATGACAAAGAAAAGAAGGAAATTACTATTGCTACATCACCGGGACCTTATAGTGAGTTGTTTTTGAAAGGTATTAAACCTGAATTAGAGAAGAAAGGTTATACTGTTAAAGATAAAGACTTCACTGAATTACTACAAGCTGATGTTGCTTTGCAAGAAGGTAGTGTGGATGTTAACGTTGATCAACATAAAGCGTATATGGATACGTTTAATAAAGAAAGAGATGCTGATTTAACGAATATTACTAAAATACCAACAGTGCCTGCACAAATTTTCTCTAATAAAAATAAAGATCTTAAAGGTATTAAAAAGGGAGATACAATAGCTATACCACAAGATCCATCAAATGCAGCTAGAGCTTATCGTTTATTAGAAAAAGCAGGTTGGATTAAATTAAATGCAGATAAAAATGATATTAAAATCACGAAGAAAAATATTTCTGATAATCCAATGAATCTTAACATCAAAACGATGGATTCTGCAAATATTCCTAGAATTTTAGACGAAGTTGATTATGCAGTTATACCAGGTTCAATTGTTTACGCTTCGAAAGTTGATCCAGCTAAAGGACTTCTAAAAGAAGATTTAGTAGAAGATTTATATTTACAAGTTGTTGTAGATAGTAAAAATAAAGATGCTAAATGGGTAAAAGATATAAAAGAGGCATATCAATCAAAAGGATTTAAGAAAGTATTAGATAAAGAAAATAAAGATGATTATTGGAAAATACCAAAGCAATCATAATATAAATATAGAGACTGGGACATTACCTTATGTTCCAGTCTCTATATTTTTTTACTTCTTTTTATTAGCCTTTTTTCGGTCGCCATTTCTACTTATAAATGCAGCTACTAAAAATAATATTGATGCGAATGTAAATTGAATGCCTGAGTTGCCGCTTATTTGAATGCCTATTCCAATAATTAAGCAGATTATAGCTAAACCAACGAGAACTTTTGTAATTGTAGACATATATTTTGCTCCTTTACTTTATTTATTATATCAATTATTTCTTTGTTATCCAAAAAGGGATCATTTTCTAAAATTAAATGATGAAATTTAGTGAACACACTTTTAATTTTCATAATTCTCGTCTAGTATAGAAGTATCATAACAATGAAAGAGGATGACTTTCTATGAACCCACTAGCATTAGAATTAAATGAACAACTGAAAAAAGAATATCCTGTTGTATTAGATATGCTTTCCGATTTAGGTAAATCTATTTATTATCCAAAGGGTATTTTATCACAATCTGGAGAAGCAAAAGGTACAAAGTATAATGCAACAATCGGTATGGCAACTACTGATGAAGGTATTATGTACACAGATGCTTTATATAACCAATTTGGTACCCAAGATCCAAGTGATATATTCCCATATGCACCGCCACAAGGTGATGAACGTTTACGTACATTATGGCAACATAAAATTTTAAAAGACAATCCTGATTTAAGTGCTGATGATATTTCTAAACCAGTCGTAACAAATGCATTAACACACGGATTATCTTTAGCTGGAGACTTATTTGTAGATGCCCAAGATACAATTTTATTACCTGAACATAACTGGGGGAACTATAAATTAGCTTTTGGTGTAAGACATAGTGCGAACATTGAAACTTATAAAGCATTTGAAGAAGATGGCAGTTACACTTTAGAATATTTCAAACATGCTTTAGAACAATATAATAAAGAAAAAGTTATTCTCGTTTTAAACTTCCCAAATAATCCAACAGGCTATACACCAGTAGTTGAAGAAGTAAAAGAAATGGTTGAAGCTATTAAACAATTAGCTGATAAAGGTACGCAAGTAATTACTTTAGTTGATGATGCTTATTATGGATTATTCTTTGAAGATGTTTATAAACAATCTGTCTTTACAGCAATAACTGCGCTAAATCATGAAAATATTATGCCGGTTAAAATTGATGGGGCAACTAAAGAATACTTCTCATGGGGCTTCCGTGTTGGTTTCTTAACATTTGGTAGTCAAAATGATGTTGTTAAAGATGTATTAGTTGCTAAATTAAAAGGATTAATTAGAAGTAACTTATCAAGTTGTTCTTTACCAAGCCAAACTGCAATTATTCATGCAATGGAAGATCCTTCTTTCCAAGATCAAGTTGATCATAACGTGAATATTTTAAAAGAAAGATATGAAGTAACTAAAGAAGTCGCTTATCGTGATGAATTTAAATCATTATGGAAGCCGTATGCATTTAATTCAGGTTACTTTATGGCACTTAAAGTGTTAGATGTAGACCCTGAGCAATTAAGATTACATTTAATTGAGAAGTATAGTATCGGTATTATTGCTTTAAATAAAACAGATATCCGTATTGCGTTTAGCTGTATTGAAAAATCTGATATAGAACATGTATTTGAATCTATTGCTAAAGCAATCAATGACTTAAAATAATAAAATTAAACAGAGTGTGTATATATATTGTATATACACACTCTGTTTTTTTGTGTCTAAAAACGCTAATTTATAAGCTTTTTGTTGAATATGTTTGACAAATATGTATATAATGTATATACTTTTTATACACAGTTATAGAGAGGGAGGTTAAACATGAAGATTCTACTTCAAAATAATAGTAATCAACCAATTTATGAACAGATTAAAGAACAAATCAAAGCACAAATATTACAAGGTAAAGTAGAACAGGGTGCTTCATTACCTTCTATGAGAGAGTTAGCAAGTGATTTAGGTGTCAGTTTAATAACAACTAAACGTGCTTATGTTGATTTAGAACAAGAGCAATTTGTCACGACCATAAGAGGGAAAGGCACTTTTGTAAAATCACAAGACCCCTCAATCATGAAAGAAAAACAGTTTATTGTCATAGAGGATTTAGCAAGAGATTTAACTAAACAAGCAAAGTTAATCGGAATGGATGTTAAAGAACTCAATGAAATCGTTAATTTGATTTATGAGGAAGGTGAATAAAATGGACAATGCGATAGACGTTAAAAATCTAAATTTTAGTCATAAAAATCTTAAATTATCAGATGTTAATTTTGAAGTACGTAAAGGTTATGTAACAGGATTTATTGGTGCGAATGGTGCTGGTAAAACTACTATTATTCGTATAATTATGGGCCTTCTTAAAGAACAAAGTGGAGATTTAAAAATACTTGGAGAATATTTAAGTGAGATTCCAGTTGAAATTAAAAATAAAATCGGCTTTGTCTATTCTGAATTATATATGTATGAAAACTGGAATATTAAAACAATCGAGAAAGTTGTCAGTAAATATTATAAACAATGGGACCACGATGTATTTGAAGGTTATATTAAAGAATTTAAATTACCTTATAAACAAAAAATTAAGCAATTTTCAACAGGTATGAAAATGAAATTGTCATTAGCAATCGCATTAAGTCACCATGCTGAACTTTACATTCTAGATGAACCAACTGCAGGACTTGATCCAGTCGTACGTAATGAAGTGCTTGAAATTCTACAAAGAGAGTTAATTGATGAAGAAAAAACTATCTTCTTCTCTACACATATTATTTCAGATTTAGAGAAAATTGCTGATTATATCGTTTATTTGAAAAATGGATCCATTGTTATTAATGAAAGTGTAGATGATTTAACAGATGGTTATCGAATCATTAAAGGAGACCAATCCATACTTGATGATGAATTAAGATCGTTATTAATCAGTGTGAAAGAAACGAATACAGGTTTCTCAGGATTAACAAGACAAAGCTCAGTATTTGTTGAGTTATTTGGAAATGAAGTAGTCGTTGAAACACCATCAATAGAGGATATTATGGTAAGAATTGAGAAAGATCAATTCGATAAGGAAGTGGTATAAATGAAAGCTGTTTTCTACCGGAACTTTCAATATGAGAAGGGGTATTACTTACTTTATTTAATCTGCTTCGGATTAGTATTTATAACGAAGTTTACTGTATCTTTTCAAAATATAGAACTCATGAATGTATTAGCGGTATATTTTGTCGCAGTAGTTTCAGTTCATAGTATTAATCATGCGATATTTTTAAATAAACAAAGTAGTCAAATCTTTTATATGAGTTTACCAATTTCTAAAGTTGATATTGTAAAAGGGCATTATTTATATAACTTATTAGTAACAGGTGTTTCATTTATCATGATTATGGTCATAGCATTCGTAAAACAAGACACAATATTTATTCAAGCTGGGTTATTTATTGTAGCAACGAATTTATTTACGTTAAGCATCGTTTATCCAACATTTGCTCATTTAAATATTAATCAATTAGGTGCTTGGATATTAGTTGCTATGTATGGCATATTCACAATGTTTTACTTTGGTATATATTCGAATCGACAATATCCATTTGCTGATTTATTAGGTTGGAAAATATTTTTATACTATACACCAGCAATCATATTATTAATCGTTGCAATCATATGGTTGATTCAGTTTAGTAGAGCTATCAAACAAGCGAAAAAAGATCAAGTTACGGTTTATGGAGGTATAAAATGAAGGCAATCTTATATAGAAACTTAATTTTATCAAAATCATACCTATATTTAATGTTGGCTACAACATTGTTACTACCATTAATAGTCATATTACCTGTCAATGGCTTTATTAAAATGGGTATTTTAGGCATAGTCGTCGTTATGATCTATGTCGTGTTCCTAGTACCAATGTATTTTTTATTTAATAGAATCAATAAAAATCATTCTGAGTATACATTTTTAAGCTTGCCTGTTAAGCAATCAACAGTCGTTAATGCACATTATTTAACAGGATTAATATTTATTTTATTAACACAAATACTACTTGGTTTATGTACGATTGTTGCTTTTTTAATACAAGAAAGAGGGATGGAGATATCATTTGATCTTACAGGAACTTTTATGAGTATTGCAGGAAATTTGTTAACAATCAGCTTAATCTTGCCATTTGCTGAGTATAAAAGATTGATCAATATTCCTATTATATTTTGGATGATTATAGTCGGTGCAATTGTACCAAACTCAATACAGTTTATAGATTATGTGCTTAAATTCTTTTCAATACAATCTCAGATATTTACGACACACGATATGTCTATCTTTTTAGGCTGTTCCATGATTCTATTTATCGTGAGTTATATCATTTCAATCAATAAAGCGCGAAAGCATGCAATTACAATTTAAAGGAGAGGTGAATAATCGTGAAATTAAAAAATATACAAAAGTATTACGGTAAGCAACATATCCTCAAAAATATTGACTTTGATTTTGGGGAAAGCCAAATTGTCGGACTAATAGGTAAAAATGGTGTAGGTAAAACAACATTAATGAAAATTATGAACCAGAATATTATGAAGTATGAAGGAACTTTCAACAAAGAAAATAGTGACAAAGTGGGTTATTTAATAGAAAATCCAAAATTATATTTAAATAAAACGGGTTATTATAATTTAAACTTCTTTAGAAATGTATTAGGGACAAATGTAGATGATGATTATATCAATATGTTAATCGAGTCATTTGGCATTAAGCCTTATATCGACAAAAAAGTAAAAAAATATTCAATGGGTATGAAGCAGAAGTTATCTATTGCAGTGGCACTTATGAATAAACCACAATATTTGATTTTAGATGAACCGACAAACGGGATGGATCCAGACGGTTCGATTGACGTCTTAAAAACTTTAGAAAAAGTAAGTAAAGATTTGAATATTAAAGTACTTATTTCAAGTCATAAATTAGAAGATATTGAATTAATATGCGATAGAACAGTATTTATGAAAGATGGGGCGATCGTTGAAGATTACGATATGAAAGCTCAATCAAAAGACGTTACCAAATTTATTTTTGACCATTCAAACTATAATGAGGCGCTTAATCTTCTTACGATGAATTACAAAGTGGTAACAAGTAATAAACAAGAATCGATTATTTCAGTTGAAGCACTACAAGATTATCAAGAAGTGTTAAAAGTATTAAGCGCTCAAAATATTTATCCTAAGTTTATTCAAAATAATAAAACGACTTTAAGAGATCAATACTTTAATATTAACAAAGGAGTTGAAGTATCATGAATATCGCCCAACATGTAAAATATGATTTAACGAGAATATTTAAAAGCCCATTAGGCTATTTAGGATTTCTCATTTCATTGTTTCCAGGAATAGCCATCATGATTTCTGTTAAAATATTAGATGGACCATTTGATGCACAAGTTGTATTGGCTATGTTCTTCGTATTTGGAGGACTTGTATTATTAATGTTCTCTATTAGAACGATAGTACGTGATATGCAGTATGGCACCATTCAGTTGTTCTTAAATTCTAAAACAAATAGAGTGAAGTATTTATATGGCAAGTTACTATCTATCATTGGCATTGTTATTATATTTACGATTTTAGGTACGCTATTTACATTATTAGCATCAACTATTATCGATGCAGGCGAATTAAGTGTCACTGACTATTTCAAAATGCTTGGTGAATTTCTACTTATCATGCTATTTTACGGAACATTATTAAATATCCTTAATTTACTTACAGGTAAATCGGCAGTTGTTTATACTACTGCCATCATATTAATATTATTTTTACCTAATATCTTTGATGCATTTATATTTATTCCTGAAATAGGAGAAGATTTATCAAAAATGATGAAATACAATCCTTTAGACTTTTTACCTAAAATATTGAATCAAGGTTTACTAACAATGAAAGTATCACAAATATGGATATCTGTAGCATGTATTGCTGTATTTACGGGTATCAATCATTACATGATAAGAAATAAGAATATTTAATGGTTTATCCCTCATTTCTATGTTAAATTTAACTTATTAGACATAAGAATGAGGGATATTTTTGGGTAAAAAATTTATTAAACATTATATCATTATTGGTATAATATGTATTGTCGCAAGTTTCTTTTTCCACGGTACACCTAGCTCATTAATGATTGGAGCTGGACTAGGATTTTTCTTAACAGCCGTATTAGCGAAATTTGAAAAAGAAGATAAAGTTGATGAACATCCAGATAAATTAAAAGATAAAAATGAAAAAAAGTAGCTACTACATTTCGTAGTAGTTACTTTTTATGAAATTGAGGGGGTGAATCTATGTTACGTAGTTTACTATTCAAAAAGCTTGAACAAAAAGAACAAGATATGATTAAGCATTATCAATATTTACATCAATATCCTGAACCGTCATTTATTGAAGTGAAGACTTCACAATATATAGAAGCATTTTATGAAAATAAAGATGTCGTTATACATAAACGCATTGGTGGTAATTACGGACTGATTGTAGAGATTGAAGGCAGTTTACCTGGAAAAAGAATTGCATTACGAGCAGACTTTGATGCTTTAAATATTACTGAAGATACAGGATTACCATTTAGTTCTAAAAATAAAGGGTGGATGCATGCTTGTGGGCATGATGCACATACTGCATACTTATTAATACTTGCGGAATGTTTGATCGAACTTAAAGCGTATTTACCAGGTAAGATTATGATTATCCATCAACATGCCGAAGAGTTAGCACCAGGTGGAGCGATTGACATGATGCAGTCAGGATATTTAAATGGTGTGGATGAAATCTATGGTATTCATTTATTCCCTGATTATACACCTGATGTTATTTCATATAGGAAAGGTCCCACAATGGGTGGTAGATCATTATTTCATCTTAAAGTTAAAGGGAAAGGTGGTCATGGATCAAGTCCGCACCTTGCGAACGATGCCATAATGGCAGCGAGTACTTTCGTAACGAATGTTCAAACAGTTGTATCGAGAAGGCTGAATCCATTTGATATGGGCGTCGTTACGATTAGTTCATTTAATGGTTTAGGATCATTAAATGTTATACAAGATAGTGTTGAATTAGCTGGTGATGTGAGATATATGGAAAGTCGTATTGGGCATCAAATCCATGATGAAATAGAGCAGTTAATTAAAGGATTAGAAGATACATTTAATATACGATGTGAGTTTAAATATGAATTAGATTGTATTCCACTAGTCAATCACTATAAACAAACAGATTACTTAATAGATATTTTAGCAACGAGTCAAGGTGATTATTTTGAATCTTTAAAAGAACATGAACAATTAACGAGTTCTGAAGATTTTGCGATATATCTTGAAAAAATACCAGGTACATTTTTCTTTGTCGGATGCAAACCATATGGAATTGATAAAGCACACTTTAACCATAGTCCGAAATTTGTCGTAAATGAAGATGCTTTGTTAACGGCGAGTAAAGCATTAGGGGAAGTTGTACTAAATCGATTATCAATAGAATAACGCTATATTTATAAGAGTTTGGGATTTGAAAATTTCCTAAACTCTTTTTTGTATTTTAAAAAATGAGCAGTAACCGTTTACAAATAATTCGAAAACGTTTACAATAACTTGTATACAAGTATACGAAGTTTGGAGGTATTTTATGAAACATCATTATCATTATCCAAGCGAATGGTTAAAGCATCGTTCAACGGGAGAGCAAGTAGCGAGTGAACTTAGGCTAGCAATTATAAGTAAGATTATAGAAGAAGGCGATAAGTTAAGTGAAAATAAAATTGCTCAACAATTTGAAGTGAGTCGATCGCCAGTAAGAGATGCACTTAAACTCCTGCAACAAGATGGACTTATATCTTTAGAGCGTATGGGAGCAGTTGTTATGGGTTTATCTAAAGCAAACCAAAAAGAAATATATGACATTAGGTTGATGTTAGAGTCATTTGTATTTGAAAGATTACTAGTTGAAAATAATGATGAAGTGATTAAACAGCTGAATAAAATATTAAAAATGATGACTGTAGCTGTTGAATTTGAAGATGCAGATGAATTCACGAGATTGGATTTACTATTTCATGAATCAATGATCACTGCTATTCACCATCAATATATTGAAATGATATGGCACAATTTAACGCCAGTTATGGAATGTTTAGTTTTAATTTCAATGAGAAAAAGAATGCAGAATGAACCTGAAGATTTTAAAAGAGTGATTCATAACCATAAAGTATATATTGAAGCGATTGAAAATAAAGATAGAAATAAAATGAAAGAAGCATTTCATTTTAATTTTGATGACGTTGATGAACAAATTGATGTCTTGTGGAATTCTCAAACTAATATAGATAGAAAGTAGGATTTTGTAATGAAATATATGATTGGTGTAGATATTGGTACAACGAGTACTAAAGCTGTTATTTATGATAGCGAAGGGAACTTTTTGAAAAAACATAATATAGAATATCCAATGACGACCCATGAGATTGGCGTTGCAGAAGAAAGTCCTGCAGAAATATTCGACGCTGTACTATTTACAGTAAAAAAAGTGATTAGAGAAGTTGGTGCTAAGCCAGAAGAAATCAAATTATTAAGTTTCAGTAGTGCGATGCACAGCTTGATAGCAATGGATAAAGACAATCAGCCATTAACTGAATGTATCACTTGGGCAGATAATAGAGCAAGTGAATACGCAGATAAGATAAATAATGAACATAATGGATTAGAAATATATAAAAGAACAGGTACACCTATTCATCCAATGTCTCCATTATCAAAAATTTATTGGTTAAAACATGAACATGCTGATATATTCAAGAATACTGAGAAATGGATAGATATTAAGACTTATGTATTCTATCAATTATTTGAAACTTACGTTATGGACCACTCAATTGGTTCAGCGACAGGTATGATGAATTTGAATACATTAAATTGGGATAAAGATGTCTTATCCTTGCTTGAAATTAGTGAAACACAATTACCTGAATTAGTGTCAACAACACATATTATGAAACAAGTTAAAAAGAATTATGCTGATATTATGGGCATCAATGAAGATACACCGATAGTAATCGGCGCTTCAGATGGTGTATTGTCCAATTTAGGTGTTAATAGCTATCGTGAAGGAGAAGTAGCTGTAACGATTGGAACGAGCGGTGCTATTAGAACAATTATTGATAAACCAAAGACAGATGATAAAGGTAGAATATTCTGTTACGTATTAACAGAAGATCATTATTGTATCGGAGGACCGGTGAATAACGGTGGTGTCGTTCTAAGATGGTTAAGAGATGAATTGTTAGCAAGTGAAGTTGAAACAGCTAAAAGACTTGGCGTTGATTCATATGATGTCTTAACTAAGATTGCAAGTAGAGTAAAACCTGGGGCAAATGGTTTGTTATTCCATCCATATTTAGCTGGTGAAAGGGCGCCACTTTGGAATGCGAATGCAAGAGGTAGTTACTTTGGTTTGACACTGTCTCATAAAAAAGAACATATGATACGTGCTGCGTTAGAAGGTGTTCTACTTAATTTATATACAGTATATCTCGCTTTAATAGAAGTGATGGATAAAGCACCTGAACAAATTAAAGCAACAGGTGGATTTGCTAAAAGTGAAGTATGGCGCCAAATGATGGCAGATATATTTGATACTTCCGTTGAAGTACCAGAAAGTTACGAAAGTTCTTGTTTAGGTGCTTGTATATTAGGATTAAAAGCTATTGGGGAGATAGAGGATTTTGAAGTTTTAAGCGAAATGGTCGGTAAAACATATCAACATGAACCTAACCAAGAGAATGTCGATATTTACCAATCGTTAATCCCAATTTACATCAATTTAAGTCGTAAATTAAATGAAGAATACGATTTAATTTCAGAATTTCAATCAACACATTCATAAGGAGATGTTTATATGTTTTCAGAAATTGCACCATTATTAATTGTAGCACTTGCAATTGTAATATTATTAGGTTTAATTATGTGGCTAAAACTTAACACATTTGTATCTCTGATTATCACGGCTATGTTAACAGGTATTATGCTTGGTATGCCACTAAGCAAAGTCATTGGTACAATTGAAACAGGAATGGGATCTACACTCGGTCACATTGCTTTAATATTTGGTCTCGGAGCTATGTTAGGTAAGTTACTAGCAGACGGAGGCGGTGCAACTAGAATTGCACATACATTGATTAATAAATTTGGTCAAAAACGCATTCAATGGGCAGTTGTAACAGCATCATTTATTATTGGTATAGCATTATTCTTCGAAGTAGGGTTAGTATTATTAATTCCGATTGTCTTTACAATTGCTAAAGAGTCTAAAGTTTCAACATTATACTTAGGTATTCCAATGACAGCTGCATTATCTGTTACGCATGGATTTTTACCACCTCACCCAGGTCCAGTCATGATCGCTAAAGAATTTGGTGCAGATATTGGTCAAGTATTACTATTCGGCTTTATTGTTGCAATACCAGTAACGATTATTGCAGGTCCTATTTTTACAAAATTTGCGAAAAAAGCAATTCCAGAAGCATTTACTAAGTCAGGTGACTTAGCTTCATTAGGTAAACAAAAAACATTCAATATAGACGAAACACCTAGCTTCGGAATTTCTGCTTTAACAGCTTTATTACCTGTATTCATTATGCTTATTTCTACTATTGTAGATTTATTAACAGGTTCACCAGAAAACCCACAAGGTATTTTAGGTTTTATTAGTTTTATTGGTGAAGCGGGTACTGCAATGTTAATTTCAGTATTATTTGCTATTTATTCAATGGGACTTAAACGAGGATATAAAGTTACAGAAGTTATGGATACATTAACAAATGCCATTTATCCAATCGGTATGATGCTCTTAATCATCGGTGGCGGTGGAGCATTTAAGCAAATATTAATTGATGGTGGCGTAGGTAAAACAGTTGAGTCACTATTTACAGATACTGCAATGTCTCCAATATTATTAGCTTGGATTGTTGCAGCAGTACTAAGATTAGCATTAGGTTCTGCTACAGTTGCTGCGATATCAACGGTTGGTATTGTTATGCCATTATTAGAATCATCAGATGCTAATTTAGCATTAGTCGTATTAGCAACTGGTGCTGGTAGTGTAATCGCGTCACACGTGAATGATGCAGGTTTCTGGATGTTTAAAGAATATTTCGGTTTAACGATGAAAGAAACATTCTTATCATGGACGCTTCTTGAAACAGTTATCTCAGTTTCAGGTATTATCTTTATACTATTTATAAGTCTATTTGTTTAAAATATTTAAATATGAATATTAAAACCTCCAAATCTGTTTATTTAAAGATTTGGAGGTTTTGTTATGTGATTTTATTTGATGTTACTGTGCTTGCATTTCTTTAATTCTTTTAATATCTACTCTAATTAGGAATGAAATCGCTAAAGCTACGACAAAGAATGCTGCGAAAATATATAAAGTTGCCATGTAACTTTGTGTAATTTCTCTGACAGTTGCCGATATAAAAGGTCCAACCAATCCAGCTGCTGCCCATGCCGTTAATATATAGCCATGTATGGCACCGAGTTGTTTCGTACCAAATATATCACCGATATAAGCGGGGATAGAAGCGAAACCACCGCCATAACAAGAGATGATGATGAATAGAATAATTTGAAACAGCATTGGACTATCTACGATTGGTAACCATAAGAATAATGCGATTTGAATGACAAAGAAAATTGTATAGACATTTGTTCTGCCAATAAAATCAGAAATACTTGCCCAAATGAGTCGTCCAAGTCCATTAAACACACCGATAATACCAACCATTGTCGCGGCTTTGGCAGGTGTTAAGTTTACAATTTCTTGTGCCATTGGACTTGCTACTGATAAAATCGCTATACCACAAGTAACATTGATAAAGAGCATTAACCATAAATAATAAAACCTTTTAGTTCTAACGGCCTCATTGGCAGACATTTGAACTAAGTCTGGCTTTTTCTTTTTATCCTTTTGAGGATTAAAACTATTAGGTCTATAATATTCTGGTGGTCTTTCTAAATATAAACTAGAGATCAGCATGATAATACAATACACGACTGCTAAAATAATAAAAGTCGATACAAGATTAAAATGTGTAATGAGAAATTCTATAACTGGACTGGCAATCATTGATGCGAATCCAAATCCCATAATTGCTAATCCTGTAGCCATACCACGCTTATCGGGGAACCATTTTACTAATGTAGATACAGGTGCAATATATCCAACACCAAGCCCAATACCTGATAACACACCATATCCTAAGTAAAGTAAGGGCAAGCTCTCGACGGAAATCGCATAACTAGAAAGTAACAATCCTGAGATGAAAAATATCGTAGAAACGAGTCCGGATAAACGTGGACCAAATTTCTCAACGAAATGTCCCATAAAAGCTGCAGAAAGCCCTAAAAACAATATTGCAATACTAAATATTCTTGATACTTCACTTAATGTAAAACCTAAATCATTTTGAATATGTTTCGTAAATACACTCCATGAATAAACAGATCCTATTGAAATATGTATTCCAACAGCTGCAACAGCAATTAGCCACCTGTTTTTAATTTTCTTGTTCATCAAATTCCCCCTATAGTAATTGTGTCCAATTGATGTCATTATAGCTAAATTCAGAATATTCAGCAATCAAAATTTTAAAAAGTGTCATTATTCAACAGTTAGGCAGCTTTATTGCATGTTGATTTAATCGTCTTTTTAACAGTTAGGCAGCTTTATTGCATGTTGATTTAATCGTCTTTTTAACAGTTAGGCATGCCTAACTGTTAAAAAAATAGTTGTAAAATACACTTAAGAAATGAAATATTTGAGTTAAGAATGAATCAACAAAAATTCCTATCTCACTGATATACTTTAGTCATAGATAACACAACACGAAGCACAATCCATTCAATTCCTCAAAACTATTTCGTATATGTTTTTTCATGATTGTAAATGACTTTGTGTAGAACGTGTTTTGATAGTTATCTGTAATTGTAACGTTGAAATGGATCATAAAATGATTCAAGATATTTTTATAAAGTTTCCCGGCTTTATAAAAATACATGTTTCCTTAATTAATAACCCTTCCCCGAAAAGCGCTCGTTAATTCCCGGACGAGCGCTTTTCACATGCCCAAATTTAGATGTTAACTTTGATAACATGAATTTTCTGTTTTTAATGATTTGAAGTATAGTTATATTAGTAGCCATGGGGATGGCGAGAAATTCTCCTAAGTTGAATAGGGGCACACATACATAAATAAGGCTCGGACTGAATGTCCGAGCCTTTGTACGTCTGATTATGAGATTGAACTAACGATTGATTCATATACGTCATCCCAAAATTCTGTTTTATTTTGATAAGTTTCATGGATGCTATGATGTACTTCTTTTTCTTTTTCAGCATATGTTGGATCGTCTTTACTTGGTAAATCTTTACGAATATTTTCTACAAATTTTTGGACGCTGATTGCTCTTGGTCCCCAAACATGTTCTTGTTCATGCTTTTCATTTAAAAATACAAAAATAGGTATAGAGCGAGCAGTACCGTTTGTTAAGTATTGATCAATTAAATTAGTATCTTCATCACGATGGAAAGCTTTCACTTCAATATTAGCGTAATCAGCAATGTTTAATAGAACAGGTATGTTCATCATTGCATCTCCACACCAATCTTCAGTAATAACAAGTACTTTATAATTTTTATCTTTAATTTTATCTAATCGTTCGTCATTTTTAGGTAATTGGAAAGATTGATAAATATCGAGTAATTGCTCTTTATTTGTGGTCATCTCATTAACATATTCTTTAATGGGTTGTGCCTGTTCATAGTATGTAGCTAACTTTGTCATTATAAAAATCCCCCTTTTATATACTTAATATTATAACAATTCTGAAATATTTCGCAAAGTACAATACTTTAAAATGAATAATTAATCTACAGCATTATCGATTATTGTAAATGTCTTATTATCAATATTTAATTCAGCTTGTACACCGTATGGAATAATGCATTTTGGTTCATTATGTCCAAAACTAGCATTATAAAAAACAGGCATATCTTCTTGATGCCACTCTTTTAACATTTTAACCCAGACTTCTTTATATTCTTCATAATATACATCGTCTTGAGGTCTTCCGATAATAACGCCATTAATTCTATCAAAAATACCCATAGAACCAAATGCGCGAACATAATCTTCCATCAACCATGGTGGAGCATGAACTTCAGCAGTCTCAATGAAAAGAATAGCACCATCAAAGACATCTTTATTAGGGAACACATCAGTTGCTTTTAATGAATGGAATAATTCCATACAACCGCCAATAAGATGTCCTGTAGCTTTGCCAGAACCATTTAGAATTTCATATCCGTTATTATCAAAAGATTCTCGATTGATACTTTTGTTCTTTTCATCCCACTGTAAACCGTATTTTCTAATTTGTGGTGAAGTAGGTACATTACCAACAACACCGTTTTGGAACCACGTTTGATTGATCGATTGAACAGTGTAGTCATCCATTTGAACATTTTCTGCAAAATCCGTTAATAACAATGGCCCGTAGAAGCTAGAAACACCTGCTTGATAAAACATAAAATGAAGTGCAGTCGTGTCAGAATATCCACTGAAAATTTTAGGATTATCCTTAATAATATTTAAGTCTATGTATGGCCATAATCGTACAGAATCATCTCCACCTAGTGTACAGATAATGGCTTTAACTTCTGGATCTTGTAGTGCTTGATGTAAATCTTCTACTCGTTTTTCTGGATGGTTATATGTGAAGTCAGCGCCTTTTAATGCGTGTGGCATGACTTTGACATTTAATCCGAACTCATCTTTTAATCTTTGTATACCAACTTCAGTTCTCCATAATATGTCTTTTTCGCCAGCTAAACCTGATGAAGGAGAGACAATTGCTACAGTGTCACCTTTAGAAAGCTTACTCGGTTTAATTAATTCTTTCACATCATTACCCCCTTATTTCTATGTTGAAATTAGTATAGCATATGGGTATAACTTGAAATCAAATAATTCAAATGATAATATAAGTTTGTTTGTAAAAAGAATGGTAAAATAATGAATAATGTAAGGTTAACTTCAGAATATAAGGGGTATTTCTATGGATAAAATAACCTTCCTTAATTACCTTGAGGATGAATTATCTCGACTGCCTAAAGTAGAGCGAGATAAAATAATGTACGAATATGAAACGAAATTTTTTGAATCAGAAGATGAACAAAGTTTGATACAAGAACTTGGTGAACCTAAAGCAATTGCCAAGAAAATATACGCAACAAGTGCCATTCATGATGCTGAGCTATCACCCAATTTTAAGAATGTATTTCAAGCAATTTTAGCGACATTAGGGTTGAGCTTTTTTAGTATATTTTTTATTATTATTCCATTTCTTATCATTGCCTTTTTACTTCTCATCGTAGTCGTTATCGGCGCTTTAATGATGTTAGGTCCTATCGTTAGTGTGATCAATGTATTTGTTCACGGTTTTTATTGGGTAGATATTACAAATATCATTTTTTCAATCTCTTTCTTAGGATTAGGACTTATGTTGTTAGTAGCAGGGCTAAAATTAATAGAAGTGAGTTACAAAGGTATCTTAAAATATTTAAGATGGTGTGTGAAACTCGTTAAGGGGCGTGCTGAATCATGAAGAAGTTATTTTTATCTGGTCTAGGCATCTTCTTAATTTTTGGCATTTTAGGAACGATATTATGGTTCACGGTTAATAATAAATATGAAAAGCAAGAAACATATGAAAAAATATATAAAAACAACCAAGTTGAACAAGTTATCGTGAATGGGCAAAATACAAATGTTGAAGTTAAGAAAGGGAAATATTTAGGTATTAAATATAATGGTAATCAAGACGTTAATGCGAGCATAGAAAATAATTTATTGCATTTTACGGAGAGAGAAAATAAATACAAATTTAATGCCAACTTTATTCCATTTAGAAAAACCATTAATCACTTAGTAATCACTTTGCCACCTAAAAATTACGAATCATTTAACATTACAACGAATACAGGAAACATTTCAGTTCGTGATGCTAAAAGTAACAATAGTAATATGATAACGGACACAGGTGACATTGTTTATCAAAATGTAAACTTGAAACATGCTAAAGCGATGACAGACTTAGGAAGCGTTAAAGTTAAACATTCGGATTTAACGGAGTTTACAGGTGAAATCAAAACAGGTAATATATCTGTCGATAAAAGTAGTCTCGTCAATAGTGAAATGATTACATCTCTTGGTAATATTAATATTAGCCAACTTAAAAATGAATGCGATATTAAATCATCAACAGAAGACGGAGATATTTCAATTTCTTATATGAATCCACCTAAGAATACTTTGTTACAACTACAATCTGAATCAGGCAATACAAAAATTGAAAATAAAGCATTTAATGGCGAAAAAGTAGGGAAAGGGAAACACGTTATTGAAAGTTATACAGATAACGGAGATATTTATATAAAATAATATAGAAATAGGCTGAGACTTCTAAGTCTCAGCCTATTTTCATTCACTCACTAGCAAATAGAATGTCTGAATCAATCTGACCTGTTATTGTTGGGAGGGTAATGGATTTACCATCTAACCATTCTTTGAAATCAAATGTATGTATGGTACCATTTTCACCAAGTGCAATTTTCATTTTTAATTGGCTAGGTATGTATGCTGATGTATGTATCGTACCCGACCAACTTTTGAATAACTTGCTGTATATTTCATACTGAGGATCATTAAAATATCGAAAAGCATCTTGTAAAGACATTTCGTCATTTGTGATTTGGTCGATTCGATTATATCTTTCGACAGACTCTTTAATATAATTTCGATTCTCATGACTTAATATTTCAAAATGATTAGTACATAAATTGTTTTGTTTAGTAACAACTTCTCTAGGTGTCGCTTCTACAGTAAACCTTTTGTTTGTTTTATCCATTAAAATATAGCTAAAAGAGCTACGGTGAGGAATTTCATTTAATAGTCTAACAGCATCATCGATATCTTTACATGTTTCTAAAATCAATCTTCCAATCATATAGCAAACAAATCCATCACCAGGTTTTTTACGATGCATAAAATTATAGCCCATCGCTAAACCATGTTCATTCATGCCATCCATTCTGCCTGTTACTCTGGAAGTAGGGCCGATTTGTGCATATCCACCATCTGTAGGTTGGAATAGACTAAATCTTCCATCATATGTAGCAGGACTATAATCATAGTTTCTAACCATATAATCTTCTCCTAAGAAGATGGAACAACCACTATCTTTAGCATATACTCTATAATGACCATAGTTTAACAAGATTGTTTCTAACGGAAATTTTAATGTATCTTGAATACCCATTAGTTCGTCCCAAATTTTTGGTGCGAATTTTTGATATATATTTTTTGTTTCATCTATATTAATATCGAAGCGGGGTCTTCTAATTCGCCATTCTTTTTCTCTATTTTGCAACATTTTAGTATACTTTAACCATTCTGCTTGGGCAACACCATAATCATAATGGTTACCTCTAAATTCTAATGTTTGCATCTTAACATTTTGCACAGTATCACTCCTCTTATATTTATTTTGATTGAACTTATGTACTTTGTCACGTAAATCCTCTCATATAATTGGAAATATGATGTTAAAGAGATTGTAATAATCGCTTAACCTATGTAATTTATTACCATGTTATATTTGAATTACCAATTATCTCACTGATTATGTGAGAAGGGGGTATGTAAAATGTGGAATCAAGGATATATTTACGTAAAGAAAATATGGCAAGAATGGTATAGAAGATAATCTATTAAATGACGCTTATAGAACAGCTAGAATATATATTTTTGAAATAAAGGAGCAAGAGACAATTTAATGTCTCTTGCTCCTTAATATTTATATTTGATCTGTTGATGTTGTATAAGACTGCGCTTTGTTAGTCTTTTTAGTTTGGTTAGACCATATAATAGCAATTGTAGGTCCAGTGATTAAGTGGATAAAGCTGAATATTGCACCTGGAACAGCGGATAAGGGATTGAAATGTGCTGTTGCTAGTGACACAGCAAGTCCAGAATTTTGCATACCAACCTCTATTGAAATGGCACGTTTATCTGGTCGGTTAAGTTTGAATAATTTCGCTAATAGGTATCCGATTGTTAAACCACAGACATTATGCAATAACACAACGCCAAACATAATTAGACCAGTTTCAATGATTTGTGATTTATTACCTGCAACTACGCTTGCAAGAATAAGTGAAATAGATACTACCGAAATAATAGGTAAAATATCAATAGATTTTTCAGCTACTGGTTTAAAGAATCTTTGGACGATAAAACCTAATATAATTGGGATCAATACAACTTGAACTACTGATATAAACATAGATGCAAATGATACTTGTAACCATTCTCTTGCGAATAAATAAATTAAACTAGGTGTAACAATAGGTGCTAATAATGTAGACACAGTTGTGATAGAAACGGATAACGCAGTATTTGCTTTAGCTAGATAGCTAATAACATTTGATGCAGTTCCACCAGGACAACAACCTACTAAGATAACACCTAATGCTACGTCAGGACTTAAATTAAGACCTTTAGCGATTAAATATGCAGTAACAGGCATTACAGTATATTGAAGAATAACACCAATTAACACACTTTTAGGAGATTTAAATACTTCTTTAAAATCATTTGTAGAAATAGTCATGCCCATTCCAAACATTACAATT
This sequence comes from Mammaliicoccus sp. RAM2, assembly GCF_045897195.1. NCBI lineage: Bacteria > Bacillati > Bacillota > Bacilli > Caryophanales > Staphylococcaceae > Mammaliicoccus > Mammaliicoccus sp. RAM2. The sequence continues at coordinate 89,313 of NZ_JBJNWI010000009.1, read as the reverse complement.
CCTAATAAATAAGGAATGTAAGGTGCTATTTGAGCAATGATATTTGGGAAGCTAAAGCCTAACACTGCTGCCAAAAGCATCCAAAATACAAATGTTTTATTGATAAACTGACTGAATTTCTTAATATTACTCATATATACACCTTCCAATTAAATAATAATCAGAATATTAACAATAATACAAAATTTTTTCAATACTTTATTTGATTTAATTATTTATTTTGCATATTAATGATGAAATGATACATATATGAAGTGAAATTATACTAAAATATCTATATATCGATAATATCTCACTTAGAAAAGGATAATATCTTTTATGTATTTTAAATATTATGTTATGATGAAAGAGGTAGAAAATGATGAATGAGGTGACTTCAATGGATTGTATTAAAGGGATATTCAAATTCTTTTTCATCTTAATTGCTATAACAACAGTTGCTGTTGGGGCAGGTATTGCTGTCTTAGCATTTGTATTTAAAAAAGACTTTGAAGAATTAGAACAAAAAACAAAAGAAATTGTATCTGAAATCGAATCTAATAATTAAAATAAAGGAGCAATCACAATATTTCTGTGATTGCTCCCTTTTTTATATTTAAAAATTAGGAGGGTTTATATTTGCGATATGAGCGTAATGTTTTAATATCCCCAAGACTAGAAAATGACAAGTGTCATCAATTAAAAGCTTTATCTCATAATCTCAAAGTACCGAGCAAAGATGAATTATATGCCATACTTGAAAGCATTGAATATGACCAACCATTTTTAAAATCGATTACAATTGGAACGAGTAATGAAAAAGAGATGATTAATACAGCAATTCATTTAAAAGCTATCATAGAGTATATGTGGTACGAACGAAAAAAATCTGAAGTATATGTTAATATCGTCATTTGGAAGAATCATGTTGGTTCTTCTAAAAAGTATGTGGATAAATTTATGAAGTATGAACCAGATGCGTGGATAATATTAGGATCTCATATAGGCTTCTGCAATTTGTTAAAAAGATTATATAGATTTGAAAGTTGGGATGCTAATCGAACATATTGTTCAAATGCGTTGTTGTCCCAATTGATGTTTCAAATCGTAGGTGAAAAGTACTTCGAACATATTAATAGTATTAACCATCTCGGTAAACCAATTATAATTGAAGACGGTAAAATCATTTCAAAATACAATGCTATTGTTTAGACCGCTTCTTTTTGAATATAAAAAATAGAATTGATGCAATACATATGAGTAATGCACTTATTAAATAATTTAAGTAATGTTTTGAACTTTGACCAGTTTCAGGAAGCTTTGATGTTTCTGATTTGGTCTTTTTTTCTTTATTAGTGTAATCGTTAGTAAGTTTATTAGGGTTTGGAATTAAAGAGTCTTTAATGACTGAGATTTGGTATGTCTGATTTTGACTTGGAATTTGATTAGAATTCGGATTATCTGTAATTTGACTTTGACTTTGTTGAACTTGATCTATTTGAGTATGTTGATTTGTATTTTGCTCAAAAGTTAAAGTAGTCTTATCGTCAGAATTAAATGTATAATATTTATCCTCTCCTAGTGTAATCGTTGAATGGCTATCTATGCCGTTAATCTTCACATTAAATTTAGTAGACTTAAGAAATGTAGTGGGTATATTGATTGTAGTATTACCGTTTTGATCTGTTATGCCAGAAAGTTCTTGCTTATCTGCAATGAGTTTAACTTCCACATTATTTAAAGGGTGATAGGTTTTTGAAAGTACATTAATTGAAATGGATTGATTATTTGTATTCGTTATATTGCTTTGGTTATTGCTAGAAGAAGTCAATCTATATAACTTGTTAGGTTCAACAGTAAAAATTTGATTATTTGAAGTGGTTAAAGTGTAGTGAGGCTTAATATTCTTATTAGGAATTTCTATAAATGCTAAACCATCAGATTTAGTTGTTAAAGATTTAACTTCTTGGTCTAAATGTAATTGGAAAGTTTCATTTGATATCGGGGTATTATCAGAAGCATAAAATTGAAAGCCAATAGGTGTCATATCATTATTAGCGTGTGCAGTTCGTGACGTATTGAATGATGTAGCGACCATACATACAATACTAAATAAAAAGATTGGGAAAGGTTTCATATTGACCTCCTTTCATCTCTTAAATAATTAGATGATCATCTGATATCATTATGCCATAAACACTATAGATATTCCACTATTATTTTATGTATTTTATATAAAATTTTTAACACAACTAAAATCTTCCTATATATATATCATTCAAAATTTTTGAGAATGGGTGCTTGAATCTTTTTGCAAGTGATAAAATAAAAGAGTAAAATATAATCAGAACGAGCATAATCTAAAAGGGGATGTCTTATATGAAATGTGCAAGTTGTAATCAAGAAATGGTAGATGATCTTCGTACGAATGTTCCAGGTACTCTAGTTGATGTTAGATTAATAAAAGAAGAAAATGAAGATATTTTAAACAAAGCGATTGCAATACCAAAAGCAGCAGTATGTTTACAATGCGGCGAAGTAAAATATTACATAGAAGATATTGAATCATTTAGAAATGCTATAAACCACGAATAAAATGTGAATAATGAATAAAAAACAGCGTACATTTGAAATAAATCATGTACGCTGTTTTGTTTATATTTTTTTAATATTTCGTACAGATGCATAACAATGCTCACCATTACTAAAATATACTGCCCGATCTTTCGTGTTAATGGTATCAACGTTATTACGATTAATGACATAACTGTTATGGCATCTAAAGAAGCGGTCATCTAAATTAGATAAATCTTTTAAACTTCCATAGAACTCAATTTGTCTATTGTCTAGATGTGCTATTAGTCGATGTGATTTTGATGATGACTCAAAGAACATAACATCATCATACTGAACATAGACAGAATTGCTACCTCTCGTTAATTCTATCTTTTCAACGTTTGTATTTTTTGAAAGCATACCTAATCTTATGTATGCAGTGTCTAAACAATCTAACACTCTTGTCTTCAGTTGATCTGGATCATCCTTAAAAATAAAATCCATTGCAGCAACTTTATAAACAAATGTTAAATAAGTCAGTTCACTGTGACTTGTGACAAAAACAATATTACCAATAGGGTCATACTTACGTATCTCACTTGCCAATGTAATACCATTAATATCAGCGTCTAATTGAATATCTAAAAAGTAACAACCTATATCATTTGAAGATTTAACGTGATCCAACAACTCATATGGATCTCGTGTTGCAAGTTCAATAGACATTTCTTTTTCTTCAATCATAATATAATTATTGATAATCGTCTGCATGCGCTCTAATTGTTTGGGGTCATCTTCACAAATGATGATTTTCATTGAATCACTTCCTCATTGCTATCATTTAAAATTTCAAGCTTTTGAATAAAGTATTGATTATTAATAAAAGTATCTAAGAAAACATGGTCTGTTTTCTCAGTGATTTCTTTCAACGTAGTTAACCCAATACCACGCTTACGACCTTTAGTAGAATAATGATTTTCAAATAGTTTATGTACCTTAGGCGTATCTTTTGAACATTTATTCATGAATACAAGTAAAATCGATTTCTCATTTTTAATAAATGCAATTTGAATCGTTGGATTATCAACAAACTCAGAAGCCTCAATTGCATTATCCATAATGATGCCGATACATCTACTTAATTCAACAATGTTCATATTTATATGATCAATCTGTTCAGTAATCTCAACACTAATATTGATATTCTGTTCCTGAGATTGAATAATTTTCGTTGTTAATAATCCCTTAATTTCTCTAACATGTAAATTTTGAAGACCATTAATTTTTATCGCATTTAATTTCATATCATCATGAAGATGTGCAATATTTTGGTCAAAGTATGTTCTCAAACCGTCCATATCATCTTCTCTAATATATTCAGATAAAGTCGCTAAAATATTTACATAATCATGACGAAACTTACGCATCTCATTATTAATCTGCTCAATCTGCAAAGTATACTTATAATACTGATTGATTTCTTTCTTCGTACGTTGCAATGCCATCTCTCTAATAACTGTGAAAGAAATTAAAATAATAAAAATAGCAGCAACACATACATAGATCACATAAAATAAAGTTTGGAATTCAAACTCTTTTTCAGTATTGTAAGACTTTGGCATGTACACGTAGAACACCATGAATGATATAGCAAGAAAAGCAGCAATCAATAATAAATATACTCTATTATTATATAAATAACTAATTTTTAATCGATTCATTAATCGTCTTATTAAGAATGCTATTATAATCGTGAATGTACTATGAAATATCATATAATACATGAAAAAGTGAGGTACGTTATTTAAACTATCAATTAAGTATTTGGTTATAAAAACAGACATATAATCTGAAACTACTGAGATTAAAACAACAATAAGCGTATTTATAATACCTAGTAATCTAAATTTTTTATAGAAAAAGATAAAATAGAATAGACAAACATATACGATTGCACTCATTCCAAAAATATAATAAAAAGCAAGAGAAGGGATCATGTATCCCGTTGAAAGAATAACATAATCCCTTTTGCTATAACGATAATTTTGAGTTATAGCTAATAAAATCGTAAATAATAAAATTTGTAATATGCCAAATGGTAAAGATTCTATATTTGTAAATGATTCCATATACCCTTACACTTCCCTAAAACAATCTTATTGTTTTTCTTTTAATAATTCTGCTGGTACTTCTGTTTCATCTAAAAATGCCATACAACCTCTAATTACCGCTTTTTCACCGATTGCTGAAAGGATATTTGATACTGATTTTGAAAATAGGCTAGATAATAAATTCATGATAATGTTTCCTCCTCTTTGTAAAATATAGGTAATAGTGATACTGCTTCAAAGATTAATCCTAAACATATTAATTGTTGATAGGGTTCTTTAAGGAATAAAGTTAATACTATCAAAATTGTTGCTGCTAGGATTGATCTTAGTTTAAGTCCTTTTTTCCATTTGCCTAATATTGGGTGTTTCTTTGTTTGCATTGGTGCGTACTTTATAATGATAAGATAACCGACTAACGCTATGGCTAAGAATGGCCAGTAGGGTATGTTGGTATTTATGATTATGAGTGGTACAACGACAAACATGATTAGGCTTTGTATCGTACATAGAAAAGTGGACTTAGCGTGCGCGCCAAACGCGAAATATCGAATGGCAAAATAACTAAGATGTACAATAAGTGTGTATAAAAATATATGGCATAGAAGGGCAGCGCCGTATATAACTATGGTCTTCATCATATTCCCTACAAATACTTCTAGTCCATACTTTACCTTTAAATAACTAACATGATCTAGATTATTTGAATTTTGAAGACTTGCAGCAATTTTATCTATTTGTGTTTGGACAGGTTGATACATAGCGCCCCTCCTTCATTATGATTATAGAACATATTGATTTACATTTTACTTCTTTTGCCTAACTGTATTATTTCAATGCCTAACTGTTTGAATTTATAATATATTTGTATTTTAACATAATTTTAATGCAGTTAAGAACTTAAATTAACGACTTAGGGAAAATATAAAATTCTATTATTGAAATACTATAATATATTTAGTGAATATTTAATTTTTTATGATAAATTAAAAAGTTTAAATATAAAGGAGGATCCTTTATGGCAGGCGATATCGTCAATGCTATTTGTAGTATTTTTAATTGGTTAGTGGAACTTTTTAATGGGTTGTTTACTTAAATATCTGCTGTGTTTGATACGTGGTTATTCATATAATAAATATTTTAACGTGTACCATTGGGTATGCGTTTTTATTATAGTTATTGAGCGTTTTCATGTAGAATGATATTAAAGAACAAATTAGGGAGGAATTTAATTTTATGAAAACAAAAGGTTATATTGGTAGTTATACTAAGAAAGATGGTAAAGGGATTTATCGTTTTGATGTTGATGAGAATGATCAAACAATCGAGAAGGTTGAAGTTGGTTACGAAGTTGAAGCATCTACATATTTAACACAACATGGTCAATTTTTATATGCGATTAAAAGAGATGGCGATGATTGTGGTGTTGCAAGTTTTAATATCAATGCAGATGGTAGCTTAACATATATAAATGATTGCTTAGCTTCACAAGAAGGAACGGGTTGTTATATTTCAGTTTCTGAAGATGGTCAATATTTATTTGAAGCTGTATATGGAAGTGGTTATGTAAGACTTTATAAATTAAACGCTGAAAATGGCGAAATTATTGAGTTAATAGATGTGTATAAAGGTGAAGGTCATGGACCAAATGAAGCAAGACAAGAAGGTAGCCATATACACTTTGCAGAACAGACACCAGATTTAGATTATATCGTTACAGTTGATTTAGGTGCAGACGTGATTAGAACATTTAAATTCTCTGATGAAGGATTGGAATTATATGAAACATTAGAAGTTCAAGCTGGAAGCGGTCCAAGACATATTGCATTCCATCCAAGTGGTGTTTACGCATACTTAGTGAATGAACTAAGCAATACGATTCAAGTGTTATCATATAAAAATGGTGTATTTGCAACAATCAGTCCAGCACTATTAACGATTCCAGAGGACTTTGATTTAAACTCACAAGTTGCTGCTGTTAGATTAAGTCATGATGGACAGTTTATTTATGTTTCTAATAGAGGACATAATAGTATAGCTGTTTATAAAATATTAGGTGATGGTGCAAATGTTGAATTGGTTGAAATTGTAACGAGTGGTGGAACGTGGCCAAGAGATTTAAATATTACGCCAAGTGATTCATTTATAGTTGTTGCACATGAACATTCATATAATTTGGTATTATTTAGTCGAAATAAAGAAACTGGTAAGCTGACAGAAATAGAGAACGAACAAAAAGCTGCAGAAGGCGTTTGTGTTCAATTTATATAATGGTAGGTGATGAACGTTGAAAATAGCACTATATCAGATGCATGTAATACCTGGAGAACCAGAAAAAAATATCGAAAAAATTAATCAATGGTTAGATGAATTAGATGATGAAATTGACATAGCAGTGTTACCTGAAATGTGGAACACTTCTTATCGATTAAATGAGTTAACTGAACTTGCTGATGAAGACGGTCAAAGAATTTTACCTTTCATAGAGCGAAAAGCAAAAGAAATCCATAAACATATTGTGGCTGGTTCAATTGCATATAAAAAGGGAAATGAAATTTATAATCGAACAATTGTCGTCAATAACGAAGGAAAGTGTATTAATACTTACGACAAAGCACATCTCGTGCCAATGTTTAATGAGCATCATTTCTTAACTTCAGGAAGTAAGAAATCAACTGTATATGAGTTAGATGAAATAGAGATGGGAACGATTATTTGTTATGATTTAAGATTCCCAGAATTAACGCGTTCATTAGCTTTAGAAGATGCAAAAGTAATTTTTGTTCCGGCACAATGGCCGAAATTAAGAATTGATCATTGGAAAGTATTATTACGTGCTAGAGCAATTGAGAACCAAGTGTATATTATTGCTTGTAATAGTGTGGGTACTTGTGATGAAAATGAGTTTGGTGGGCACAGTTTAGCATATGCACCAGATGGCACATTAATTGATAGTTTATACTATGAAGAAGATACATTAATCGTTGATATAGACTTTGATTCGCAAGAAAAAATTCGTGAAGCCATTCCTATTTTCAATAGTTTAAGAACAGATTTATATTAGGTAGATGTAGTTAGAGACTGGGATATTATATGATATTCCAGTCTCTTATTATCTTACAAATGTCATATTGAACATTTGTAGAAAAAGTATAAAATCAATTATAAGACAGAAAATGGTTAAGGCATGGAGATGATTTATTTGGAAAGTAGTGTAGCAGTCCAATTTAAAAATGTAGAATATGAAATAGAACGGTCACTAATTTTAAAAGGTGTTACAGGTGCCATTTATAAAGGTAAAATTACTTCTATAATCGGGCCATCAGGTGCAGGAAAATCAACACTGCTCTCTTTAATTAATTTATTAAAGTCTAGTACAAGTGGCGAAATATTCATTGATCAACAATCTATTGAAACATATAATCCAATGGAACTTAGAAGAAAAGTTCAGTTAGTTTCTCAAGAAGCAACGATGATTAAAGGAACTGTAAAAGATAATTTAGAACTGCCATTAATACTACAAAATAAAAAAATGACAGATGAAGAAGCTAAATATTATTTGAAAATAGTCGATTTACCAGAAACTTTTTTGAATAAAAATAGTAAAGAATTATCAGGTGGAGAAAAACAAAAGTTATCTCTAGCCCGATCACTTGTTAATAAACCTAAAGTGATATTGCTAGATGAAGTGACATCGGCATTAGATAGAAACTCTAAACGTGCAATTGAACAACTATTGCAAAAAATTATTAAAGAACACGAAGTTACGATGATATGGATTACACATGATATTAACCAAGCCTTTAGAATGAGCGATTACATATGGGTTATGATCAATGGAGAAGTTGAACTAGCTGATACAGTTGAAAATGTTAAAAATTCAGAACAACCAAACGTCAGAAGCTTTATAGGAGAAAAATTAATATGAGTATAACATCAATCGTGTTAATGTTTGTTTTTATTATTATTCCAATAGTAATTTCGAAAAGTTTTAATCTAGGATTAGAGAAAGATACTTTAATTGCAGCTATTCGATCATTTGTTCAACTGTTAATAGTAGGGTATATTTTACAATTTATATTTGATCAAGAAAGCCATATTTTTATCATTTTAATGGTCATGCTTATAATAGGTGCGGCAACACAAAATGCGCGAAAAAAAGGTTTGGAAATACCAGGCATCACATGGAAATTATTACTGGCTTTTGTAGCAATAGAAGTCATTACACAAGGTATCTTATTAGGGTTTAAAATTACGCCACCAACAGCACAATACATCATACCAATAAGTGGCATGATTGTTGGTAATGCGATGGTATTAAGTATCTTGTTCTTAAATAGATTTATGTCAGAAGTTAAACAAAATGAAAATGTGATAGAGCTTGTTCTATGTTTGGGAGGTACACCTAAACAAGCAATACATAAGCAACTGATCACTTCTATACAGTCTAGTGTTATACCAACTATAGAACAACAAAAGACAATTGGCCTTGTGCAATTACCAGGTATGATGAGTGGTCAAATCATTGGTGGGGCAGATCCAATTGAAGCGGTACTCTTTCAAATATTAATCGTATTTATGTTATTAACAAGTGCTACAATGGCGAGTGTGATATTAGGCTTCTTGTCATATCCAACTTTATTTAATAAAAAGCAGCAACTCATTGAAAGTCAGTATAAATAAAATAAGCATGTGGTTAAGACGTAAATGAATGTCTATACCATATGCTTATTTTGTATGCTTAAAATTAATTGTGTGGCTCTCAGTAACACTTCTGTATTACTTTTTAAACATGGCTCTAACGTATTTAGCTTTTCCTTTATAAGGTGGGAAAAGGACGCCAGTTTCTAGTTTAGTTGTTTTAAACATGATGCTCTTTTCATTGCTAAAGAGTTCAAATGAAGCTTTGCCATGATATTTACCAATTCCTGAATGACCGACACCACCAAATGGTAAGTTATGGTTACCTAAATGTAAAAGTGTATCATTGATACAACCGCCACCGAATGATATTCTTCTTACGACTTCATCAGTATGATTTTCGTCTTCACTAAATAAATATAGTGATAGTGGCTTTGGTTTATTTTTTATAAATTGAATGGCATCACCGAATGCTTCATACGTCATAATAGGTAATATTGGACCAAAAATTTCGTCTTCCATTAGAATATCATCAAATTTAACATTATCGACAATAGTCGGTTCTATATATCGGTTATCTCTGTCCGAGCTACCTCCGTAGACAATGTCTCCATTAGTTTGATTAAGTAAATTCACTAATCGATTTGTATGACGTTCATTTACGATACGGCCATAATCTTCACTATTTTGTGCTGTTGACGTATAAAACTCTCGAATAGTTGTTTGAATCGCTTTAATGAATTGTTGTTTAATCGATGCGTCGATGATGACATAATCTGGCGCGACACATGTTTGACCGGCATTAATAAATTTACCAAATGCTATTCTTTCTGCTGCTACTTTAATATTTGCAGTCTTATCAACAATTGCTGGACTCTTTCCACCTAATTCAAGTGCTACCGGAATAAGTTGTTTACTAGCTTGTTCGTACACAATTTGTCCAACTTTAGTAGAGCCAGTAAAGAATATAAAGTCGAATGGGTAAGTTAACAGTTCTTCAGTTACAGTTTGGTCGCCAGTTATACAAGATACATATGAAGGATTAAATGCTTCTTGTATAATCTTTTCTAATACAATACTAACATTTGGTGTAAGTTCTGAAGGTTTGATAACAGCACAATTTCCAGCAGCAATAGCACCAATTAAAGGTTCTATAACAAGTTGAAACGGATAATTGAACGGACCGATGATTAAGACTGTGCCATATGGTTCGTTAATTGTGTAACTTTTACCTGGAAATAAAAATACAGGTGTATTCACGTTTCTTTTACTTGCTAAACTCTTGACTTCTTTTAGCATGAAAGAGATACTTTTGTAAATGTAACCAATTTCAGTAGCATAAGATTCAACAGAATTTTTGCCTAAATCTTGTTGCAATGCTGAAATTAAGGCACTTTCATTTGTTTTAATAGATTTTCTTAGTGCTCTTAACTGTTTTTTTCTGAATTTAATATCTTTTGTTACATCACTATCAAAAAGTGATTGTAAGTTTTCGAATTGAGTCGCGATAGTCAATATGGATGTCTCCTTTATACTTCTATTGTTTATATTTTAACAATAGTTATAATTAAAAGCGAAGTGTTTATTTATGAAATTTTTATTTTAAAAAAATAACGAAAAGGTGAAATAATATGAGATTTGGATTTATAGGTACCAACTGGATAAGTGATAAATTTATAGAGAATGGTTTAGAAGTTGAATCGTTTGAACCTTATGCTGTCTATTCACGAACTGAAGAAAGAGCAGACTATTATAAGGAGAAGCATCAACTTACTGAAACGTTCACAGATTTAGAGTTATTTTGTCAATCACCTAATTTTGAAGCGGTATATATCGCATCACCTAATGCGTTTCATTTTGAACAAGCAGAATTAGCGATTAAAAATAAAAAACATGTCTTGATCGAAAAACCAGCGACAATTGTTCAAGAACAATATGAAGCATTATCTAAACTTGCTTATGAATATAATGTCACTGTTATGGAAGCGATGAAATCAACATTATTACCGCCATTTGTAGAATTTACAAATGATCTTATTGATATTGGTGAAATTAGATATGCTGATTTTCATTATCACCAATATTCTTCAAGATATGATAACTATAAAAAAGGTATCATAGAAAATGCTTTTAAACCTGAGTTAGGGAACGGCGCTTTAATGGACTTAGGTGTTTATGCAGTAGCTCCGATGATACATTTGTTTGGTATGCCACAAAATATTAAAGCAAATGGTTTTAAATTAGATACTGGAGCCGATGGACAAGGTAATGCAATATTGGATTATCATACTTTCCAAGCAACGATTAGTTATTCAAAAATATGTGACCGCCCCAGTCCTTCAGAAATAGTAGGGGAAAATGGTTATGTATTAATTGATAAAATAAGTGCTCCTTCAAATATTAAAGTATTTAATAGAGAAGGGGTATTACAGAAAGAATATAATAATGATTCACCGTTAACGATGAAAGATGAAATAATTGAATTTATTAATTGTGTACAGAATCATAAGGTAGAATCATCTATTAATACACATCAAAGATCATTAGAAACGATTAAAGTATTAGATGAAATTAGACATCAAATTGGAGTTCAATTTAATGTCTAAAAAGTACTTCATCATTACAGCTGTGATTATTATCGTTTTACTACTCGTCGTGGTATTTATACCATTTAAACAAAATCCATCTTCCACATCAAGAGTGGTCGTTGATCACTTTAATCATAAGTATGCATTTCCGAGTTGTTATGATTACGAAAAAGCATCAAATTATATTGATGAAGTAACATATAAAGATGCTCAAGATTTAAAATATCCACCTATGAATACGTGCACAGAAGAAAAGGCAAAGCCTCAATATAAATCATTGCTTAAACGGTTATTAGAAAGTACAGAAATATAAAAAGTCCTGACGAAATGATATCATTTCGTCAGGACTTTTTGATTATTTTTTTAATACATCATGTGTGCTTTCATCTTTAGTCATAACATCTTTAACGTACGGACAAACTGGATCAATTACTTTCTCTTCAGATCTTGCTTTTTCAATAACAACATCAACCAATTTTCTAGCAATACCTTGTCCTCGTAGTGAAGGATCTACAAAAGTATGATCGACTACAAGTGTCTTGCCATCTAAGTCTTGATACGTGATTTCCGCTTCAAAATCATTCTCAGAATTGCCTACATAAAATTTGTTTGTACCTTGTTTGATTTCCATTTAAAGCACACTCCTTATAAATTATTTCCCTAATAATTCATCAATTGGTGGAACGACTTGTTTCTTACGAGAAACAATGCCAGGTAATACAGCGACATTTCCATTTAATTCAGTGTTGAACGCTTTTGTTACGACTTGTTGTTCTTTACCTAAAGCAATAGCAGTTGAGTCACTGTTTAAGATATCTGTAATAACAAATACAAATAAGTCATATTGTTCTTTAGCAATAATTGCGTTGATTTCATTTTCAACGTCTTCTTGAATTTCAAGAACTTCGTTTACATCAACAGTATTAACTTGTGCAATACGTACAACTTTATCACCCATGTTGAATGATTTAGCATCCATATTTAAAAGGAATTCTGGTGATTTACCTTTTACTGAAGCTCCTGCTTTTAACATTTCTAAACCATATTCATTTAAATCAACATTGGCAATTTTAGCTAATGCTTCACAAGCTTGTTTATCTTGTTCTGTGCATGTTGGTGATTTAAATAGTAATGTATCAGAGATAATAGCTGAAATCATAAGACCAGCAATTTCAGGTTTAATTTCAATACCATTTTCTTCATACATTTTTTTAAGGATTGTAGTCGTACAACCAACTGGTTCAGCTCTGTAATATAATGGAGCTGCTGTTTCAAAATTGCTGATACGGTGGTGATCAACAACTATTGTAATTGTAGCATCTGTAATATCATCTGCACTTTGTTGGAATTCATTGTGATCGACTAAAATAACGTTTTTGTCTTTTAAAGGTGTTTCTAATAATGCAGGTGCTTGAACTTTGAAATAATCCAACGCAAATTGTGTTTCATCAGAAACGTCTCCAAGTCTTGCAGCTTGAACGTCATTTCCAAGTTCTTTTTGTAAATCTTCCATTACTAATGCTGAAGCAATTGTATCTGTGTCAGGATTCTTATGTCCAAATATAAATGTGTTTACCAATGTAATTTCTCCTTTTGCTTTGAATATTCTGTCACTTTATTTTAACATGAACACATTGTCTATTCTACAACTGCGCCTATACTATTTTCAAAATGTGTAAGCGCCCAATCGTGTCCAGCTTGATTAAAAGAAGCGACACAATTCTTAGGTATAATAATTTGATAATTTAAATTGTAAGCATCGACAGCAGTATGTAACACACAGATATCTGTACAAACGCCGACAATTTCAACAGTATCAATATGTCGTTCTCTTAATAAACTATCAAGATTTGTACCGAAAAATGCACTATATCTTGTCTTATCTATCCAAAATACGTGATTAGAATGTTTGATTGAATCGTATTGAGGCTTTAATGAGTTATATAAATTTCTACCTTCTGTACCTACGATATTATGAGGTGGAAATAATTTTGTTTCAGGATGATATGGATCATTCTCATGGTGATAGTCCATTAAATAAAAAATTAAATCTTCATTCAAGTTGTATGTTTCGATTTTATGGTGAATATTTTGTTCAATTTCTTGACCAGGTTCTCCGCATGTTAACTTACCATCTGACGCAACGAAATCATTTGAATAATCAACGATAATGAGTGCTTTCTTCAATTATATTCCCCCTAATTGTTTATAAAATGTTTTCAGTGTAATATAAATATACATGCAAGTATACGCTATATTAAGGTGGTTATGAAGTATGAAGCATATTGTTAATGTAAATCGTTATGGTGCTAAAGGTGGTTGTGGATTAACAGATACAATTGGTATTCAATTGGCTTTATTACAAGCTAAGAAGGGATCAGTAACAGTTTATATACCTAAAGGTGTTTATCATATTATTTATGAATTAGTGATATATGAACATACAACGCTTATTTTACATGATGAAGCTGTATTAATCAGAAAATCGCCTACAGCTATGCTGAAAAACGGACATAGATTGAAAAAATACTATGGCTACGATGGGCACGGTAATATCAATATTATCGGTGGGACATTTGATGCGTATGGACATACAAATAATACAAATAACACGATCATGTCTATTGGTCATGCACGCAATATTCAAATACATAATGTGACATTTAAGAATGTTGTAGGTGGGCATGCGATTGATGCATGTGGCTTAGACGGATTTTATGTAAATGAATGTAAGTTTCTTGGTTTCCGTGACGATAGTGGAACGAGATTATTTAGTGAAGCAGTTCAAATAGATATTCAAACTGAAGGAGCATTTCCTAAATTTGGGGCAACAGATGGTACGATAACTAAAAATGCACTGATTGAAAACTGTTATTTCGGAAATTCAGGTGATCCAAACATTTTACCTTGGAATAGAGCAGTTGGATCTCATGCAAGTATGTATGATGTGTTTTATGAGAATATAAATATTCAACATAATACTTTTGAAGGATTAGGGGATTTCGCAGTTACTTTATTAAAAGCGAAAGATTCATCCGTTACACACAATCAATTTATAAATTGTGAGGGCGGTATTCGATATTTAGCTGTACCAACAGGTAAATATTCATTAGATATCCATAAATTAAATAGAGGCGGACAAGCAGGGTCAACTATATTGATAGGTGATAATACATTTAAAGATATTAAAAGTAAACCAAGTATTTTAATTAAAAGTTATGAAGACGTTATGAATAAAGATATTTATATTTATAATAATCATTTTGAAGGAGAATATTCAAATAATATTAAATTCATTAAGACGACAGATATTTATTTATACAACAACCGTAATTTAAGCAATATCAAACAAGATCAAGTTGAGAACCTTATTCATATATAATTAAAATGGAGGATATGATGAATAGCATAGACCGTTATATTGAACAAATTGATGAAAAGAAAAAAGAAACATATATTCATTTGCTAAATACAATCAAAACGCATTTACCACCTGGCTATGAACTAGTCATGCAATACGGTATGCCGACATTTGTAGTACCTTTAGATAAATATCCAAAAGGTTATTTAAATAGAGCAGATGAACCACTTCCATTCATTAGTCTTGGTGCTCAAAAAAATCATATTGCCTTATATCATATGGGGTTATATGGGATGAATGAATTGAAAGAATGGTTTGAGAATAGATACAGAGAACAAGTACCAACTAAATTAAATATGGGGAAAAGTTGTATTAGATTTACAAACAATAAAAACATACCCTTTACTTTAATAGGCGAGTTAAGTGAAAAAGTCACTGTAGATGAATGGATACAAAAATATGAATCAGGACATAGAAATCAAAAATAAAACGCTTCTGGGATTATAATTCCCAGAGGCGTTAATTTATGTAATTCGTTTATCAAAATTGCCTAGCACTTTTACATTAAAGTCTAATGTTTTTAGGATTGTGATTACTTTCTTCATTTCTACATCTTCAGCGCTACAATCTGCTTGAACAAAGAAATGATACATGCCGAGTTGTGTCTTGAGTGGTCGAGATTCAATCCATGATAAATTGATATTAAATAAAGCAAATGTATTTAATATACTTGCTAATAAGCCTGGTTTATCTTGGTCAGGTGTAATTAACAAAATACTATCTGTTGCTTTTTCAACATGTTTTTCTTGTGCTGATAAAATTAAAAATCTTGTTGTATTATGTGGATAGTCTTCAATGTGTTCATATAATGCTTCAACATCGTCATTAGATTTTTCTAAACCAATTGGTGCAATTGCGCCAGTATGTGCATCTATTTCATCTAAACTTTGAACGGTACTGTCAGAATATCTGTATGCAAAATTTTGATTTTTAATAAATTTAGATGTTTGATTGATTGCTGGGGCAATAGAAACAACTTCTTTAATATCTTCTAATTTTGCGCCTTTTTGAACATAAAGAGAAAATGATATATCTAGATGTAATTCGTCTATAACGTGGATTTTCTGTTCAGTTAATGAATCGGCAATGATGTTGATTGTACCTTCGATAGAATTTTCAATTGGGGCTATTGCGATGTTTTCTGGGTCAGCTTCAATTGCTTTAACCACTTCGTATAAATTTGCCTTAGGAATATATTCAGTGATTTCATCTGGCTTATATTTAAGTGCTGCAATATGTGAAAATGTACCTAATGGTCCTAAATAATATAACTTCATAAATGACTTCCTTTCTAATGCATTGGACAACCTTGTTGATTTTGTCTATATAAAAAGTTTGGACTTCTCACCTCATTATCATAGCCTTTATGATAATTATGTACAAGTGAAGGTGAAAGAGGAGGTGCAAGCCAACTCCATTTTCCGGTCACTTTTCTATTAGCTTTACATTCATTCTCTTCAAATTTCTTAAATTGTTTAGAGGCATTATAATGATCAACAATTGCAACACCAGCTTCTTTATACGAATGATAAATAGCATAATTAAACTCTACTAAAGCTCTATCTCTCCAGTAACTTGATGTTGTCGTCGTATCAAAATCAAATGCTTCTGCAATATCTTTTAATTTGTTATAGCGATATTCGTCTGTAAAATTTCTAACGCCTATTTCAGTTTCCATGTACCATCCGTTAAATGGGGCAGTATGATAATATATACCACCAATTTCTAAATCCATATTTGAAATGATAGGTACTGCATACCATTTAAGTTGTAGTGAAGCTAATTTAGGATACTGTTTATGGTTAATGTTAATTTCTTTAATGAGTTCTTGTGGGTATTGATGAATTTTTAGGCTTTGTTGATTAATTCGATACATTAATGGAAGTACATCAAAATCAGTATGTTGACTTTGCCAATTTAAATGGTGTGCTAATTTCGTCATTTCGATAGATTTAGGGTCACCTTTATCTTCGTATCCTGCATATCTAATCAACTGTTCATTCATAATTTCTATTTGGTTGTTATATATGCTGATCATGGGTTTGATTTTTCCATCATTTGTAGCGCCTTTAATGTGACTTTCAATTGAAGTAATAAATGCTTGTTCATCTTGAATATGTCTTAAATCTCTTACCGTCAATTTATCCCAAAAAAGTCTACCAATACATCTATTTGAATTTCTCCAAGCTACTTTCGCACCATATTCTAATTCTTCAGTTGTGTGGGTATAAGTACCAGTTTGAGAAATTTCATGTTCTATTTCTTGTATTCTTTTATTCATTTGTAATTCTGATATTTCTAATTCTTTATACATATCATTAATAAAAGCAGTCGCTTTATCTCGTAACATAAATACACCTCTATGTACTAGTATAAGCGAATGCTATTTTTTGACAATATATGAATTATGACAATTTACCAATTATTGATATCTTGTCGTTCACCTTTAAAATTACCTGACTTTTTATGACGTTCTTTCAATACTGATATGACATCTTCAAATTTAACACCTCTATCATGAAGCAATACAAACAAATGATAAAGTACATCAGCCACTTCATTTGTGAGTTCTAATTTATCATCTTTCATAGCTGCGATAACAACTTCAAATGATTCTTCTCCATATTTTTTAGAAATTTTATCTATACCTTTATTAAGTAAATAATTGGTATATGATTTTGGGTTATTAGAATCAACACTTTCTTGAATAGTCGTTTCTAATGATTCGAGCGTGTAAGGTTCTTCAGTATTAAAGCAACTAACAGATCCAGTATGGCAAGTAGGGCCATCAGGTTTGACTTGTAGTAAAATTGTATCTTGGTCACAATCTAATTGTATATCGATAACATGTTGGATATGATTGGATGATTCGCCTTTTTTCCATAGACGATCTTTACTTCTTGAATAAAACCAACAGACTTTCTCTTGAATGGTTAAGTTATAAGCTTCTTCATTCATATAACCTAACATTAATACTTGTCCAGTTTGGTAATGTTGTAAAATTGCTGGTACAAGACCTTTAGAAAAATCAGGTGCAAATTCACTCATCGTACATTCACTCCTTCATTAGATAAATGTGTTTTGACTGCTTGTATTGTTGTTTCTTTATCGTGAAAAATACTTGCAGCGAGACCTGCAGATACATCAGTTTGTTTAAATAAATCAACAAAATGCTGGCTATTACCGCCACCACCTGATGCTATTACAGGTAAAGTCACCAGTTGATTAATTTCAGTTAATAAACGATGATCAAATCCTTGTTTAACGCCATCATAATCCATACTTGTAATTAATAATTCACCAGCGCCGAGATTTTCAACTTCTTGAACCCAATCTAACACACGTTTATCTGTACGCTGTTTACCACCATGTGTATAACAGTACCAATCTTGATGTTCTTCTTCCCATTTAGCATCAACTGCGATACAGATACATTGTTTTCCGAACTTATCACTCGCTTCACGAATAAATGCTGGGTTACGCAAAGCACTTGAGTTTAAAGAAATTTTATCAGCACCATGATTAAGTAATACCGAAATATCTTCAAGTGTACTAATACCACCACCAATTGTAAGTGGAATGAATAATTTTGAAGCTGTTTCTGATATGATATCTAACATCATTTGATGTCCATTTTCTGTCTTAGAAATATCTAAGAACACAAGCTCATCTGCCGCTTCTTGATTATAATATTCAGCTAATTCAACTGGATGTCCAATATCTCTCAAACCTTTAAACTTTATGCCTTTAACGACACGTCCATCTTTAACATCTAAGCATGGGATGATTCTTTTTTTGATCATTCAATACCCTCCCAAAATGCATCCGTATTTGCTGCTTTTCCAACAATAGCAGCGTGCACATTTAATGCATCCAGTTGCTCAATGTCATCTTTATTTCTTATACCACCTGAAGCAATAACAGGAATAAATGTTGATTGGACTAATTTGCCTGTTAATTCAAAGTTTGGCCCAGATAATTTACCGTCTTTTGAAATATCTGTATAGATAATTCCGCCGAGAGGGAAAGTGTTAATTTTTTCAATGAAATCAAATAGGTTTATTCCGGCATCATCAAGCCAACCGTTTAATTTGATTTTTTCAACATACGCATCGACAGATAAATATATTTTATTTGGAAATGTATGCGTTACTTCTTTTAACCAGTCTAAGTCTTGTATACCTTTAGTGCCGACGATAATGTACTCAACACCTTTATTTAAATATGATTCAATCGTTTCAACACTTCGAATACCACCACCAACTTCAATTGGTAAATGGGTTAAGCTGACGAGTTGTTCTATGTAATCTGCTTCTGTTGGTTGTTGATTTTTAGCGCCGATTAAATCGATAACATGAATTCTAGAAACTTGTTTAAATTTTGAATAGAAAGCTATTGCTTCTTCTGCAGTTCTAGGCATAGATTCTTTAGAATCATATTTACCTTCAGTTAATCTCACGCTTGTGGAGTCTATTAAATCTATTGCTGGCCAAATTTCAATCATTTAAAAAACCTTCTTTCAATGCTTGGTCTAGTATTTTGAGTCCGTAATCACCGCTTTTTTCTGGGTGGAATTGTATACCGATAATATTTTTTTGTTGCACGATTGCAGTGATTGGTTGTCCATAATCTGCTGTAGCAACTATAGGTAAATTAGTAGAGACATGATAAGAATGTATAAAGTAAACATCACCATCAAGTAGAGGATGTTCACTTTGTAAATTGTTCCATCCTAAATGTGGAACAGGGTAGGGACTCTCTATAGGTATAACGTTCCCTTGCAATAAATTTAATCCTTTTGTTGAACCTTCTGCGCTGTATTCAAATAGCACTTGCATACCTAAACAAATGCCAATGATTTTATGCGTATCTTTAATATCTTTAATCACTTTGTCTAGACCATTTGATGTTAATTGTGTCATAGCATCTTTGAAGTGCCCGACACCTGGAAGAATAACATGTGTACTATTTTTTATAGTATCTTCATCTGAAGTTAATTTGGCATCATATCCTAAATGTAAGAGGGCACGTTCAATATTTTTAATATTGCCAAGTCCGTAATCAATGATTGCAATCATTATTCAATCACACCCTTAGAAGAAGGGATACCAGCATAATCATCTTGTGTTAATGCGATTTTTAGACTTCTAGCAAATGCTTTGAAAATCGCTTCGATTTCATGGTGCGTATTGCCACCTCTAATTAAATCAATATGTGTCGTTAATCTTGCATTAATCACAAGTGCTCTAAAGAATTCCTCTACAAGTTCTGTATCAAAAGTTCCAACTTTTTCACGAGAAAATGTCGCATTAAATGATAAATATGGTCTGCCACTAATATCCGTTACAACACGTGCTAAAGTTTCATCCATTGGTATATAGAATGAACCATATCTTGTAAATGATTTTTTATCTTTAACGACTTCAAGAAGTAATTGGCCTATTACAATACCTATATCTTCAACTGTATGATGATCATCTACTTGTGTATCTCCAACAACTTCTATATTTAATGCAATACCACTATGAAAACTAAATAACGTCAACATATGGTCTAAGAAACCAACACCAGTATTAATGTGTGAATCCTCTCCATCTAATCGTAGTTGAATTTTGATATCTGTTTCTTTAGTTGATCTTTCTTTTTGATAAGTCATATTCTTGTCTCCATTCTTTAACGATTTTTTCAAGTTCATTTAATTCTGATTTTGTAGCTATTGAGTATCTAACTGTTTGTTGCATGTTTGGTTCATCATAAAATCTTGGTAAATAGCCATGGTCATAAATATACTGACCTAATGAATCTGCTAAATCTCCATAAGTTAATACGAAATTTGTTTTTGAAGGTATCACATGGATAATATCGCTCACATGTTGTTCGAAAATATTTCTTAACTGACTACTCAATTGTCTTTGTTGCGTTAATAATGAATGTACAATTTCTTTGTTACTAAAAATTTCAGTCGCAATATTTAAAGTTAATGTGTTTAATGGATATGGATGTGCGATACGATTTAAAGTTTGAATGGTCTTCTCGGTAGAAATGACGATGCCGACTCTTAAACCAGCTATTGCAAATGCCTTACTTAACGTACGCATTTGAATGATATGGTCTTGTAATTCAATATCGTATGCATCTCCGAAATCTAAATAAGCTTCATCAATAATAAAATAACCACCAATTGCTTGCATTTCATTCGCGATTTCCTCTAAAAATGCTTTAGGATATTGAATGCCTGATGGATTATGAGGCACACTCATAATGAAAAATGCTGGCTTTAATTTTTGGATTGATTGCTTAATTTTATCTAACGAGAATGTATAGTCATCTTCTGCATCTACATAATGGATAGGGCGATTAATTTGATGCGCATATGCTGTATACATGAAGAAATCTGGATTCAGCGTTAGGACTGGTCCATCTGGTAATGCAATCATGCATTTTTGAATCCACTCATCTGAACCATTCGCTGCAGAAACTTGGTTAGGTAATAATTGATAGTAGTCTGCATAAGACTTGATAAAGGCATCATATTCCTCATCAGGATAAAAATTAAAATTTGATTTGGCGATAATATTTTTTAAAGTTGCATCATCTAATGCAGGAATAGGGCTTTCATTCTTGTTTATTCTAATCATGTTTCACGACTCCTCGTTGTTTGTTAATCTCACTTCTAAAGATTGCTTATGTTGATATAAACCTTCTTGTTCAGCTAAAGCTATAGCACTCGGTGCAATACTTTGATAAGTGTGTTCATCTAAATGAATGACAGAATGACTCGTTAAGAAATCATTGACTGTTAAACCATTCGAGAATCTTGCTGTTTTATCAGTCGGTAATACATGACTTGGTCCAGCAGCATAGTCACCAATTGCTTCAGGTGAGTATTGACCTAAGAACATTGCTCCGACGTATTTAATTTTACCAATATATTTACTTGGATCAGTCGTTTGAATAGATAAATGTTCTGGCGCAATATAATTAATGACTTCTATTGTTTCATGAATATCACGCGTTAAAATTGGATAATGATAATTTTTGATACTTTGTTCGATAATTTGTTTTCTTGGTGCTTGATCTATAGCTTGTTGTAGTTTCTGTTGAACTTTTGTTAAGAAAGAAGAATCTGTTGATACTAGAAATGTTCTAGCTTGTTCATCATGCTCTGCTTGGGCTAATATATCTTGAATGATGTAATCTACATTTGAATTTTCATCAGCAATAAGTGCAATTTCACTTGGACCAGCTATTTGATCGATACCAACTACACCGTATAATAACTGTTTACTTAATGAAACAAATTGATTACCAGGTCCAACAATTTTATCTACTTTCGGAATCGTTTCAGTACCGAAAGCTAAAGCAGCAATACTTTGAGCACCACCAACTTGGAATACACGATCTACACCCGTAATACAGCATGCAGCAAGTATAGCTGGGTCGATACCATCTTTTTGTGGTGGGGTAACAACAATAATTTCTTGAACATCTGCTACTTTAGCAAGGGTAGCTGTCATCAGAACTGTTGATGGATAACTTGCTTTTCCACCTGGTACATAAATGCCGACTTTTTCAAGAGGGTGATAAAGTTGGTAAGTTTGACCTGTTGTTACATTTTCATGTTTAATTTTTTGTTGAAAATTTTTAATTTGTTCAAAGCTTGTTTCAAGTGCTGATCTTAAAGTGTCTGATATAAGGTTAATGCTGTTTTTTATATCATATTGAGGGACTTCAAGTTGCTCCAATTCAACATTGTCAAATTTCTTATTATAGCGAAATAAAGCTTGGTCTTGATGTTCTTTTACATCTTGGATAATTTTTTTAACATCTTCAGTATTACTTTCGTCTGTTAATCTATCTTGTTCAAATTTATTTATGAATTCCGTTTTAGATAGCATTCATCGACACCCCAATTTCTTCTATAAATGATTCAATCATATTTGATTTACTAAAAAATGCATGTTTATTTGTAATCAGTTTAGCATTGATGTCACCGATGGATTCTTTTTCAACGAGTCCATTAGATTTTAATGTTGTACCTGTTTGTACGATATCTACGATTGCATCAACCATATTCACTACTGCTGCTAATTCTACAGATCCTGATAATGGAATAATTGAGACATCTTGTCCTTTATTTTTAAAGTACGCTTTCGTCGTTTTAACATAAGTCGTCGCAATTTTTTTGTATTCTGTTACTTCAGGTTTACTCGCAACAGCAAAGTGACAATAACCAAAAGGCAAATCAACTAAGTTGTTTACATTGAGTTTATCTTTTTCATCAAGAATATCACTGCCTGTAATACCAATATCAGCAATGCCTTCTTCAACATATGTTGATACATCATTTCCTTTAACAAGAATAAATCTAACGTTCGCAACTTCTATTTGAAGTTTACGTTCTCTATTATTTAATGCGTCTGCCCATTTTGGGTTGCCATTTTCATCAATAAATTTTATGAAATCTTTTAATAAACGTCCTTTACTTAATGCAACTGTTAACATAATGACCTCCTATGATAGTTGAATACCAAATCCAAAACCTTCTAACGTACCGTTATAATGTCCGCCTGAAGCAATTGGATTTCGATTGTTATTTTCATAAAGCTGAATGAAGCTCCCAACATAATATGATTTTGGGGGCATTGTTGTAATATCTAAATGTATATGGTTAATGCCTGATGCTTCTAATGTCGCTTTCCAATATAGTAAAGATTTATAAGTTGGATGGTCAGTATCAGCAAAAGTTGTTAAAAAATCTAATTGTTGATGAGTAGGTGTTTTAAGTAATTGTACGAGTGAATGATTTTGTGATAGTAGTTTAGAAATTTTTGAAATATTTCTTTCACTAATAGCCGTAAATAATTCTTCGTTCTGTTCTTCTTTAGAAAGTAAAAGATCAAATAATTGATAATGTCCTATAACAGCAAAATCAACATTTAAATCAAGTTCATTTTGGATAAAGTCATGTATATATTCATAACATTGCAACATGTCATTCCTTTTAGGATTAAAAATTTCAACACCTAAATTTGTATATATGTGTTCATTAATTGCTATAGGGCCAGCATATGTTACAGAACGTGCATCAAGATGATATTCACGACTATAATGTTGGATTTGATCCGTCCAATCATTTCTTAAACTATAAAATGCATCGCCATTTTTCCAAATACTTCTTGTATCTAAACTATTCAAGTCATCTTGCGTCAATTGTTTCCAATGAAGTTTCTCTATGAAACTCATATCAATCACTTCGTAATCTCGAGTACTAAAATATTTTAGAAATTTAAGTTCTTTTTCTTTCTTTTGAATAACGTCATCTCTGTAATTTACATAATCCATATTATAAACCTCGCTTTTACTCTCTACCAAGTTAAAGTATTTATTTAATTATAAATGATACTATAACATGCATAACGAAACATATCAATTGAAAGTTCTGAATATTTAAAATATCAAAAAAAATAAACCCAAAGACATTTGAATTAATCAATGTCTTTGGGTTCTCATTATATTTAAACGATGTGATTTTAAATTTTAATAATATCTTAAATTATGCTTCAACTTTTGTAGGTGTTCTATGAATGAGTAATAGAATAAACACGATAAATACAAACGCAGCAATCATCGTAAAGAATATTGTTCCGTTTGATAATTGTATAATCGTTCCTCCAAGCATTGGGCCAATTATGCTACCGACACTAAATGACATAGCTATCATTAAATTACCAGCTGGTAGATTATGCTTTGGTGTTAAATCTGTCATAAAGCTTACACCTAATCCATAAAAAGATCCTGTGAATAATCCTGCGATTAAGAATAATCCCATCATAATAAATGTACTTGTTGGTAAAAAGTCTCCTAACATAAACACGATACTGCCGATTAATGTTAATCCAGTTAATACTTTCTTTCTACCATGAATGTCACTAAACATGCCTAATGGTACTTGGAAAAGAATAGCACCAAGACTAAATGCAGGTAAGATTAACGTAATACTAGTGACATCAAGGCCATTTCTTAAACCATAAACAGGGAAGTTACTATGTAATCCAGCTTCAAACAATCCATATAATAATGGAAACATAAATGCAATCCATGATGTTCGTATTACATCTCCAAAGTTTTTTAAAGTGTTTAGTATACTGACTGGTCTAACATTAGATGAAGGGAATTCATTGTGTATTAAAAGGACTAATGAAATAGTTATTAATGAAAGTATTGCTGAAAGGATGAAAGGTAAAGCTTCCGAAACGTCAACAAGTTTAGCTAAAAGAGGTCCTAACATGAAACCTGCTGAGAAACTGAAACCATATACAGAAATCGTTCTTCCTAATTTTTCTTTAGGTGTAATATGTGTTAACCAAGTTTGCGTGCTAAAGTGTAACATATTATCACCAATACCAATTAATAGTCTTAAAATAAACCAAATAGATAATGTCTTTAAAGTTGGAAATAACAATAAAGATAAGGCAACTATGGCTCCACCAATTAATATCATATATTTAAACCCAGACTTTCTAACAAGCCCTTCGATAAAAAATGAAGATAAGAACACACCTATATATAATGAAGTTGCATGTAAACCATTCATTGAACTTGAAATACCATTTCGTTCAAAAATGACCGATATAAGTGGTAAGAGCATTCCTTGTGAAAAACCAGAGACAGCTACAATAATTGAAAGTATAATAAATAATTTTTTGAATGAAGAGTTTTTCATTTGTATGCCTCCTTCTAAATTTTACATCTTTAGTATTTTATCACAGAGATAAATGACTTGATATATTTAAGTTACTTTTTAATTTTTAATTTAAAAAGTATGATAAAATAATATAAAATTAGATAACCTGAGGAGTATTGAATAATGTATAAATATGAAGACGATAGTTTGATGTTACACACGGATTTATATCAAATCAATATGGGTGAAACTTATTGGAATGATGGTATTCATGAGCGTACTGCTATTTTTGATTTATATTTTAGAAGTATGCCATTTAATAGCGGCTATGCTATTTTTAGTGGATTAGAAAGAATTGTGCAATTTATAGAGCATTTCAAATTTACAGAGACAGATATTGAGTATTTAAGAGAAGTTGGATATCAAGATGATTATTTAGATTATTTAAAGTCATTACGATTTACAGGGAACATAAGAGCAATGAAAGAAGGGGAACTTTGTTTCAATAATGAACCACTCATTAGAGTAGAAGCGCCACTTATTCAAGCGCAACTCATTGAAACAGCACTTTTAAATATCGTGAATTTCCAAACGTTAATTGCAACTAAAGCAAGTAGAATTAAACAAGTTGTTCGTGATGAAATTGTAATGGAATTTGGTACTAGAAGAGCGCAAGAAATGGATGCTGCGATTTGGGGAGCTAGAGCAGCGATGATCGGTGGATTTGATTCTACAAGTAATGTTAGAGCAGGTAAATTATTTGGTATTCCGATTTCAGGAACACATGCACATTCAATGGTTCAAACATACGATGATGAATATACAGCGTTTAAAAAATATGCTGAAAGACATAAAAATTGCGTGTTTCTTGTAGATACTTTCCATACTTTAAAATCTGGTGTGCCGAATGCAATTAAAGTAGCGAAAGAATTAGGAGATAAAATTAATTTTATCGGTATACGACTAGACTCAGGTGACATCGCTTATTTATCTAAAGAAGCAAGAAGAATGTTAGATGAAGCAGGCTTTACAGATGCAAAAATCTTTGCTTCAAATGATTTAGATGAACAAACAATTACAAGTCTAAAAGCACAAGGTGCAAAAGTAACGGCATGGGGTGTCGGTACGAAACTTATTACAGCATATGATCAACCAGCATTAGGTGCTGTCTATAAACTTGTAGCAATTGAAGAAGAAAATGGCGAATTATCAGATCGCATCAAAATTTCTAACAATGCTGAAAAAGTAACAACACCTGGTAAGAAAAATGTTTATAGAATTATCAATACTAAAACGAATAAATCTGAAGGCGATTATATTACATTAGAAGATGAAGAGCCTAATAAAGAAGAACGTCTAAAAATGTTCCATCCTGTTCATACTTATAAAATGAAATATATCAAACATTTTAAAGCTGTCGATTTACATCATGACATTTTTAAAGATGGTAAACGCGTATACACACTTCCAGAAATTAAAGAAATTAGAGAATTTGCTTTTAACAATTTAGATATATTATGGGAAGAAAATAAACGTTATTTAAATCCTGAAGAATATCCAGTAGATTTGAGTAAAGCATGTTGGGATAATAAGAATAAAAAGATATTCGATGTAGCTGAAAGAGTAGCAGAAGCGATAAAGGATGTGGAAGAGTCATGAGAGATTTACAATCAATCATTGTCAAAGAAATGAATGTTAAAAAATCAATCGATCCAAAAAAAGAATTTGAAGAAATCAAACAGTTCTTAAAATCTTACGTTAAAGCACATAGTTTTGTTAAATCTTTAGTTTTAGGTATTTCTGGTGGGCAAGATTCGACATTATTGGGTAAAATCGCACAATTAACAGTAGATGAACTAAATGCTGAAGAAAATCATCAATATGCATTTATCGCAGTAAGGTTACCTTATGGCGAACAATTTGATGAACAAGATACACAAGATGCATTAGATTTTATTAATCCAAGTAATCGTGTAACAGTAAATATTAAGCCTGCGGTTGAAGCGAGTATTCAATCTTTAAAAGAAGCAGGTGTAGAATTAACTGATTTTCAAAAAGGGAATGAAAAGGCGAGAGAACGTATGAAAGTTCAATATTCAATTGCTTCAGCTAATAATGGACTCGTACTTGGTACGGATCATTCTGCTGAAAATATCACAGGTTTCTATACGAAATTTGGAGATGGCGCTTGTGATATTGCACCGTTATTCGGTCTTAATAAACGCCAAGGCAAAGCGATTTTAAAATATTTAGGTGGTCCAGATCATTTAATCAATAAAGTACCAACTGCTGATTTAGAAGAAGATAAACCTGCTTTACCAGATGAAGAAGCGTTAGGTGTAACATATGATGCCATTGATGACTTTTTAGAAGGTAAAAAAATCAGTGAAAAAGATCAAGAAATTATTCAAAATCACTATGTAAGAAATGCACATAAAAGAGAAATGCCTTATAACCGTTATACATGGCCAAAATAATACGTGACTTTCATAAGTTTGCTTGATAAAATGATTCCAGTATTTTGATTTATGGAGGGTTTAAATGTCAGCTATATTAGATAATCCATGGTTAATGGTGCTATCTATATTTGTCATTAATATAGTATATGTATCTTGTTTAACAATGAGAACAATTTTAACATTGAAAGGATATCGATATGTTGCCGCTGCTGTTAGTGTACTTGAAGTAGTTGTTTATGTTATCGGGTTAGGTTTAGTTATCAATAGTCTTGACCAAATTCAGAATATATTAGCTTATGCGCTTGGGTTTGCTGCAGGCATAATTGTCGGTATGAAAATTGAAGAGAAAATTGCATTAGGGTATATCGTTGTAAATGTTACAACAGCTGAATATGAAACAGATTTACCAAGAACGTTAAGAGATTTAGGTTATGGTGTAACACATTACGTTGCTAAAGGACGAGATGGTGA
This sequence comes from Mammaliicoccus sp. RAM2, assembly GCF_045897195.1. Lineage (NCBI taxonomy): Bacteria > Bacillati > Bacillota > Bacilli > Caryophanales > Staphylococcaceae > Mammaliicoccus > Mammaliicoccus sp. RAM2. Next base: position 60,403 of record NZ_JBJNWI010000009.1, on the reverse strand, counting down.
TCGCTTAGTGATGCAAATTTTAACACCACGTAGATTTGAATTAAAATTAATGGAAACAATTAAACAATTGGATTCTAAAGCCTTTGTAATCGCTTATGAACCTAAGAATATACACGGTGGATTCTGGGTTAAAGGTGTACGAAGCAAAAAATTAAAGGCGTATGATACTGATGAAGTTTAGAGTAGAAGACAATGAAACGATTGAAATGTGTCTAAAAAGAATGAAAGTTCAAGGTTATACACCTGTAAAAAGATTTGAAAAACCTGTATTTATTGAGATAGAAAATGGTGACATTGAGGTTCTCAAACAAGAAATACAATTCGTAGGTAAGAAAATCAAAGAATGACAATAAATCTGGGACATGAGAATGTGGCCCAGATTTTTTCTACTTTTAGTTTATTCTCCTACTGTTACAATATATAATGAAAGATATTAGGATTAAAATTATAAATCACGAACAATTTTGTATTTTTTATAAATAATGTACGTGTTCGTAGAAGTCTGTTATACTATAAATGACTAAAATATGTTAGGAGAATTTATCAATGATTGAACGTTATTCAAGAGAAGAAATGGCTAATATTTGGACAGAACAAAATCGTTTTGAAGCTTGGTTAGAAGTTGAAATACTAGCTTGTGAAGCATGGAGTAAATTAGGACACATTCCTGAAGAAGATGTAAAGCTTATAAGACAAAATGCTAAGGTCGACGTTGATAGAGCTAAAGAAATTGAACAAGAAACACGTCACGATGTTGTGGCATTCACAAGACAAGTTTCTGAAACTCTAGGTGAAGAACGTAAATGGGTACATTACGGTTTAACTTCAACAGATGTTGTTGACACAGCTTTAAGTTATGTCATTAAACAAGCAAATGAAATCATTGAAAAAGACTTAGAAAGATTTTTAGAAGTATTAAAAAATAAAGCAATTGAACATAAAACAACTTTAATGATGGGTAGAACTCATGGTGTCCATGCAGAACCAACAACATTTGGTATTAAAATGGCACTTTGGTATACAGAAATGAAACGTAATTTAGAAAGATTCAAACGTGTTCGTGAAGAAATCGAAGTTGGAAAAATGAGCGGTGCAGTTGGTACATTTGCAAATATTCCACCAGAAATAGAAGAGCATGTATGTACAGAATTAGGATTAGGTTGTGCACCAGTTTCAACTCAAACACTTCAACGTGATCGTCACGCGTATTACATTGCGACATTAGGTTTAATCGCAACATCTATTGAAAAATTTGCAGTAGAAGTTCGTGGTTTACAAAAAACTGAAACGCGTGAAGTTGAAGAAGCTTTTGCTAAAGGTCAAAAAGGCTCTTCAGCTATGCCACATAAACGTAATCCAATTGGTTCAGAAAATGTTACAGGTTTAGCACGTGTTATTAGAGGATATATTACGACTGCATATGAAAATGTACCTTTATGGCATGAAAGAGATATTTCACATTCATCTGCTGAAAGAATTATGCTACCAGACGTAACAATCGCATTGGATTATGCATTAAACAGATTTACTAATATCATTGATCGTTTAACAGTATATCCAGAAAATATGAAACGTAATATCGATAAAACATTTGGTTTAATTTATTCACAACGTGTTATGTTAACGTTAATTAATAAAGGTATGGTCAGAGAAGAAGCATATGATATCGTTCAACCAAAAGCAATGGAATCATGGGAAACTCAAACACCATTTAGAACATTAGTAGAACAAGATGAAAAAATTACAAACTTGTTAAGTGCTGATGAATTAGATGAATGCTTCGATGAGAAACACCATTTAAATCAAGTCGATACCATATTCAGAAGAGCTGGTATAGAATAAGACACGTTTTACTGTACTTTAATAGGTTAGTGCGTTAAAATGCAATTAATGAACTTATATTAAACAGGGGTTGATTTTTTGCAAATTGAAAAATTAAGAGGAAAAGCATTAGATGAACTATTTGATGCAGTTCTGACATTAGAGACAAGAGAAGAATGTTATCAATTTTTTGATGATTTATGTACAGTTAATGAATTACAGTCATTGTCACAAAGGCTACAAGTGGCAAAAATGATTAAACAAGGATACACTTATGCTCATATAGAAAAAGAATCAGGTGCTTCAACTGCAACAATTTCAAGAGTTAAACGCTCATTGCAATGGGGTAATGATGCATATACAATGATTCTTGAAAGAATGAATATTGACTTCGAAAAATAATCATAAATATGTATGTAAGGCTGGGACATTAATGGATGTCTCAGCCTTAATTGGTTAAAATAGTATATAAATAGTAAACTTTAAGAAATAAGGAGCTTTACGCATGAAGAAATTATTTTTAATAATTGGCATATCTACTTTAGTATTAAGCGCATGTAGTGATGATCAGAATACAGATAAGAAATCTACTAAAGAAGAACATACTCAAAAAGATAAAAAAGAGACAGCACAAAAATCTAAAAGGCAAGAACAAAAGAAACATGAAGTTACAAAGAAAGATGGCATCACTTATGTTGATGGGCATGTTTTTGTAAACAAAAAAGTAGGCTTACCACATGATTATGCCCCTGGTGAAAATAGTACTGCTAGAAATCAATTAAATAAATTGATACAAGATGGAACGAATGAAGGATTAGACTTAGTATTTAGAAGCGGGTATCGTTCTTATGAAAATCAAAAACAACTATATAATGATTATGTAGCAAGAGATGGTGAAGAAGCGGCCAACCAATATAGTGCTAAACCAGGACAATCAGAACATCAGACAGGATTAGCATTTGATGTGGGTTCAAATTCAGCAACTGATGATTTTAGAAAGTCATTCGGAAATACAAATGAAGGAAAATGGATTAAGACACATGCACATCAATATGGATTTATCATTAGATATCCATTAGGCAAAGAAAAAATAACAGGTTACCAATATGAACCATGGCATTTAAGATATGTCGGTAAAGAATTAGCAGAAAAAATTTATAAGCAAGACACAACATTAGAAGAATACTTTGATTACGGTAAATAGAAGTTGTGGTTGAGATTATATAGTCATGAGAGTGTGGAAGTTGTGGCTTAATGGATGAGTAAAGCCAAGAGATAGCCCAACTCACACCTCACAACTTCATCTTAACCGTATCTTAAACAATGTAAGAAGCGAAATTTTTCGCTTCTTTTTTTATGATAATTGTCCTATTTCATTTCGGAATTTAAACTTAAAAATGCTATAATTAATCTTATGATAATTAAAGGAGTTTAAGTATGTACGATATAAATTTGTGGAGTCACGTATTTAAATTAGATCCAGCGAAATCTATATCAGATGAGGACTTAATGAAAATATGTGAATCTGGTACGGATGCTATTATAATTGGTGGTACTGATAATGTTACGGAAGATAATGTATTAAATTTAATGAGCAGAATTAGACGTTATCCGCTACCATGTGCACTTGAAATTTCTAATATTGAAAGTGTTGTGCCTGGTTTTGATTTTTATTTTGTACCGAGTGTTCTAAATAGTAATAATGTTGACTACCATAATGGTCTGCTTCAAAAAGCTATTAAGGAATATGGCTATATGATGGATTTTGATGAAATTTTCTTAGAAGGCTATGTTGTTATGAATGAAGACAGTAAAGTAGCGCAATTGACAGGTGCGAATACAGATTTAGATGAAGAAGATTTAATCAGTTATGCAAGAATGGTAGATAAACTATATCATTTACCTATATTTTATTTAGAATACAGTGGTAAGTATGGAAAAGTGGAAGAGGTTAAAGCTGTTAAAGAACATTTAGAAAACGCCCAACTTATTTATGGTGGCGGTATAGATAATTTAGAAAAAGCGAAAGAAATGGCAGAATATGCTGACATAATTGTAGTCGGTAATGCCATTTATGAAGATTTGAAAAAAGCTTTACAAACTGTAAAAGTAAAACAATAAAGGAAGGTTTTTATGAACGCATTGTTAGATAGAATGAATGACGAACAGAAACAAGCAGTCAAAACAACTCAAGGGCCATTACTTATTATGGCAGGTGCAGGTAGTGGTAAAACGAGAGTATTAACGCACAGAATTGCGTATTTATTAGATGAGAAAGATGTTTCTCCTTATAATGTTTTGGCGATTACATTTACTAATAAAGCAGCTAAAGAGATGAAAGAAAGAATTAGCCATTTAGTTGGTCCTGAAGCTGAAAGTATTTGGATATCTACATTCCATTCAATGTGTGTAAGATTCTTAAGAAGAGACATTGACCGTATTGGAATTGAAAGAAACTTTACAATTATAGATCCGACTGACCAAAAATCAGTTATTAAAGAAATATTAAAGAAACAAAATATAGATAGTAAAAAATATGACCCAAGATCATTTATTGGTGCAATTTCTAATTTAAAAAATGAATTAAAAACAGCTGAAGATGCTGAAAAAGAAGCAAGTGATTTTCATGCCAATATGGTCGCTAGTGTATACAAAGGATACCAAGATAAATTACTTAGAAATCATGCATTAGACTTTGATGATTTAATCATGATGACGATTCAATTATTTAATAGAGTGCCTGAAGTATTGGAATACTATCAAAATAAATTCCAATATATTCATGTCGACGAATATCAAGATACTAACAAAGCACAATATACGCTCGTTAATTTATTAGCAAGTAAATTTGAAAATATATGTGTCGTAGGTGACTCTGACCAATCTATTTATGGTTGGAGAGGTGCAGACATTAAAAATATTTTATCATTTGAAGAAGACTATCCAAATGCACAAACAATCTTCCTGGAGCGCAACTATAGATCAACAAAGACTATTTTAACTGCAGCAAATGAAGTAATTCGTAATAATGCTGAACGTAAACCTAAAGCATTATGGACGGATAATAACTCAGGTGAAAAGATAAAATATTATGAAGCAACAACTGAAAGAGATGAAGCAGAATATGTCATTCGTCAAATATTAAAGAAAAAACAAGATGGCTATAAAAACCAAGACATAGCTGTGTTATATCGAACAAATGCTCAATCACGTGTACTTGAAGAAACGTTCTTGAAATCTAATATTCCTTATACAATGGTTGGTGGAACAAAGTTCTATGATAGAAAAGAAATTAAAGATATTTTGAGTTATTTAAGATTAATTTCAAATAGCAATGATGATATCAGTTTTGAAAGAATCATTAATGTACCTAAAAGAGGTATTGGGCCGACATCTGTTCAAAAAATTGCTCAATATGCAGCGATGAATCAATTGAGTTACTTTGATGCTTTAGGAGAAGTTGATTTTATCGGTTTATCTAAAAAAGTTACTGAAGAAGGCGCAGCATTTTATGAGATGATGAATAACTTTATGCAACAACAAGAATTCTTATCTGTAACTGAAATTGTAGAACAAATATTAGAAAAATCTGGTTATAGACGTATGTTAGAGAACGAACAAACGATTGAATCGCAAAGTAGACTTGAGAATATTGATGAGTTCTTATCTGTACCAAGAGACTATGAAAAAAACACACCAGTTGAAGAACAATCATTGATGAACTTCTTAACAGATTTATCACTCGTTGCAGATGTTGATGATGCAGATTTAGAAGCGGGTGTAACATTGATGACAATGCACTCAGCGAAAGGTCTAGAGTTCAAAGTTGTATTTATTATTGGTATGGAGGAAAGTATTTTCCCACACTTTAGAAGTCTTCAATCAGGTGAAGAACATGAAATGGAAGAAGAACGCCGAATTGCGTATGTGGCTATTACGAGAGCCGAAGAAGAGTTACATTTATCTCACGCGACAACTCGTACATTGTTTGGTAGATCTCAAGCGAACTTAAAATCAAGATTTTTAAAAGAAATTCCAGAAGATTTACTAGATGGCGTGAAACCAAAAACATCATTTAAGCAAAAACAAACTTCCACACCTAAACGTAGTTTTGCAGGTCGTATGAATACGAAGCAGAAACCAGAAACATCATGGAATGTTGGGGATAAAGTAACCCATAAATCATGGGGTGAAGGTATGGTAAGTGCTGTAAATGATAAAAATGGTTCTGTTGAATTAGATATCATTTTCAAAAAAGAAGGACCAAAACGTCTATTAGCACAATTTGCACCAATTGAGAAGAAAGGGGAGTAAACTATGGAAGATTTAAAATCAAGAGTTAAAGAACTTCATCAATTGTTACATCGTTATAACCATGAATATCATGTGTTAGATAATCCAACTGTTCCTGACAGTGAATATGATCAATTATTGCATGAGTTAATCTCTATAGAAGAAAAGCACCCTGAACTAAAAACGGACGATTCACCAACTGTTAGAGTTGGTGGACCACCGTTATCTCAATTTGAAAAAATTAATCATGATACACCTATGTTGTCATTAGGTAATGCTTTTAACGAAGAAGATTTAAGAAAATTTGATCAAAGAGTTAGAGAAAAAGTAGACAGTGTTCGATACACATGTGAATTAAAAATTGATGGTTTAGCTGTATCGTTAAAGTATGTAAACGGACGATTTGTTCAAGGATTAACGCGTGGAGACGGTACAACAGGTGAGAATATCACTGAAAATTTAAAAACGATACATGCCATTCCTTTAACAATTAAAGAACCTCTTTCTATTGAAGTTCGTGGTGAAGCATACATGCCTAGGAAATCTTTTATTTCTTTAAATGAACAAAAAGAACAAAACGGGGAACAACTATTTGCAAATCCTAGAAATGCCGCTGCAGGTTCATTGAGACAGCTTGATTCAAAATTAACTGCTAAAAGGAAGCTCGATATTTTCTTATATAGTGTTAATGACTTAACTGAAATAGAAGCGGATAGTCAATCAGAGGCATTAAACAATTTAGATGAACTAGGATTTAAGACAAACAAAGAAAGAGAAACTTTTGATGATATAGAAGGCGTATTATCTTTTATAAGTAAGTGGACTGAACAACGCAATAATTTATCATATGATATAGATGGCATTGTTATTAAAGTTGATGATTTAAGTCAGCAAGAAGAACTTGGCTTTACTCAGAAATCACCAAGATGGGCAATTGCGTACAAGTTCCCAGCTGAAGAAGTCTTAACAACATTAACAGATATAGAATTAAGTATAGGTAGAACTGGTGTTGTGACACCAACTGCGATATTAGAGCCTGTTAAAGTGGCAGGAACTACTGTTTCTAGAGCATCATTACATAACGAAGACTTAATCCATGAGAAAGATATCCGTATAGGAGATAAAGTTGTCATCAAAAAAGCAGGTGACATTATACCTGAAGTCGTTAAAAGTATTGCTGAAGAAAGAAGCGAAGATAGTGAGATTTATCATATGCCAACACACTGTCCAAGTTGTGAGCATGAATTGGTTAGAATAGAAGGTGAAGTTGCATTAAGATGTATTAACCCTAAATGTTCTGCACAATTAGTAGAAGGTATGATTCATTTTGTATCACGACAAGCAATGAATATTGACGGTTTAGGAGATAAAATAATCGAACAACTTTATCAAAACGATAAAATTAAAGATGTCGCGGATTTATATTATTTAACGAAAGATGATTTATTACCATTGGAAAGAATGGGTGAGAAGAAAGTTAATAATTTATTAACAGCAATCGAAGCTTCTAAAGCAAAATCACTAGAGCATTTATTATTTGGTTTAGGTGTAAGACATTTAGGTACAAAAGCAAGTCGTGTAATAGCTGAAAAATATGAAACAATTGATCGATTATTCGAAGTAACGATAGAAGATTTAACTGAAATACCAGATGTTGGTCATAAGATGGCTCAATCACTTGTTACTTATATGGAAAATGATGATATAAAAGTATTAATCGATAAACTTAAACAGAAAAATGTTAACATGACTTATACAGGTATTAAGCAATCTGAAATTGAAGGTCATCCAGATTTTACTGGAAAAACATTCGTATTAACTGGTAAAATGACAGAGATGACTAGACCTGAAGCAACAAAAGTAATCCAATCATTAGGTGCAAAGGTAACAGGAAGTGTCACTAAAAATACAGATGTTGTTATTGCTGGTGAAGATGCTGGATCCAAACTTGAAAAAGCTGAAAAATTAAATATAGAAGTTTGGTCAGAAGAAGATTGGTTAAACAAATATCGTAATATCAATGAATAGAGGTTAAAGATATGAAAAAAGGATTTCTTATTTTAGCGTCTGTAATATTGCTTACAGCATGTTCATCAGATACTACCCAAAAAGATAATCAAGATAAATCAGATAAAGAAAAAGAGCAAACAAAGCAAATTTCTACAGGTATGCAAATTTCCAGTGATTATTATCGAACATTACTACCATTTAAAGTAAGTGCTGCAAGAGGATTAACGCAAGATAATATGATTTCTAGTTATAACAGTGAAGCATTTGAAAGTGGATTGTTAGATATTAGTAAACAGACATTTTCACCTGATGATTACTTATACAGAGATGGCCAGTTCTTAGATAAAGATACTGTGAGAGCATATTTAGCACCTAAATATACAAAAGCAGAAATTAAAGATATGAGTGATGATGAAAAAGAACAAAATAATGCAAGAGAAAACTTAGGTTTGAATCCAACTCATAAAGGAGAAACAAATCCTGAAAAAATAGCTGAGGATTCACCTACATATTTATCACATATCATCGAACAAGATTACTTCACAGAAAGTGATGCTAAAAAACAAAAGATTTCTGGTATGACGATTGGCTTAGCCATGAATAGTGAATATGTTTACCAAAAAGAAGAATACGGCGAAACATATACTAAGAAACTTGATAACAAAGAAGTAGAGAAAAAAGGTAAAGAGATGGCTGAAGAAATCCTTTCACGTCTTCGTGTAAGAGATGACCTTAAAAATATTCCGATTAACTTTGGCATATTCATACAGTCGGGAGAAGGTGACATCAAACCAGGTAAATTTGTTTATTATGCCTCTAGTGAAGGCGGTAAGCGTAACGTTAAAAGTTGGGAAAAAATGAATCAAAAATATGTCACAATCCCATCAAGTGATGCATCAGATTTAGATGAAAATTTAAATTCTAATTTTGAACAGTTTAATCAAGACTTACAAAAATACTTCCCTAACTTCACACAATCAGTAGGAACAGGTAAATTTGATGATGATAAACTGACAGAACTAGAAATAAAAGTACCACTTGATTATTATGGAAAAGCAGAAGTAATTGGTGTGACTCAATACGTAGCAGACCTATCTCAAAAATACTTTAAAGGTATAGATGATTTAGAAATCTCTATCGTAGACGGAGAAGAACCACAAGCATTAATTACGAAGACTAAAGACGATGACGAACCACAAATTCATATTTATAAATAGTTAAAAAGTGAGTCTGGAACAGAAATGTTCTAGACTCTTTTTCGTATTTTTAGAAATATAGGTCTGAACATTGCAAGTGAGGTATGACAAGCAATGTTCAGCACCTTGTATTTATCAAGACTAATGAAACAAGATAAATAGAAGGTCTGTATTTATCAAGACTGGTGAAACAAGATAAATAGAAGGTCTGTATTTATCAAGACTGGTGAAACAAGATAAATAGAAGGTCTGTATTTATCAAGACTAATGAAACAAGATAAATAGGAGCCCTCTATGTTGCAAGACACTCCAAACAAGCAACATAGAACTCACATATGTTGCAAGACTCCCCAAACAAGCCATATACCCCCAAAAAATTACAGCTATTTTTCCATATAAAAAAGACTGGCACATTTTATGTACCAGTCTCTTCCATATTAATCTTCATTTAAGATACGTTTCATACGATCTAAGTTATCAATAACTTCTTTGTCTGGCTTCTTAGTAAATGAACTTACAATAACTGTAACGACGATGTTTGTGAAGAATCCTGGGATAATTTCGTATAATTCGAAAATACCGCCATGACTTTTCATCATAATCCAGAATAGTACGACGATTGAAGACGTCACCATACCTGCGATTGCACCGTTTTTCGTTAAACCTTTCCAGTATAATGACATTAATACAAGTGGTCCAAATGCTGCACCGAATCCTGCCCAAGCATTACCTACAAGATTAAGTATGGTGTCATTTGGAGTCCAAGCAAGTAATATTGCCACAATTGCTACAGCTAATACTGCAAATCTACCTACCATAACAAATTCTTTATCTCTATCTGGTTCATAACCACGTTTTTTAGTTATGATTTTATAAAAGTCTTGTGTTAAAGCACTTGATGTAACGAGTAATTGAGATGAAATTGTACTCATAATAGCCGCTAAAATTGCTGCTAAGAAGAACCCGCCAACTAATGGATGGAATAACACTTGACTCATTAAGATGAAGATTGTTTCTGGGTTATCAATTGTTTGGCTTGTATCATGAATGTATGCAATACCAGTTAAACCAACTAAACATGCACCTAATAATGAAATAGCCATCCAACCAATACCGAATCTTCTTGCTGTTGGTAATTGTTTATGTGATTTAATAGACATAAATCTTACAATAATATGTGGTTGTCCAAAATAACCAAGTCCCCATGCAATTAATCCTATGATACTTACAACTGAAGTTCCTTTAAACCAATCTAAGTTAGTTGGTTTAACTTCTGCTACAGTGTGGAAAGTATCTAACCCGTTTAAAGTTAATAAAGCAGCGATAGGTACCATAACCATCGCTATTAACATGATCACACCTTGGAAGAAGTCTGTTAGTGAAACAGCTAAATATCCTCCGAAGAATGTATATAATACAACGATACCACCAGTTAAAATAATACCAAGACGATAATCCATACCGAATGCACTTTCGAATAAAGTACCACCTGAAACCATACCAACTGAAGTATATAGCGTAAAGAATACGACAATGATAATACCTGAAATAATTTTTAAAGCATGTGTATTATCTGCAACACGTTTCTCGAAGAAATCTGGAATCGTAATCGCGTTTCCAGTATGTTCAGTATATACACGTAATTTCGGTGCTACTAAAATGTAATTTAACCATGCACCTACTGTTAAACCGATAGCAAGCCAAGTTGCCGATAATCCAATACTGTAAACTTCACCAGGAAGTCCCATAATCATCCAACCACTCATATCGGATGCACCAGCGGATAATGCTGTTACATAAGGACCTATACTACGGCCACCTAACATGTACTCATCTAAATTGCTTGTTGATTGTTTATAAGCATAGTAACCAATTGCTAATAGAACAAGAAAATAGACTATAATCATGAAATAAGTTTGCCAGCCTGAAGCAACTCCAGCACTCGCATCAATTTGTCCTAAAATAAACATAATCCCGCTCCTTTATTTTATGTATTTTAAAGTTGCACGTTGACCATTATACACAAATGAAATAATAATCAAAGGGTAAAAAGTAAATTATCCGTATATTCAGTTTATCATTTATATAGAATCGTGTCACAATTTGTTCATATTTTGTGTTTGATAATATTGCTCTATGCCTTGCGGTGTAAATGTTTACAAAGGATATGATTATGACTTATTTTGCTCATAAAATGACGATGTAAACTTTTTTAAAAATTTTTAGCTTTTTAAAATTTGTTCCATGTCATCAAACTTTTTAAGGTCATTTTTAACAGGTGGTTTCGTCATTAAGCTCACAATAACTGTTACAATAATACTTGAAATAAATCCAGGTATGATTTCATAAAATTCAAAAATACCACCATGATTTTTCATGAGTATCCAGAAAATAACGACTAATGAACCAGTCAAAATTCCTGCAATCGCGCCGTATTTAGTTAGACGTTTCCAATATAGTGATAATAATACTAAAGGTCCAAATGCTGCGCCAAATCCAGCCCAAGCATTACCAACTAAATTTAAAATTGTATCATTTGGATTCCACGAGATGTACATTGCAACGATTGATACAAGTAAAACAGATAAGCGTCCTACAAGAACGAATTCCTTTTCATGACTTTTATCTTGTAAAGTTTTTCTGCGCAATAACATGTAGAAGTCTTGCGTTAATGCACTAGATGTTACAAGAAGCTGTGAAGAAATTGTACTCATAATCGCAGCTAAAATTGCTGCTAAGAAGAACCCTGCAATGAGTGGATGGAATAAAATTTGACTCATTACGATAAAGATTGTTTCTGGGTTTTTAACTTCTATATTAGTATGTTCAACAAAAGCTATACCAATTAACCCAGTCACACAAGCACCTAATAAAGAAATCGCCATCCATGAAATACCAATTCTACGTGCTCTAGGCATTAGTTTATGTGTTTTAATAGACATAAAACGTACTATAATATGTGGTTGACCGAAGTATCCTAATCCCCAAGCTAGTAAACTGATGATACCAACTGTAGTTGTTCCTTTGAACCAATCTAAATTCGTAGGTTTTAAATCACCAACTTCACTAAACGTGTCGAGACCATTTAACTTTAACAACGCAACGATAGGCACTAATACCAATGCTAAGATCATAATGACACCTTGGAAGAAGTCTGTTAATGATACAGCTAAATAACCGCCGAAAAGTGTATATAAAATAACAATACTAGCGGCTATAAATAAACCAACATGATAATCTAGTCCAAATGCACTATTAAATAGTACGCCACCAGCTACCATTCCAGAATGTGTGTATAACGTAAAGAATACAACGATAACTAACCCTGAAATGACTTTAACGATTCTTGTATTATCTGATAATCTTTTTTCAAAAAAGTCAGGTAAAGTAATAGCGTTATCAGTCAGTTCAGTATAAATTCTTAAACGTGATGCTACGAGTATGTAATTAAGCCAAGCACCAATTGTAAGGCCAATGGCAATCCAAGTTGCTGATAGACCGATACTATATACAGATCCTGGTAACCCCATAATCATCCAACCACTCATGTCTGAAGCACCTGCTGATAGGGCAGTAACAAGTGCACCTAAATCTCTGCCGCCTAACATATATTCATCAAGCGTACTTGTCGAACGTTTGTAAGCATAAAATCCAATTGCTAATAAAATGGCAAAATAAATAGCAATCATGACGTATGTTTCCCAAGAAGTTTCGACTTTAACATTCTTAAAAGTATTTCCAAGAATAAACATGAAAAACCACCTCTCACTCATTGACATAAAATTCAGAAAAAATTCTGATAATTTATTATACACAATGTATGCGCTTTCATGTAGTTAATTTTTAATAACTTTAGATTTTTATATGAAAATTTGTTAAAATTATATGATGTTAGATTAACTAAGGAGGCGTCGCACATGACGAAGGTAACATCTGAACAAGTTGAACATGTTGCTAATTTAGCTAGACTTGAAGTTTCACAAGACGAAGTCAATGAATTCACACAATCTTTAGAGAAGATCTTAAACTTTGCAGGACAATTAGATGAAGTTGATACTGAAAATGTTGAACCAACATTCCACGTATTAGACTTACAAAATGTTCTAAGAGAAGATAAGAGTGAATCAGGAATTCCTCAAGAACAAGCATTACTTAATGCGAAAGAAAAAGAAGCGGGGCAATTTAAAGTTCCAGCAATTATGAACGAGGAGGACTAAAGCATGACAATTCGTTATGAAACAATTGAACGTTTATCAGAAATGATTAAAAATAATGAAATTAAGCCATCTGAAATTGTTAGAGATATTTTTGATGCGATAGAAGCAGACGACGCAAATATTAAAGCATTCTTAGCTTTAGATAAAGAACAAGCAATTAAAAAAGCTGAAGAACAAGATAAATTACAAGCTGAAGGTAAAATGGAAGGTAAGTTATTTGGTATTCCAATGGGTATCAAAGACAATATTATTACTGAAGGTGTAGAAACTACATGTGCAAGTAAAATGTTAGAAGGCTTTATTCCTATATATGAATCAACAGTTATGAATAAATTAAATGCTGAAAATGGTATTTTAGTTGGTAAACTTAACATGGATGAATTTGCTATGGGTGGTTCAAATGAGAACTCTTATTTCAAGACAACTGTTAATCCATTTGACCATAAAGCCGTACCAGGTGGTTCATCAGGTGGTTCAGCAGCAGCTGTTGCAGCAAGCTTAGTACCATTTGCATTAGGTTCAGATACTGGTGGTTCAATCCGTCAACCAGCCTCATACTGTGGTGTTGTTGGTATGAAACCTACATATGGCCGTGTATCACGTTTTGGTCTAGTAGCATTTGCTTCTTCATTAGATCAAATTGGACCTATTACACGTAGTGTTAAAGATAACGCATTAATTTTAGAAACGATTTCTGGACATGATTCACAAGATTCAACAAGTGCACCGATCGAAGATGTAGACTTTACGTCTGAAATTGGTAAAGATATTAAAGGCTTAAAAGTAGCTGTACCAGAAGAATTCATTGGCTCTGGTGTATCTGAAGAAGTTAAGAACTCAGTTAATGAAGCTGTTAAAACTTTAGAATCTTTAGGTGCTACAGTTGATCGTGTATCATTACCAAATACTAAGTATGGTGTAGCAAGTTACTATATTATTGCATCTTCTGAAGCATCAGCTAACTTAGCTAGATTTGATGGTATCCGTTATGGTTATCATTCAAAATCAGCAAATACACTAGAAGAACTATACAAAAAATCTCGTGGTGAAGGTTTTGGAGACGAAGTTAAACGTCGTATTATGCTTGGAACATTCGCATTAAGTTCAGGTTATTACGATGCTTACTACAAAAAAGCTCAAAAAGTTCGTACATTAATAAAACAAGACTTCGAAAAAGTATTTGAAGACTATGATGTTATCGTAGGACCAACTGCACCAACGACAGCATTCAATATTGGTGAACAAATTGATGATCCATTAACAATGTACGCTAATGATATTTTAACTATTCCAGTTAACTTAGCAGGTGTACCATCAATCTCTATTCCTTGTGGTAAATCAAATGGTCGTCCAATTGGTTTACAAATTGTTGGTAAACCATTTGATGAAAAAACGATATACAAAGTTGCTTATCAATATGAAACACAATATAACTTACATGATGACTATAAAACTTTACAAGGAGTGTGAAACTGAATGCATTTTGAAACAATTATCGGCTTAGAAGTTCACGTCGAATTAAAAACAGAATCAAAAATGTTTTCACCATCACCCGCTCATTTTGGTGCGGAACCTAATACAAATACAAACGTTATTGACTTAGCATACCCAGGCGTGTTACCAGTTGTAAACAAGACAGCTGTTGATTGGGCTATGCGTGCAGCAATGGCATTAAATATGGATATTGCGAAAGAATCTAAATTTGATAGAAAAAACTATTTCTACCCAGATAATCCAAAAGCTTATCAAATTTCTCAATTCGATCAACCAATTGGTGAAAATGGTTGGATTGATATTGAAGTAGATGGAGAAACTAAACGTATTGGTATCACTCGTTTACACATGGAAGAAGATGCAGGGAAATTAACACATAAAGATGGATATTCTTTAGTTGATTTAAACCGTCAAGGAACACCATTAATTGAAATCGTTTCTGAACCTGATATTCGATCTCCTAAAGAAGCGTATGCATACTTAGAAAAATTACGTGCAATTATTCAATATACAGGCGTATCAGATTGTAAAATGGAAGAAGGTTCATTACGTTGTGATGCCAACATTTCATTACGTCCATATGGTCAAGAAGAATTCGGTACAAAAGCAGAGCTTAAAAACTTAAACTCATTTAACTATGTCCGTAAAGGTCTTGAACATGAAGAAAAACGCCAAGCAGAAGTATTATTAGCTGGTGGAGAAATTTTACAAGAAACACGTCGTTTCAACGAATCAACAGGCGAAACAATTTTAATGCGTGTTAAAGAAGGTTCAGATGACTATCGTTACTTCCCAGAACCAGACTTAGTACCATTATATGTTGATGATGAGTGGAAAGAACGTGTACGTCAAACAATCCCAGATTTACCAGACGTACGTAAAGAACGTTATGTTAATGAATTAGGATTACCAGCTTATGATGCACATGTATTAACATTAACTAAAGAAATGTCAGATTTCTTTGAAGCAGCAATTGAACATGGTGCAGACGTTAAATTAACATCTAACTGGTTAATGGGTGGCGTTAATGAATACTTAAATAAAAATCAAATCGAATTACAAGATACTGCATTAACACCAGAAAACTTAGCAGGTATGATTAAACTTATTGAAGATGGCACAATGAGTAGTAAAATTGCTAAGAAAGTATTCCCTGAATTAGCTGAAAATGGTGGAGACGCACATCAAATTATGAAAGACAAAGGTCTTGTACAAATATCTGATGAAGCAACACTATTAGGATTTGTTACAGAAGCATTAGATAACAATCCACAATCAGTAGAAGACTTTAAAAATGGTAAAGGCAAAGCGATGGGCTTCTTAGTAGGTCAAATTATGAAAATTTCAAAAGGCCAAGCAAACCCACAAATCGTGAACCAATTACTAAAATCAGAATTAGAGAAAAGATAATAAATATAATGAAAATCTCGTCACAGAGTGAAGTACTCGTGACGAGATTTTTTATTGTATAAGAGGATGGATATTTGTAAGGGACAGAATTCTGAGAAATGTCCCCCAAATGAGCGTCTTCCTAATTGCTAGAATTCGGAATAATGGAAGTTACACCACAGTTAATTCTTGATCTTATTAAATTGCAAATTCTATATCTAATTACTTGCATGGTTGGTGTGTTGAAGTACAATAGTATTAAATCTTAATGACGATGGAGGCGTAACTACATATGACGCAAATTAAAATAGCTAAAAATGAAAATGAAATTAATTTAGAGTTAGGTCAAGCTAATAGACATGGTTTGATTGCTGGTGCTACTGGTACTGGTAAAACAATTACTTTAAAAGTATTGGCTGAACAATTTTCAAAAGCTGGTGTTCCAGTCTTTATGTCAGATGTTAAAGGGGATATCTCAAGTATTGCTGAGGCTGGCTCTATCAATGATAAGATTCAAGAACGTATTGATATGATGAAAATTGATGATTATGAAAATAATGCTTTCCCTGTAACGTTATTTGATGTATTTCAAAAAACGGGTGTACCTGTTCGTACAACAATTACAGAAATGGGTCCGCTATTAATTGGTAAGTTATTAGATTTAAATAATACTCAATTAGGTGTGTTAGATATTGTATTTAAAGTTGCTGATGAAAGTGGTCTGCTTCTGATTGATATGAAAGATTTTAAAGCACTTTTAAAAGAAATTAATGAAAATAGAGCGGAGTATGCTGAGAAGTATGGAAATATTTCCTCTGCATCAATTGGTGCTATTCAACGTGCATTATTAAGATTAGAAACTGAAGGTGCTGAAACGTTCTTCGGAGAACCTGCATTACAATTAGAAGATTTTATTAAGTTTGATGATTCAGGCAAAGGTATGATCAATGTACTTGATGCATCTGTTTTATATCAAAAGCCTAAATTATATGCAACGTTCTTATTATGGTTATTATCTGAACTATTTGAGAGTCTTCCAGAAGTAGGAGATCCCGAAAAACCAAAAATTGTATTCTTCTTTGATGAAGCCCACCTTTTATTTAATGACAGCTCTAAAGAGTTAATTGAAAAAGTTGAACAAGTTGTACGTTTAATTCGTTCTAAAGGTGTAGGTATTTATTTCGTAACTCAAAATCCAATTGATATTCCAGAGTCAGTTCTCGGACAACTAGGAAATAGAGTGCAACATGCACTTAGAAGTTATACACCTAAAGATCAAAAAGCGATTAAAAGCGCTGCACAAACTTTCCGTCAAAATGAAAGCTTTGACACTGCTCAAGTAATCGGAGAATTGAAAACTGGGGAAGCATTGATTTCATTCTTAAATGATGAAGGGCAACCGAATGTTGTTGAACGTGCATTTATTCGTCCACCTGAAAGTAAAATTGGTGTAATCGATGAATCTGTTAAAAAAGATTTAATTGAAAATGCGTCATTAAATGAAACGTATAAAGAAACATTTGATCGTGAAAGTGCATATGAAATGTTACAAAATAAAATTGAAAAGCAACCTGAAGAAGAACAAAAAACTAAGAAATCACAGTCAACTAAGAAAGAAACAACATCTAAGAAGAAAGAAAAACCTTCACAATTCCAAAAAGAAACATCTAAATTCTTATCAACAGTTGGAAGACAAATTGGTAGAGAAATCGTACGTAATATATTTGGAACGAAAAGACGCTAATTATTTTTTGCTTTCTTATATTTAGTATATGCTTTAATATAAAGATATAAGAATATACAAGAGGGATCATAATGAAGAAAAAAGCTAGAATCATTTACAACCCTACATCAGGAAGAGAGTTATTTAAAAGAGCATTACCTGATGTATTAATTAAGTTAGAACAGGCTGGTTATGAGACAAGTGCTCATGCTACAACAAGTGCTGGAGATGCGACACATGCTGCTAGGGAAGCTCTAAAATATGATTATGATGTTATCATTGCTGCTGGTGGAGACGGTACTTTAAATGAAGTTATCAATGGTATTGCAGAAGCAAAGAAACGACCTAAACTAGGGCTAATTCCTATGGGGACAGTTAATGATTTTGGTAGAGCACTTCTTATTCCAAACAATATAATGGAAGCTGTAGATACAATCATTAAAGGTGATCTTGTACCAGTAGATGTTGGTAAAATGAACAATCGCTATTTTATTAATATTGCTGGTGGTGGTAAAATAACAGAAGTTTCTTATGAAGCGCCAAGTAAATTGAAAACAATGGTTGGACCACTCGCTTATTACATTAAAGGCTTAGAGATGTTACCACAAATTAAAGCGACTGATATACGTATCGAATATGATGGTAATGTATTCCAAGGCGAAGCGATGATGTTCTTAATTGGCTTGACGAATTCAATAGGTGGCTTTGAAAAGCTAGTACCAGATGCTGATATTAATGATGGTAATTTTACTTTGCTTATATTAGAGAAAGTGAATATAGCTGAGCTTGGTCACATTATGACATTGGCTTCTAGAGGTGATCATATCAATCATCCGAAAGTTCATTACACTAAAGCTAAAACAATTAATGTCTCATCATTTGAGCAAATTCAATTAAATGTTGATGGTGAATTTGGTGGTGTATTACCTGCTAATTTCTTAAACTTAAAACAACATATACAAGTCTTTTCTAAACTTGAGAGGGTTAAGAGAGAGCACGGAATTGAAACAGTAGAAAGAGAACGAGAAAGACTACACGAAGAACAAACAGAAGAATAAATACATAGGGACATTATTTTGTCCCTTTTTTCTATGTTTATCGTGAAAGAGGGAGTTAATATGGCAGGAGTCGTAAATAAGAATGAAATATATACTGGAGAGGTTATCGATTTTACACATGAAGGGCATGGTGTAGTTAAATTCGATCGTTATCCAATTTTCGTACCAAATGCAATTAAAGATGAAACCATTTCATTTAAAGTTATCAAAGTGAAAAAACAATTTGCTATTGGTAAGTTAATCTCCATTGAAGAAGCATCAAAGGACAGAATTGAACCACCATGTGAATATTATAAAGTTTGTGGTGGATGTCAACTTCAACATTTAAGCTACACAGCGCAATTAGAAATGAAAAAAGAACAAGTGATTAATCTATTCAAGAGAAAATCACATTTTGAAGATACAATTATTCACGATACAGTTGGAATGGAGAATCCTTGGCATTATCGTAATAAATCACAAATACCAGTCGGGAAAAATAAATCTGGTGAAATTGAACTAGGATTCTATAGACAAAGAAGTCACGATATCGTGAATATAGATCATTGTATGATTCAAGATGAAAAACATGATTTAATTATGAAGAAACTTAAACGACTTTTAGATGAAACAAACATTAGTATTTATAATGAACAAAAGCACAAAGGTGAATTAAGACATATCATCTTGAGAACTGGTTATTATACTGGAGAAACAATGGTTATATTCGTAACGAATAGTAAACAACTTAGCCATAAAAATAAAATAATTGATTTTATTCAAACTGAATTTGAAAATGTGGTCAGCATTAAACATAATATTAATCTAGAAAAATCAAATGTTATTATGGGACATACGTCATATACTTTATACGGGAAAGATACCATTACAGATAAACTTTCTGAATATGAATTTAAAATATCCGACACTTCTTTCTATCAAATCAACCCAACACAAACAGAAAAACTTTATCATAAAGCGCTAGAATATGCACAATTAGATGGAGAAGAAACTGTCATTGATGCATATTGTGGTATTGGGACAATCGGTTCATACATGTCACAAAAAGCGAAACACGTTTATGGTGTGGAAGTTGTCGAACAAGCAATAGAAAACGCAAAAGAAAATGCGCAAATCAACCTTATAGATAATGCGACATGGGAAGCAGGAAAAGCAGAAGAAATCATCTTAAAATGGCAACAAGAAGGTATTAAGCCAGAAGTTGTAATGGTCGATCCACCAAGAAAAGGATGCGATCAAACATTTATAGAAACTTTAATCGAATTATCACCAAAAAGAATCGTATATATTTCATGTAACCCAGCAACACAAGTTAGAGATGTAGAATTGTTGAAAAATAGCGGTTATCAACTAAAAGAAATCACACCAGTAGATATGTTTCCACATACAACACACGTCGAAACAGTTGCTTTAATCGAAAAAATAACAGAATAAAATTAACTAAAAACCCAAGCCAACGTATAAGTTGGCTTGGGTTTTTGAGCGTTATGGTTGTGTGAAAGTGTTTACAACTGTATAAATAATGTAAGGAGGGTTGTTTATGAAGCGACTAATGATCAGTGCGATTTCGGCTAGTTTTATTTTATCTGCTTGTAGTAATGATTCGAAAGAAGAAACTGAAGATAAAGGCAAGCAAACTCAGAATGAAATGGAACATGAACAGAGTCAGTCAGATGACAACCAAGAACATAAAGAAACTAAAGGGATTGAAACGGTAGCTCAAGGTTTAGATACACCTTGGAGTATTGCGAGATCAGATGATGTGTTTTATTTATCAGAACGCCCTGGTAAAATTATTAAAATTGATGGCAATAAAAAGACTGAGCAACAAGTGGATTTAGATAAGGAAGTTTCTACTGCTGCTGAAGCGGGTTTATTAGGATTTGTGCTTGCGCCTGATTTTAAAGATTCTAAAGAAGCATATGCTTATTACACATATGAAGATAATGGTCAGTTTAATCGTATCGTAAAATTAAAATTAGAAAATGATACGTGGAAAGAGGATGAGGTATTAATTGATAAAATACCAAGTGGCCAATATCATCATGGTGGTCGGTTGAAAATTGGACCGGATGATAAATTATATGCGACTACTGGAGATGCTTCAGACGAACAAAATGCACAAGATAAAGATACTTTAGGTGGTAAAATTTTAAGAATTAATCTTGATGGTAGTAAACCTAAAGATAATCCGATTTCTAATTCATATGTTTATAGTTACGGTCACAGAAATCCACAAGGAATTGTATGGACACCTGATGGACAGATGTATGCGAGTGAACATGGTAATCAAGCTAATGATGAAATAAATGAGATTAATGAAGGTCAAAATTACGGTTGGCCAGTGATTGAAGGTAATGAAGAAAATGATAATATGGAAACACCGATATTTACTTCAGGATCAGATGATACTTGGGCACCTTCAGGCATAGCATTTAAAGATGGTATCATTTATTCAGCTGCGTTGCGTGGAGAAGGTATTATGAAATTTGATGTAGAAAAAGATGAAATGAAAAAAGTGGCGACTAAATATGGAAGAATTAGAGATGTTTACATCGTAAATGATGATTTATATTTTGTAAGCAACAATACAGATGGTAGAGGTAATCCTTCCCAAAATGATGATAAGATGTATAAAGTTTCGCTAAGTCAATTAAATTCATAACTCAAACCTGAGCATAAAATGATTAGTATAAATTGAATTTATATTTTATAATCATTATGTAAAGGTTATTAAGAAATGGTTTCTCGGGGGTATTGGATGCTTAAAATTGACTTAGTTAACAATATATCTGTATTAAAGAGGTTAGCACTTTTACAATTTGTTTTATTTCTTTCATTAATATTAATAAGCTTTAAGTTAATTGCGAATATCATATATATTTATGAAGAAGGCTTTGTAAGAAATATCATAGTTGGGTTAGTTGGTTTAATTATATTAGTGTTTATCCACGAGTTAATACACGGTATTTGCTTTAAAATATTTAATCCAAAGGGAAAAGTTAAATATGGATATATGAAAGGCATGTTTTATGCAACGATGCCACATGCTATTTTTACAAGAAAACAATTTTATATCATATTATTAGCACCATTTGTTTTAATTAGTATAGGATTATTAATTGTATTATTATGGCTTCAAGTCACTTCTATTATTTATGTATTTGCTTTTCATGGTGCTGCATGTATCGGTGATTTTTACATGGCACAAGTGATTTATAGTAATAAACAGATGAATTATGTAGAAGATACAGAAGTCGGCATTAATTTATTTACGGATAATAAAGATGTTCAATCAACAAGTTAAAAAGATTTTTGATATAATATATAGGAATTTGGGCAACCAACTTCCTATTTTTTTGTAGAGGTGTTTAGAATGGAACGGCGAATCATTCACATTGACATGGATGCTTTCTTTGCTCAAGTTGAAATAAGAGATAATCCAAAATTAAAAGGAAAACCAGTTATTATAGGAGGACGTGCTTCAGGTAGAGGCGTTGTTTCAACGGCTAGCTATGAAGCTCGGAAATTTGGTGTTCATTCAGCTATGCCCATGGCTCAAGCACATCAACTTTGTCCGGATGGTTATTATGTACGCCCAAGAATTAATTATTATCGTGAAGTATCTAATGAAATAATGGCGATTTTTAAAAGTTATACAGATATTGTTGAACCATTATCGTTAGATGAAGCTTATTTAGACGTTACTGAACTTGTGAGAAGAGACTTATCAGCTTCAACGATTGCTCAATATATTCAACGGGATATTTATGATAAGACGCATCTTACATCTTCAGCAGGTGTTTCTTATAATAAATTTTTAGCAAAGCTCGCTAGTGGTATGAATAAACCGAGTGGTCGGACAGTGATAGATTATGAGAATGTACATGATTTATTGATGTCGTTGCCGATAGGAGATTTTGCAGGTATTGGGAAAGTAACCGAAGAAAAGATGAAATCATTGGGAATCAATAGTGGTAATGATTTATACGCATATGACCAAATGGAATTGATTCAATTATTCGGTAAACGTGGTGTAAGCTTTTATAATAAAGTACGTGGTATCGATCATTCTCCAGTGAAACCAACACGTGTTAGAAAATCAATCGGTCGAGAAACAACTTTTGAAACAGATCAAAATGATGATGACTTTATTCTCAATACGATTAGAAAATTGAGTACTGAAGTTGCCAATAGAGCTGATAAACACGAACTAGCAGGGCGAACAATAACAGTTAAACTAAAAACACATAACTTTGAAACATTATCTAAACAAACAAGTAGTCATACACCAGTCTATGACGAAGTTGAAATTTATAATATTGCATATGATTTATATAATTCATTAAAAGATCCGGATACTTCTATACGTTTAGTAGGTGTATCTATCGGGAATTTAGTTTCGAGAACATATCGCAATTTAACAATATATGATTTTATTTAAACCGGTTTACTTGATATCGTCATGTATCCTTAGTATTCTGGATATTGTTGAATGCGCGTTTCGGCTATACGAGAAGTGGGTATTTATTAATACTTATAATAAGAAAGTAGAGATTGATATGAAATTTAAATTTTCAATTATTGCAATTACAGTATTATTAATCATTTTATTTATTAAAAGTTCCATTGAAACAGGTTCATTCGATATTATCAAATTACTAGGTATTATTGCGATAGCAATATTGTTATTCTGGGTTGATAGAAAATTAGAAAGACCTGTTAATAAAGCAAGTTTAAAAAGAGACATAAAAAAAGAATTCCAACACAAAGAGTAAATAAAAGAATAAAAGCTTCTAGGATGCGTTATAATATCTTAGAAGCTTTTATTTATACATATTTTTTATCGGTTAATGCTTTGCCATAAATACTTAATACAGAATCTAAGTCTGGATAATGTTTTAATAATCGATACGTAATAATTGCGCATGCTTTAGCATCATTTAACGCATGGTGGTGACCTTTAAAATCAATATTATAATAATCCATCATTGGCGCAAGTCCATATCTATGATTGTTGACTGTTTTTCTAGCTAATATACATGAACAAAAATACGTTAATTCAGGAATTTCGATTTGGTGTTTAATGAGTGATTTAAACAATACAGTCATATCAAATTTAGCATTATGTGCTACAACTGGTAGTGTACCGATGAAATCCATCATATATGGAAACACGACATCGAAAGTAGGTGAATTTGTCACATCAGAAGGTTTTATTTTATGGATTTTAATATTTATATTTGAAAAATAATCTTCAGGGTTCACTAATGTATAAAAAGTTTCTGTAATTTGATGATCAATTACTTTGACCATTCCGACAGAACAAATGCTTTCCGGACTTCCATTTGCTGTTTCAAAATCAAGTGCTACAAATGAAGACATGCCATCACTTCCTTTAGAAAGTTATTATAAACATTTGTCGGAATAATGTAAATGATGATGGTATGTAGAAAGAATGAATAAAGACCATCTGCCATGAATAGTTCATGGAGATGGTCTTGTTTAAGTATTGTAAGGCTATAAATTATTCAGCATCTTCATCGAAGTGACGAGAAGCTAAATCTTTTTCATAGATAAATAATGCGTTATTGTCTTCTTGAATTCTTTCTAAGTAGTCAATATGTGTTTCAAACATAGACTCTTCTTCAACTTGCTCATCTAAGAACCAGTTTAAGAATGAAATTGTTGCAAAGTCTTTTTCTTCTTTAGCAATTTCAGATAAGTTATAGAATCGACGTGTAACATCTTGTTCTTGAGCTAATCCATCTTTAAATGTCTCTAATAAAGAACTGAATTCAGTCTTAGGAGCATCTAAAGCTGTGAAAATAGCTTTTTCACCACGATCGTTAATATAGTCATATATTTTCATACCATGGAAACGTTCTTCTTTAGCTTGTTGAATATAGAAGTTTGCAAATCCATCGTAACTCTTATCTGCACAATAAGCTGCCATTGCCATATATGCATGTGCTGCGTAAAATTCATGATTCAATTGATTGTTTAAAGCATCTAAAATATTTTTAGATAACATAGAAATCTTCCCTTCTATAATAATTTTAACTTACATTTTTATTATACAATAACAACAAAATGAAACCAACGATTTGATACAGTTAAACACTTTTTTTAAAGCTTTTGAACGTGGTATAATGATGTGACAGAACAAGGAGGTAACGTATGAAGAAGTATGTTGCGAAAAATATAGCAAAGCTAGCACGATATGCTAGTAGAAAAGTAGGTAAACAAGGTACGGATCTTCCGGGACAAATAGCTCGAAAAATAGACCCGCTTATTTTAAGAAAGTTAGCGAATGAAGTAGATGAAATCGTGATGATTAGTGGTACGAACGGTAAAACGACAACATCGAACTTAATAGGTTATACATTAAAGAAGAACAATATTGAAATTATACATAATACTGAAGGTGCCAATATGGCAGCAGGGATTACTTCAAGCTTTATTGTTCAATCTAATAAAAATACTAAAATTGCTGTTATAGAAATAGACGAGGGTTCTATTCCAAGAGTGTTAAAAGAAATGACACCTTCTATGATGGTAGTGACAAACTTCTTTAGAGACCAAATGGATAGATTTGGTGAAATCGATACGATGGTAGATAATATCGCCAACTCAATCAAGGATAAAGGAATTAAACTATTACTGAATGCAGACGATCCTTTCGTTAGTCGTTTGAAAATAGCAAGTGATGACATTGTTTATTATGGTATGCAAAAAGGGATACATGACTTTGAACAAAGTACAATGGTTGAAAGTAAATATTGTCCTAATTGTGGCAGATTATTAAATTATAGTCATATTCATTACAATCAAATTGGTCATTATACATGTGAATGTGGATTTAATAGAGCGACTCCACAATATGAAGTGACAGCATTTAAACAAGAACCGTTTATACATGTTGGCTTAAATGATGCACATTTTGATATGAAGATTGCTGGTGATTTTAATGTGTTTAATGTCATTGCAGCTTATTCAGTATTAAGAGAATTAGGTTTAAATGATCAATCTATAAAAGCTGGTTTTGAAACGTATACTTCTGATAATGGACGTATGCAATACTATAGAAATAGTAAAAAAGAAGCGCTTATTAACTTAGCTAAAAACCCTGCAGGCCTTAATGCAAGTTTATCTGTTGGTGAACAAATTGATGGGGAAAAAGTTTATTTAATCAGTTTGAATGATAACGGCGCAGATGGAAGAGATATTTCATGGATTTATGATGCAGACTTTGAAAAATTATCTAGACAAAATATCAAAACTATCATCTGTACAGGACAAAGAGCTGAAGAATTAGCATTAAGACTGAAATATGCTGAAGTTGAAGCGGAAGTTATTATAGAACATTCAATAGAAAAGGCAACGGAACTATCAATGACTTACAATCAGTTTACAGTTGCAATTCCTAACTATACATCTTTATCACCAATGCATCGAACATTGAATAAAGCCTTTAAGGAGGAAGCATAATGTCATCAATAAAAATATTTCATTTTATGCCAGATAAATTAAATTTGTACGGCGATATTGGCAATATCATTGCACTAAAACAACGTGCGAAATGGCGTAATATAGAAGTAGAAGTAATAGATATAACAGATACAGATCAATTAAGTTTAGATGAATGTGACATTTTCTTTATAGGCGGTGGAAGTGATAGAGAACAAAGTTTAGCTACAGAACAATTAAAGAAAATTAAAGCACAACTTAAAGATGCAATTGAAGACGGCATGCCAACTTTAACAATATGTGGCGGCTATCAATTTTTAGGATCTGAATATGTAACACCTGATGGAACAAGATTAGAAGGTTTAAACATTCTTGATATTTATACAGAATCTAAGAAAGACCGTCTAATAGGAGATATTGTTATTGAATCAGAAACATTTGGACAAATCGTCGGTTTCGAGAATCATGGTGGAAGAACATATCATGAATATCCTACATTAGGTAAAGTTGTTGATGGTTATGGTAACAATGATACAGATAAAAAAGAGGGTATCCATTATAAAAATTTATTGGGTACATATTTACATGGACCAATTTTACCTAAAAACCACGAAATCACAGATTACTTATTAAAACAAGCATGTATCCGAAAAGGTATAACATTCGAACCAGAACAACTAGACAATGCAGTTGAAGAAGCAGCAAAACAAGCTATTATAAAAAGGTTGTTAAAAGCAAAATAATAAAAAAATGTGAGTTAAAGAGGTAGTAACCTTTACATCATTAATAAATAATAATAAAAAGCGGCTGGGACATATTTTAGTGCCCTAGCCGCTTTAGTAAGTTTTAGTTTAGTTATTTTGTTAATCTTGAATATCTATCGTTTAAAATTTTATTAATCATGAGTATTTCATAAATAATGTGACTTTTTATTTGGTTTTCATCAAATTCATTCAGTCCTTTAACACTATTTTTTAATGTGGATGCTGCATTTTTTTGTTTTTTATATTCATTTGCATTTATTAAATGTTCATAGGATTTGATGAAATTTGAGATTGCTGTGCGTTCTTTTTCAGTAAAGACGATGTGCGTATTCTCTGGTAAATATACTAGGTTTAATAAATGTGCATTTAGTAGTCGGTTAATATGATATTTCATTTCGACTTTTCTAATGTGAGATTTAGATTCTTTCTTTGCTCTATGGTAATCGTATTCTTCTTTTTGATATTTTATAAGTTGTTCAATTTTAGTGGCTTGCTGTTGTAATGTTGATACTTTTTTCATGGATAGGGCAGATTCATATTCACCTAGTAAGAGTTCTTTAAGTCTAGATATGTATATTTCTAATATACTTTGATCCATTTTTTGATTAATGTCTTCTATTTGATTTATATATTTAGGTGGCAAAATAATAAAATTGACGATGCTTGCTGTTGCAAGACCAATTGTAGTAGTTGCTAATCGTGATACGAAATTATATACAAATGCTTCATGGATAACAGGGACCATTGCGACAGCTGTAATGGCAGCAACTAACATTCCATCAAATAATTTAAGTTTATAACATACTAAAATCGTGACGGTTGCTGCTAATGAATAACTTAAAGGTGATTCTCCAAAGAAGTATGTACTAATAACAGCTATAAATGCACCGAGTATTGAAGCGGGGAACCTTACAAAAGCTTTCTTTAAGGAGGCTTTAGCTGTAGGTTCTATTGTCACAATTGATGTGATAACCGCAAATATAGGATTTAAATTTAAAGACATACATATTAAACCTGTTAAAAAAGTTGCTAATCCAGTTTTAATAATTCTTGCGCCGATAATTCGAGATAACCAATTTTCTTTCATATTCAAAACTCCGAAATCATTTTTTTATAGTATAACATGCATTTTCTGATATAATGATAAACGACAAAAAAATTTTAAAAGAAAGAACGGGATTTAAATGATAATTCAAAACAATGAAGAACTTGATGGCCTAAAAGAAATAGGTAAAATTTGTGCAATAATTCGTGATGAGTTGAAAGAAGCAACTAAACCCGGAGTGACAACTAAAGAATTAGATAACATCGCAAAGGAAAGATTTGCTGAATTAGAAGCAGAATCAGCACCTATTGCAGAGTATGATTTTCCTGGTTACACATGTATAAGTGTTAATGAAGAGGTTGCGCACGGTATACCTGGTAAACGTGTGATTAAAGAAGGCGATCTTGTCAACATAGACGTATCAGCACGTAAAAATGGCTATTATGCAGATACAGGTATTTCATTTGTTGTTGGTAATGCAGATGACCCGAAAAAACAATTAGTAGTAGATGTAGCGGCTATGGCTTTTGAAGAAGCAATGAAGAAAGTTAAGCCAGGTGCTAAATTATCTCAAATTGGCAGAGCAGTTAATGCTACAGCACGTAAAAATGGCTTAAAAGTTATTAAAAACTTAACAGGTCATGGTGTTGGACGTTCATTACACGATTCACCACAACATGTTATGAACTATTATGATCCATTAGAAAAACAATTGCTTAAAGAAGGTATGGTACTTGCAGTAGAACCATTTATCTCATCAAATGCAACAATCGTTAGCGACGGTAAAAATGATTGGGCATTTGAAACGAAAGATAAAAGTTTCGTCGCTCAAATTGAGCACACAATTGTTGTCACTAAAGAAGGGCCATTATTATTAACTAAATTAGAAGACTAAAAATATAAGAGGAGTGGATAGAATTGATTAAACATACAAGATTCTATACCACTCCTTTTTATTTTTCTAAGACTAAGGTCCTATTGAAAATTCAATCCTAGGTCCATTTTTAGATTTGAAATAACATTTTATAATAGAGTTTAATATGACAGAAGTAGGTGATTCTATGTTTAATGTTGTTTCAGATCAATTAAAGCAATTGATTCTTGTTTCGTATTATGAAAGTTTAGATACATGTGCAAAGCGCTTAGATGTTAAAATTAAAGCTATGAAACAGTACATCACGTATCTTGAACAAAAACGTTGTCAATTAAGTAAATTAATTGATAAATATACTTTAGAATTAGACAATAAGTATATGGACAAGATTGAAGATTTTAAAATTAAATGTGCTAAAAAATTAGAAGATCATGATTTACAATGGTTACAAAAGCAAATTAATATGTTAGAAAGTGAATTAGCGAAAATTGACGAAGCTATGAAAAGCACTTTAGATAAAATTGCTGATACGATAGCTGAGCGTACGATGCTTACTCAGATGAATTCACTTCTCTAAAAAAGGAGTGGTATGTTGAAGAATAAATTTATATCAACTGAATTGTTGATCGTATTATCTGTATTGATTTTGTTATCAAACATTTACTATATTTTCTTTGAGAAAATAGGCTTATTACTCGTTGTTGTAATGGGTACGATATTTATATATGTAGGGTATTTATATTTTCATAAATTACGGGGATTAATTATATTTTGGATAGGCGCTATTTTAATGATTTATGCATTACTTTCTAATCCATACATGCTTGCCATTTTATTTTTATTCTTAGTATTTTTAGTTATTAGATATTTTCTATATCGTAAGAAACCATTAAGAGTAGAACATGTCGACCAAACGTCAAATGAAAATATTAACGAATCATTTATAAAACAGCGATGGTTCTCTCCTCAAAAGACACCACACTATATTTATAAATGGGAAGATATACAAATTCAACAAGCAATTGGAGATATTGAATTAGATTTATCTTTAGCTGCTAATTTATCTGAGCATAATGTTATTGTCGTGAGACAATATATTGGAAAGACACAAATTATTGTTCCTTATAATTACCATGTACATGTACATATAACTGCTTTATATGGCAGATTATATATGAATGATCAAGTGTATAGAGTGAAAAATGAAACGGTACATTATGAGGAAAATAGTCACAAAAACTCATTTAAAGTTAATATATTCTTCTCAACATTTATGGGAGATGTTGAGGTGATTTATCGATGAATAACTACACAAGAATTATAGGTTCAATGCTTATACTTGTTTATACAATTGTTGGTATATTATTTTTCTTAGATCGAATTTTTATTAATATTATATATTTTCAAGGTATATTTTATACTCAAATATTAGGTGTACCAGCATTCCTATTTATCAACATTGTAGTTATTTTGCTATGTATTATAATAGGGACTGCAGTCGCCTACAAAATTAATCAACAGCATCATTGGATTAAAGAACAAATCGAAAGATCTTTTCAAGGAGAAATGTTAGGTGTAAATCACCATGAAATTGATTTGCACAAAGAAACTTTAGAAATTTATCAAACATTAATTCCGTTGCACGAAGAACTATACACATTGAGATTAAAGTCTCAACAAATTATTAATGAATCGTATCAAATGCAAGATTCCGTCGTTAAAAAAATCATAGAAGATGAGCGACAAAGGTTAGCAAGAGAATTACATGACTCAGTAAGTCAGCAATTATTTGCGGCAAGTATGATGTTATCTGCAATTAAATCATCAGAATTAAAAGAGCCATTAGCAAAACAAGTAGACTTATTAGAAAAAATGATACAAGATTCGCAATTAGAAATGCGTGCTTTATTATTACATTTAAGACCTCTAGGATTAAAAAATAAATCGCTTGGTGAAGGGATTAAAGATTTAGTAGTCGACCTGAAACAAAAAATACCAATGAAAGTTGTTTATGATATAGAAGATATAGAAATAGCCAAAGGTACAGAAGACCATCTATTCCGCATAACTCAAGAGGCAATATCTAATACGTTACGTCATTCTAAAGGTACAAAAGTTTCAATAGAGTTAATAGATACGAATGATTATGTTATATTACGTATACAAGATGACGGTGTAGGTTTTGACACATCTAAAAGAGATCCACAGAGTTATGGGCTAAATACTATGAACGAACGCGCATTAGAAATTGGAGCCACTCTCAATATTATTTCAATGCCTGAATCGGGAACGCGTATTGAAGTTAAGGTACCAAATAATAAGGAGGAACAATATGACAATTAGAGTATTATTTGTAGATGATCATGAAATGGTTCGAATCGGAATTTCTAGTTATTTATCTACACAAGAAGATATTTCCGTCATAGGAGAAGCAGCATCAGGTAGAGAAGGTATTGAAAAAGCTGAAGAATTAGAACCCGATGTTATTCTAATGGATTTAGTGATGGATGATATGAATGGTATAGAAGCAACACAACATATAAAAAAGCATCAACCAAGTGTTAAAATCGTCATGTTAACAAGTTTCATTGAAGATAATGAAGTCTACCAAGCCTTAGATGCGGGTGTTGATAGTTATATATTAAAGACGACTTCTGCGGATGATATCGCAAATGCGATACGTAAGACGTACAATAAAGAGTCTATTTTCGAACCAGAAGTACTTGTAAAAATGAGAAATAGAATGAACCAGAAAGCTGAATTATTCGAAATGTTGACTGAACGAGAAATGGAAATATTATTATTAATCGCTAAAGGTTATTCTAACCAAGAAATAGCAAGTGCTTCCCATATTACAATTAAGACAGTTAAAACGCACGTTAGTAATATATTAAGTAAATTAGAAGTACAAGATAGAACACAGGCTGTTATATATGCCTTTCAACATAATTTAATATCATAAAAAAGAAGTTGAGCTTCCAGAAAGGAGCTCAACTTCTTTTATTTAGTAAATTCATATCCATTTTGAATCACTTCTAAATCACCATTGTGTGGATCGATAACGAGTCCATGTATCGGAACAGATTGATCAAATAATGGATGGTTGTACACTTTTTGTATATTTGTTTGAACATTTTCAGTTACATCATCGAATCCTCTTAAGAATTGATGAATATTAATACCTGAATGTTCGATTGTATTTAGTGTATCATCTGTGATACCACGACTTTTCATTGTATCTATTACTGAGTCCACATCCAAATTCCCCATGCCACAGTCTTTATGACCCATGATAATGATTTCTTCAGCACCAAGTGCATAAATCGCTACTAATAAGCTTCGCATAGTAGACCCATATGGATGAGAAATTGTTGCGCCAGCATTTTTAACAACTTTAATATCACCATTTTTAAAGCCTAATGCACGCGTAGAAAGTTCTGTTAATCGCGTATCCATACAAGTAAGCAATACTGCTTTAGCATTAGGTGTCTTCGTTGTTATAAGATTTTCATATTCCTTATTTTCTATGAAAGCTGCATTATATTCTAAAATATCATTCAATAGAGGCATTAGTCATATCACCGTTTTCTGTTAAGTTATTAAATGCTTGCTCTTCTGGTGATCCATTTTTAAGCATTTTCTTCTGATGTAATACTGCGTTTATTTCTGCACCTATGATAATAATTAATCCTGTTAAGAATAACCAAATCATCAATACGATAATACCTCCGATACTACCATATGTCTTAGAGTAGTTAGCGAAATTATTAACATATAAACCAAATAGTGCACTTGAGCCTAACCATGCAATTGTTGTAAAAGCTGCACCAGGAACAACTGATAATAATTTAATTTTGATGTTTGGTGCGAGTGTATAAAGTGTGATGAACACGATAAACGTCACAATTAATGGTAATACGACTTTAATTAAACTAAATATCCAACGTAATTCAGATTCTAATCCTAAAGGACCGAATAATAAATTGCCGATTTGTTGTCCAAATATAGGTAGTGCTATTGCAATACCGAATACAACAACCATAATAACTGTGAAGAAGACACTCATGATTTTAAGTATGATGGCATTTCTTCCATCTTCAACATCATAAGCGACATTAAATGCGTTCATTAAAGCAGTCATACCATTTGAAGCAGACCATAATGCTGCAATTAAACCGAATGAGAATAAGCCACCACTGGCATTATTCATAACGTCGTCAATTATGCCAGTAATTAATTTTGCCGTATCGCCAGGTGCATTTTCTGATATCATATTTGTAATTGTATCAGGATTGACTTGGAATAATGGTATCAACGTTAACACAAATATTAGAGTAGGGAATAATGCAAGTAAGAAATAATATGAAAGCTGTGCTGCAAGTCCTGTAGCATTATCCTTACCAATTCTGTATATTAAAGTTGATAAAATATTACCGTCTTTAGTAAATTTGGCTGGTTTATTGATTTTTGAAACGTAAAATATTTGATTATCCTTCTTTGCTGTTTTAGATTCAAATTTTTGTGGTGGAATATAATGTTCTTTCTTAATAGACTTTTTTTGTTCGTCTTTAAAATGTTTAGCTTGTTCTAAAAATTTTGAGCTCGATTTATCATTTCCCATATAAATTCTCCTAATTTAATATGATGTTAAAAAAGACTAGGTTAGTTGAATAAGCCTAGTCTTTAATATAAATTATGAATGGTTTGAACCTGAGATTTGTCTTTGATTCTTTTTCTCAATGAATGTATCTTTAGCATCCATAATTGATTGTTCTAATTCTGGATTTTTACGACGAATTTCTTCGATTACATCTTTCCAGTATAGAACTTCATCTTTAATTTGATCTAATTTAGAAGGTTCTCTTGAAGTGTTGCCTTCTTTAATGTTTTGTACTTGGTTTGATAATGATTGGCGAGTGTTTTTATCAGCTAATGCAATAATTGCGCCAATTGTACCACCTATTAAAATAGCAGGAACTAATTTGTTTTGCATAATGTTTTCCCCTTTCCAGAATATAACTTTAAATTAACATTGACCTACATATCATATCACATATGAATCTTAAATTAGAGAATATAGGCGTTAATATATGTTATAAATATCACTAATGTTGTTTATTCCCATTAATTTAGAGATATAAACACAATTGTAGTTTATAATAGTGCATTAGACAATAGCTTTTCAAAAGGCATAATATCTAAATTTCTACCTATTTTAATTTTAAAATGCCCAGCTCTCGTCCATAATGTGATTTCACCGTTTAAATCAAGTAGTTTACTAGCATTCTCAGTAGACCACATCAGTATAATATTATAAGGTATAGAGTAAGTTTCTATTTTCTTACCGGTGATACCTTGCATATCACGAATGATAATTCGTTTGTTTGTAAATACGGCAGTATCTCTGAATGTCTTAAAAGCACTATAAGCTTCTTCGCCATCAACAAGATATTGTGAAATATTATCTGGTACTGCAACTTGTTCAAAAAGGGTCCATGAAAGTATATCTTGAACAGCCACTAGAATCACTCCTCACCTTATAATTCATGTTTATTGTATAAAATATTCATATAAATTGTAAAGTGAATATATAAGTTTGATAGTTTTAATTATAATTACTTTTTGCTAAACTAAATTTTGAAAGGATGATAAAAAAGATGACTGAATCAATAGAACAAATGGTAGATGATTTAAAAGGCAAGTTACGATTAGTAAATACAAGTGTATTGAATAAAGATGCAATACCTGAAGAAAAGAGAGAAGAATTAAAAGAAATACATACTATGGTCATGTCTAGAAAAAATATATCAGCAAGTGAAATGTCAGCCATTACACAAGCTTTAGGTGACCTTAGAAAATAAACAAAGGTGGTTATACAAATGGGTTATGAAAAACAGCTTCAAAAATATGCAGAGTTGTTAGTAAAAGTTGGTTTGAATGTTCAGGAAAAAGAACCTGTATATATTCAAGCTTCAATTGATGCAAGTGAGTTTGTACATTTAGTTGTTGAGGAAGCGTACAAAATAGGGGCAGTAGATGTAAAAGTTAGGTACAACGATGATAGAATTGCACAGCTTAAATACCAATATGAACCTGAAGCATTTTTTGAGAATGTTAAACAATATGATATTGATGAAAAAATGGATTATTTAGATAGAAAAGCAGCGTTCTTATCAATAGTTTCATCTAGTCCAGATAGTTTGAAAGATGCTGATCCTAACAAAATTCGCAAATCAATGGCAGCAAACGGGAAAGCATTTAAAGACTATATGGTTGCTGTACAAAGTGATCGCATGAGTTGGTGTGTAGCTTCATATCCATCAGTAGGTTGGGCTAAAATGATGTTCCCTGAATTAAGTGATGATGAAGCGGTCAATAAATTACTTGAAACAATTTTAAAAACAGTACGAGTTGATCAAGAAGACCCAGTTAAAGCTTGGGAAGAACATGATCACTTATTACATGAAAAAGCTGATTATTTAAATAACAAAAAGTATAAAGCATTGCATTACAAATCAGCAGGTACTGACTTAACAATTGAATTACCAGACGGTCAATATTGGTCTGGTGCTAGTTCTGTAAACTCAAAAGGCAACAGCTTTGTAGCAAATATGCCTACTGAAGAAGTATTTACTGCACCACATAAAAATGGTGTTAACGGAACAGTAAGTAATACATTACCTTTAAGTTATTCAGGTAATATTATTGATGACTTTACTTTGACATTTAAAGACGGTGTAGTAGTAGACTACAAAGCCGGTGTTGGAGAAGAAATTTTGAAATCGATTCTTGAAACAGATGAAGGTTCAAAACGACTAGGTGAAGTAGCTTTAGTACCTGTTGATTCACCAATTTCTAACATGAACACGTTATTCTATAATACATTATTTGATGAAAATGCATCATGTCACATTGCATTAGGTTCAGCTTATGCGTTTTGTATTGAAGGTGGCAAAGATATGTCAGCAGAACAGTTAGCAGAAAATGGTTTAAATGATTCAACTACACATGTTGACTTTATGATTGGCAGCAAAGATTTATCAATTGATGGCATTTTGGAAAATGGTGAGAAAGAACCAGTATTTAGAGATGGTAATTGGGCATTTTAAAAGATAGCCATTTAAGAATACATCATGTATAATAAAGATAAATAAAGTCTTTATAGTCATTCAAAGGAGGGGATATCATGAGTACACCAATGGAATGGAGCGTAATGATCGCATTTGTGTTCGCAATTTTTACATTTGGCGGCGCTTTAATGATGTATCTTGTTCAAACATTCGATAGTAGAGAGTCTGTACGAATTGATACTGCTGAAGAAGCACTAGAGAAGAAAGTCTTTGATGATGAGGAACATTATCATTAATAAGAATGGAAGAGACTGGGACATAACGGAATGCCTCAGTCTTTTTTTAGTATCTTGGCAGTAGATGACTGAACCCGAAATGCGCTTTTATAAAGCTTTTTCCAACTCTAGTCATCCTTGCCGGGGCGGGACTACGAAATCTTTTTATATAAATTAGATTTCTGTCCCGCTCCCTATTTTTTTAATAAAAATAAGCAAAATTGAACGGGGTTATAATATGAAAACGAAGAAACCAATGAAAGAATCAAGAAGTGTAAAATCCATTCAAATATTTCCAGAGGACACTAATCATCACAACACGATGTTCGGTGGTAAATTAATGGCGGAAATTGATGAAATCGCAGCAATCGCAGCGATGAGACATAGTGGGAATTCAGTTGTAACAGCATCTACTGATTCAGTAGATTTCTTACAACCAATCGGAACGGGTGAAGTGATATCGTTAGTTTCATTTGTTACTTATGCAGGTAAATCATCTATGGAGATTTGCGTAAAAGTTATTAGTGAAGACAATATTAATCAAAAGAAACATTTAGCAGCGTATAGCTTTTTAACATTTGTAGCTTTAGATAAAGATGGGAACAAAGCAGAAGTTCCAGCAATCTATCCTGAAACAGATGATGAAAAATGGTTCTATGAAAGTGCGCAAGATAGAGTGAAACTACGCCAAGAAAGAAGAAAAGAAAGCAAGAAAACATTAGACTTCATGTCTACAAAACTATATATCTAATTTAAATAAATGGCTAGGACAACAATCGTTATCCTAGCCATTTTTTGTATTATTGATTCATTCTAAATTCGTTTGCTTTAAAGTCAACATCTTTATAGTACATATCTTTTACGAGTAGATTTGGACCTAAACATCTCACTTTAGGACAGTGACAGTTAAGTGATTTTGCTAAAGATGAATTCATCCATGTTTGATAAACATCTTCAAGTTTATCTTGTTTAATATTTGCGATAGATCCCGTTTCATCACCGAAGTCTGTAACAATCACATCTCCAGAAAATACATTAACATTTAATCTGCTTCTTCCATCTGGGTCATTTCTTAAACTTACATTTTTAGATGATTTTAATCTAGATAATAAGTTCTGGTCAGATTCATTCATGAAACAAGGGTAAAAAGGTAACGTACCAAATAACATCCATGTATCTTCATCTCTAAAGTCTAAAATCTCATGAATAGTATCTTTCATTTCATTTAAACTCATAATATTTAACTGACTCGCAAAGTCAGAAGGGTACATAGGATGTATTTCATGGCGACTACATTTCATATCATGAACAATTTCATTATGGATTTTTTGTAAATAAGGTTTAGTACTTTTATTTAACATCGTTTCAGCAGACACAAACATACCTTGTTCTGATAGAGTGGCAGAGTTTTGAATCATTTGTTCGTATAGTCGATATCTTGCTTTTAAAGGTGGTTTCTTGTCCATCACATGGAAACCTACTTCACTGAATTCATCGATTGTTCCCCAGTTGTGTGAAATATGCATAACATCAATATACTCAGCAATTTCTAAATAACGATCAAGTGGTAGCGTTAAATTAGAATTCATTTGCGTGTAAATGCCTCTTTTGTGTGCATATTTTAATAAAGGAACGACTGTTTCTCGAATTGATTTTTTACTGAACATTGGTTCTCCACCAGTAATCGAGATTGTTTTTAAGTGAGGTACTTCATCAAGTCTCTTTAAAATTAAATCCATCGGTAACGTGTCAGGGTCTCGTAATTGCAACGTATAACCTACTGCACAATGTGCACAACGCATGTTACAGAGTGTAGTAGTTGTAAATTCTATATTACTCAGTTGTAATGAACCATGTTCATCTATATCGTTATAGGCTTCCCACGGGTCGTTTTTTATTGAAATAGGACTTTTCAAGTCGTATATCATGATATATCCTTCTTTCTGATTTTTTTCCTATCTATGAGCGTAACACTTGTTATCAAATTTTCCAATACTGATTTATGATTGTTTTTATACTTGTTATCATTCATAATAATATTATTAAAAATAAAGGAGTATTAAAATGAGTAAAAAAACATCACTTAATGAAATCAAACAAAGGTTATCAGACTTTTTAGATGAAATGGAAGCAATGAATCCTGAAGATATGGAAGTATCTGATGTAGATGAATGGATTGCTTTGCTTGATGAACTTGAGAAAAAAGTTCAAGCTATGCATGATTAATGGTGACCATACATGAATGTTTCAGTAAAAGTAGGACAGAAGTTTCCTTTAACGATCAAACGATTAGGTATTAATGGTGAAGGTATTGGCTATTATAAGAAGAAGATAACATTTGTAGAAGGTTTATTGCCGGGAGAAGTTGGACTTGTCCAAGTAGTAAAGGCGAAACCAAATTTTATCGAAGCGAAAGTAGTCAAAATCCGTGAACGTAGTAAAGAAAGGGTTAAACCTAAATGTAAAGTTTATGATATTTGTGGTGGATGCCAACTGCAACATTTAAATTATGATGCGCAACTTTTATTCAAATCACAAATTGTAAAAGATGCGTTAACTAAATATGCAAAAAATATTCCAACAAAAATTGTAAAACCTACAATCGGTATGGATAATCCTTGGGGATACCGTAATAAAAATCAATTTCCTGTTCAGAAGAAAGGAAATCAACTCATTGCAGGCCTTTATGAAAAAGACAGTCATCAATTAATTGATATTAAAAAATGTCCAGTTCAAGATAAACGTACGATTCAAGTTACGAATGAATTGAGAAATATTTTGATGAATTTACAAGTTAAAGTATGTAGAAATCCAAATAAAGAACAAGGGCTAAGATATATTGTTACGAGAGTGGCAAAGCATAGTCAACAAATACAAGTTACGTTAGTTTGTACGGACGATCAATTGAAATATAATCAGTCTCTTATTGATCAAATCATGAATTTGTCTTTCGTGGAAAGTTTATCCATCAATATTAATAAAGAGAAGACATCACGAGTACTTGGAAATCAAACGATTCATGTAAGTGGTAAACAACAAATTACAGAAACGCTTGGTCAATACTATTATGATTTATCGCCAGATTCATTTTTTCAATTAAATCCAGAACAAGCTACAAAAATGTACGGTGAAATTGAAACTCAGGCGAATTTAACAGGTAATGAATCAGTTGTAGATGCATTTTGTGGAACAGGTACAATTGGTATTTGGATTTCTCAAAATGCGAAAGAAGTGAGAGGTATGGATATTATTAAAGAAGGTATTGATGACGCTAAGAAAAATGCTGAACTTAATAATCGTCATAATGTACACTATGAAGTTGGTGATGCATATAAAGTTATGGATAAATGGACTAAAGAAGGCTTTAAACCAGACGTGATAACAGTTGATCCGCCAAGAACTGGATTAGGTATTAAAGCTGTTGAACTTATCAAATCCGTTCATCCAAAAACATTTGTGTATACAAGTTGTAATCCATCAACTTTAGCTAAAGATTTAGCACACTTATCTAAAAAATATAAAGTCGTAAGCATGCAACCTATTGATATGTTTCCACAAACAGCACAAGTAGAAGTCGTAGCAAAATTAGTTGCAAAATAAGTTTAAAACCTTTCAAAAGTGGTATATAAATATTAGACATACTATGAAAGGAAGAGATTGATATTATGAGTAAAAAAGTAGCAGCAGTTGTAACAGATTTATTCGAGGACGTTGAATTAACAAGTCCACAAAAAGCATTAACTGATGCTGGACATGAAGTTGTTATTATTGGTGAAGAAAAAGGAAAAGAAATCACTGGTAAAAAAGGCGAAAAAGTTATAGTAGATGTTGGTATTGATGAAGGAAATGCTGCAGATTATGATGCAGTCTTAATTCCTGGCGGATTTTCACCAGATTTATTACGTGGGGATGAACAAGGACGTTTTGGCGAATTTGTTAAACATTTCGTACAAAATGAAAAACCTTCATTTGCAATTTGCCACGGACCTCAATTATTAATTGATACAGATTTATTAAATGGCAGAACTGTTACTAGTTTCTTGTCAGTTAGAAAAGACTTACAAAATGCAGGTGCAAAAGTCGTTGACGAATCTGTAGTCGTTGACAATGGCATCGTCACAAGTCGAACTCCAGACGACTTAGAAGACTTTAACCGTGAATCACTTGCATTGCTTCAATAGATGCTTTGATTAGCCACTCACTTTTATAGTGAGTGGTTTTTTTGTGCAGGCTATTATATAATTTTTTTATAATATATAAGGAGCGTGGTTTATGGAAAGTAAGCATGATACTAAGTATTTTCAGTCATTAATAGGGCGCGCTGAATTAACCGAAAATATTTTGAAATCAATTCAAAATAAATCAAGTGAAACGATGGCGAAAATTATTTTAGTGCTATTTTAAATTGTGATACGGATATTGTATATTTGAATGACTTTCAATTTACATTCAACAGTCAAGTTCAAATAGATGCAATCGTCATCGATGATCATGCAATATATTTGTTCGAGATAAAAAATTATAAAGGCATTTATTATTTGGAAGACACGCTATTAAAAAATAATTTTGGAAGTTCATTTACCTCACCGTTCATACAAATGGAAAGAGCTAGAAATGAATTTAATAAACTATGTCGCTATTTAGAAATTGATAAACCCGTTGTTTCAAAATTAGTCTTTACAAATCCTTACTTTAACTTCAAAAATAAAAACCTCTTAAAAGATCAAGTTATCTTACCCTCAGAATTAGGCTCATTTACCCAACTTTTT
Source organism: Mammaliicoccus sp. RAM2 (assembly GCF_045897195.1). Taxonomy (NCBI): domain Bacteria; kingdom Bacillati; phylum Bacillota; class Bacilli; order Caryophanales; family Staphylococcaceae; genus Mammaliicoccus; species Mammaliicoccus sp. RAM2. The sequence goes on along the minus strand of NZ_JBJNWI010000009.1, from coordinate 18,935 downwards.
AAAAATCAAAATCAATCAGAAAATATCAGAATTAAACAGAAACTATTAACAGTAAGAAATTCATTTGATGCGCAATACAGTAAAGGTGTGACAATACCGTTTGAACAATTCAAACCAGGTATCAAATGTCCTAGATGTAATCGCATGTTCACAGTAAAAATTGAACAAGACAAACAGAAATGTACGTGCCAATATTGTGAGTCCGAAATGGATAAAAAGTATGTTTATGAATATAATTTGCAAGAACTGTATTATTTAAAGCAAGAGCCATTCACAATCACCGAAGCAGTATGGTGGTTAGGAGGGAATAGTAAAACTATTAGACGAATTTGTGATAAATGTTTCTTAAGTAAAGGTGCAAGAAATAAAAAATACTTTTTAAAGTAATAATATGAATTTTGATGTACGGTATTAAGGGACAGAATTCCGAGAAATGTCCGTAAGAGGCGTCGTTAGGGACAGAATACTGAGAAATGTCTCTAAGAGGTGCTGTTAGGGACAGAATTCCGAGAAATGTCTCTAAGAGGTGCTGTTAGGGACAGAATTCCGAGAAATGTCCGTAAGAGGCGTCGTTAGGGACAGAATTCTGAGAAATGTCTCTAAGAGGTGCTGTTAGGGACAGAATTCCGAGAAATGTCCGTAAGAGGTGCTGTTAGGGACAGAATTCTGAGAAATGTCCGTAAGAGGTGCTGTTAGGGACAGAATTCTGAGAAATGTCCGTAAGAGGTGCTGTTAGGGACAGAATTCTGAGAAATGTCTCTAAGAGGTGCTGTTAGGGACAGAATTCTGAGAAATGTCCGTAAGAGGTATCGCTAGGGACAGAATTCTGAGAAATGTCCGTAAGAGGTATCGTTAGGGACAGAATTCCCAAAAATGTCCCTTACATCCGTTATCAATCTCCATCACAATCTACAAAATTCCACATCTAAGCGCGCTATTTTAAAATATTTATTGAAAATACTTAAATTTAATCTAACACAAAAAGCAGTGAAGTTCGTCATAAACTTCACTGCTTCTTTATTTTTATTAGAAGAATCTTCTTATAAGTGTTTTAAGTGGTGGCATTTTTTCGAGTCTGTTTTCTTCTAATGCTGTTCTAATTTCGAATTTTGCATATCCTTTTGCTTCGTCCCATATTATTTTACCTGGTAATGGGGCGGCATCTGGATCTACTTTTACGTTTACAACAACAGGTTTATTTGCATTTTTAGCTTTTTCAAGTGTAGGGGCAATATCTTCTACATCTACGACATTATAGCCTATACCGCCACAACTATCTGCAAATTTAGCGAAGTCGATATCGCCTAAATCAATAGCGTATTCTAATTCACCGGCTGCTTGTTGTTCATATTTTATGAATGCTAATTCTTGGTTATTCAGAACAACGACGATAATTGGTAGTTTATATTGTACCGCTGTAACGAAGTCTTGCATAACCATCGCAAATCCACCGTCACCAGTGATAGCAATGGCTTGCTTATCTGGATTTGCGACTTTACTTGCTATTGCACCTGGTAATGCACAGCCCATCGTGCCTAACCAAGATGACGTGATAAATTTGTGGTTGTGACCGAGTTGTAAATATCTTGTACTCCATACTGTTGAAGTTCCGACATCAACTGAAAATACAGTGTCATCTGTTGAAATTTTTTCTATTTCAGACATTAATAATTCTGGTCTGATCGGTTTGCTGTCATTATTTCTATCTTCTTCTAACCATCTGTTCCATGCTTTCATATTTTCTTGGCATGCTTTTAAGAATTTACGGCCAGTTACTTTTTCAGACGCTTCTGTTAAAGCAGATAGTACATTTTTTGTGTCGCCAATTAATCCGACATCGACATTAAAACGTTTGCTGATATTTGTTTGATTAATATCAATTTGAATACATGGTATATCTTTATCAGGTAAATAATCTACATATGGATAATTCGTACCGACTAAAATTAATAAATCAGCATCTTTAGATGCTTCAAATGCTGGTTTAGTACCGATTTTACCTAAGTTACCCATGAAATTAGGATGTTTATCCGGTATGATACCTTTTGCTGGTAATGTAATTAAACCAGGCGCATCGATATGATCTAAGAAATTAAGTAATTCGTCTTTGGCATCTTTAGCACCAACACCAGTTAAGACGACCGGTTTTTCACTTTTATTTATAAGTTCTGCAGCTTTTTTAACGTCTTCATCTTTAGCGTAAGTTACTGCATTTTCAAATTTATAAGTTTCTCTAGGAACATTATCTTCAATTTTTTCACCTAGAACATCACTTGGAATCGTCAATACTGCAACGCCTTTTTTAGCATATGCAGTTTTGATTGCTTCATCTACAATTTCATGTACATTTTCAGCAGATTCTAATTGTTTATTATAAACGGCTACATCTTCGAAAAGGGCTGTTAAATTAACTTCTTGGAAGAATTTTGTGCCCAATAATTTCGAATCTGTTTGTCCTGCTAAAACGAGCATAGGGACATTATCCATTTTAGCGTCATACATACCATTTAACATATGTATTGCGCCTGGACCACCAATACTTAATGCTACTGCTATTTTGCCTGTTAATTTGGCATAACTACTAGCAGCTAAAGTTGCAACTTCTTCGTGTCTTACATCATAGAATTTAATGTTATCTTCTTCTGTTTTAAGTGCATCTACGACTTTATCTATTGAATCACCAGGTATGCCATATACGTGGTCAATTTGCCAATTCTTTAAGACTTGTACGAGTGCTTTGTTTGCTTTAATTTTTGCCATATAAAATTCCTCCTTATCATTATCTATACCCAAATACGCTAAAAGTTATACTTATAAATAAGACTCAGGACTGATTTTGTCGTTTTTCAGTAAAAAGAAGTGTTTAAAATCATTATTACAAGCTATAATGATGTAAGAAATATGAATAAGGGAGAATACAGATGGGGATATTTAAGAATAAGAAGAATGAAATACCACAACCTAATTCAGAAGAAGTTCAATATAGAAGATATCAACATTATTATCAAGAACCTGTACAGCCGAGAAAGAGAAAAAGAATTTCAAAGCTATTTGGTCTTGTAACAATACTTATTATACTAGCGATTGTTTTTTATTTAGCAGTAATGTATATGTGGTCAAGAACATCTGATGTAGATGATTTAGTTAAAATTGAAGATAAACAATCTTATGTTCAAGTTGAAGATATGCCAGATTATACTAAAAATGCTTTTGTAGCGGTCGAAGATAAACGATTTTATGATCATGATGGAATTGACTTAAGAGGTGTATCACGTGCACTTGCTGTAAGTTTGAAAAATGGTGAACTTACGCAAGGTGGTAGTACGATTACGCAACAAGTCGTTAAAAACTATTTCTATACGAATGAAACGCAACTGACAAGAAAAGTGAAAGAGATGTTTGTCGCGAAACGTGTTGAAGATAAGTATAGTAAGAATGATATTTTGAGTTATTACGTTAATAATATCTATTTCGGTCAAAATAATTATACGATTGAAGAAGCGGCAAATTATTACTTCGGTGCGACAGTCGATAAAAATAATCCAAACCTTCCTCAAGTATCGGTATTACAAAGTGCAATATTAGCAAGTGTCGTTAATGCACCATCCAATTTCGATATTAATAATATTAGTGATAGTTACATGACACGTATCAAAACAACACTCGAAAAAATGAAACAACAGAATTATATTTCTGAATCAGAGTATACACAAGCTATAAATGAATTAAATCAATAATAAACACACTGAGTTAAGAGATTAAACTTTTAAACTCAGTGTGTTTTATTGTATCCTATATATATGTGTGGAGGGATGTAAAATGCTTAAAATAACTAAACTTGAAGTACAAAAGAAAAACAAAGAACGTTTAAATTTATTTATTAATAATGAATTTGAAATGGGTATTGATCAAGCAACATACATCTACTTTAATTTAAGAAAAGATTTAGAAATTACAAAAAGTAAGTTACAAGAAATTAAGGACTACGATCAATATAGACAGGCACTTAATCAGGCGATTGTCTATTTATCACATAAAAAACGTACGAAATATGAAGTAGAAAAATATTTAACAGACAAAGAATATGGCAGTGACTTAATTGATAGCGTGATAGAGTATTGTCAATCTAATAAATACATAGACCATAAAGACTATATTGAAAGTTTAAAAAACACCATTTTAAAAACAACTGATAAAGGTCCTGACCATTTTGAAAGAGTTGCTAAAGAAAAAGGTATCGAACAAGATTTAGTCTACGAATTCAAAGAAAAGTTTGAAATGGAAATGGCAGAAGATCGAATTCCGAACATCGCCAAGAAGATTATGCAAAAAAAGAAACAACCTCCTAACCGTTTAAAGCAAACGATTGTCCAAACACTTCAACAAAGAGGCTATGCTTTTTCACTCATCAATGAACATCTAACAGATTTGAATATTGAACCGACATCTGATGATGTTGAAAATATTTTGATGAAAGATTTGGAAAAGGTATATAATAAATATCAAAAGAAATATAATGGATATGAACTTAAGTCACATGTTATTCAAGCACTCGTAAGAAAAGGGTATACATTTGAAATGATTAATGACAAATTAGTAGAAAGTGGTATTGTAGATGAATAATGACAAAAAATTTGTTGAAATGACAGAATATGAACTTAAAAACGCAATTGCTGAATATCGCGAAAAGATGAGAAAATCAGAAATGATGGGTATACTAAATGAATATGAAGTATATAAGAGAAAAGCGCTCATAGCAGAAAGTTACCTTGTCGACACTTCAAAAATAGAAGTAGGAAAAGTATATGGCTTAGTAGGTGACACACCTAGTTACTTTAAAGTAGAACGCATTAATGGTGTATTTGCTTGGGGATTTAGATTAAAAGGATCAAAAATTGAAGAAGGCATTCCTGTAAGTCTTCTACAACTATAATGGTGGTGCAGAATGACACAGCAAATATTACTAAGAGTTGTTAACGCAACTAAATATTATTATATAAGCAAAGAACAGAATAAATTTAAATCATTATTTAAGTTAAAGCACCTTAATAAAGACATTGTACTTAAAAATGTTACCGTGCATCTTTATAGAGGTGAAGTGCTAGGTATTATCGGTGATGATCAATCTGGTAAAGAAATGATTAGTAAATTAATGATTAAAGAAGTTGCACCTAATTTAGGTAAAGTAACAAATCATGCCCAAACATTTTTAGCAGATGTTAGGCATAAAGCTGATGATCATCAAACTTTAAATGAAATGATCATTCGTACTTTGAGTTTATCAGGTGTAGAAATTAGAGATATTACGACGATTCAAAGACAAATATTAAGCTTTGCAAAATTATCGGATAAAGCTTCAAAGACGTGCCAAGATATAAATGAAGCGGAATATGCTCAATTATTAGTTAGTATAGCCAAATATATGAGACCTACTGTTGCAATTTTTACTAACATCATTCAATACTTAGACGAATCATTTCAGAAGAAGTTCCATGAATTTTTAAATGAACAAAAAGAATATGATCGTGCAGCTGTCGTAATTGATGACCATATTCATTCAATAGAGAAGATGAGTAATTATCTTATCTGGTTAACTTATGGTCAAGTTAGAAAAGAAGGTACCGTTAAAGAAGTGTTGGGTCACTACCGAGAATATCATAAGAAATATAATCAAATTCAAGATAAAGACCAAAAAGAACTTTACGATCTAAAATGGAAGATGGCTCAACAAGAACTACCTATAGCGCATGGCGAAGGTTATAAAAGAATGCGTAAATATCAATACGGTAGAGTGCCGAAATCTATTGAGAAAATGATATTTTATGCCTTAACATTTATCTTTGGTGCTACATTAGCAGCACTATTTATGTTTATAGGTGTAGGAAGCTCTCCGACAGAAAAAGAAGTTACATCCAAACAGGTCATCACAACAAACAGTGAACCAAAATACATAGATAAGTCAGCTTATGTCCTATCGTTGAAACATGAAACAGAACTTACACCTTCATCCAAAAGTTCAAAGTTGAAATTACCTCAGTATAGTTTTGTAGATGTAACAGGTGAAAATCAATCTAATTATAGACTTGAAGTAGATGATAAGACTTATATCTCTAAGAAGAATAACTTGTACTTTTTCAATCCGGCTGGACTATATGAAGACGTTGATTGGTCAGATTTAGAAGATTATGTTGATGATAGTTATTTAAATTATATTGATTTTTATAACAGTTTTATGCATAAATCACATAAGAAAGTTTCTGAGACGATCACAGCTGATAAGGCAAACCGATTTAATGAACAAATGGAAGGCCAAAAAGTACATATGATTTTCGACAGTGACAATCAATTAACTGGTTTTACATTTGATATGAAAAACAAAGCAAAATTAGTTAAGAAATATAATATTTCAAGTGACACTTGGGTAGTTAAATCAAGAGATGGCTTTATGATAGCAGACTTAGCAGAAAACAAATGGATTTTTATACAATTATAGGAGGTCAATATGAAAGAATTATTTGAACAACATATTAAACATTTTCCACATATGCTTAAATATTGCTTCTATGAAGTTAAAACTCATTATAAATATTATGTATCTGCTTTTGCTATCATGTTAGTATTATTGATCTTCACATATTTGAAGTTACGGATTACTGATGCGATAGATGTACAACAATCAACATCTTATTATAAGTTGATTGGCTTTTTCGCTTACATGTGGGTCTTTTTATCGCTTTTCAATTCTGAAAAGACAGTCAGAAAGCAAGGGGCACTTTATAATAGATTGTCGGTACCATACTATGTAGGTGCTTCTTCACAAGTATTTTTAACGATGATTATGTTCTTAATTGTTGTAACACTTACAGGGATAGTTTCAACTTTTTCGACATCAAATTTAATCGAAATTAACCATTTAGGCTTTTTCTATTATTTAGTTATGGCATACATATTACTTGTACCAGTAGCATCTATTATTGGCGTGTTTGGTAAATATGTATATTCTGCACGATTTATTGTTTTCGGATTATTGATTGTATTATTATTTGTCGTACCGATATTGTACGTACCTAATAATATGTATGCAGTTTGGGTCAATGTCTTAAAACTCAATCCATTATTCTATATTATTAATGGGTTCCAACAATCAATGGTGTTAGGTAACGCTTCCGTTACGAATTTACCATATCATATTCTATTCTATTTTGAAGTAGCATTTATTTATTTAGCTTGGATCAATATTAATAAAGCTTATAAAACTGAATACTTTAAATAAAAAAATTAAGGCTGAGATGATTTAATTCGTCTCAGCCTTAATTGTATTTCTAAGCTTCAAGCTTTTTCATTAATTTCTCTTCTGTAAATACCCAACCAATATATGAGTTTGTCACTTTCATATCATCGTCTAAATGCAAAATAGCTACAAATGGGTAATGACCATTCTTCAAATATCTTAAATCAATAAATCTTAGTTCTGTTGTTTGTTTATCTATTCTTGTAACTTCCCATCGATAAATAGAACTGAAACTTAAGAAAGATCTTAAATTCTCATCATATTTAGCATAAGCCATTATATGGTCATTCGGGAATGCTTGTCTTTTGAATACATCATTAAATGCTACGTTTCGACCATAACTTCGGCCAACATAATCATGCGTTTCAGTTTGAATGGCAATACGCCATTCCATAAATCGTATTGTAGGTGCAACAAATATTTTAACAGGATTATCTTCTTGTTGTATTTGTTTTAAAGCTTGGTCTTTTATCGCTTTTTGTAATATAAATCGAACAATATAATAGAATATTAACAAGAAGTACAATGTACCAAAGGCAATGCCAGCATTTACACCAAGTGTCCAGAACAGTATTGCAATTAAGTGTGCTACAAAGATAATGGGGTCGAACGTATTAATAATACTTAACTGAATCCATTTATTAGATATCGGTCTAAGCGCCTGAGTACCATATGAATTAAAAATATCTACAAAAACATGAAAGAATACGGCGAATTGCGTCCATAACCAAATATGCAAGACATCTACTCCTGGAAAGATAACAAATATTAGAAACGTTAATATTAATGGCCATAATAGTGTAAAAGGTATAGAATGTGTGATACCTCTATGATTTTTAACATATATCGCATTATTTTTTAATTTTAATACTGTATCGATATCAGGTATTTGTGATCCAACCATTATACCAGTTGCCACTGCAGCAAATGTAGGTGTAACATGTGGATCTAATGTCGCAAGACCAGTTAACGCAACACCCATAACAACGTGTGTACCAGTATCCATAAAAATCACCACTTTACTTTAATCTATATGATATATATTATATAGCATATGCATAGTAATCTGAAAGCAATTCACAAGAAAGTAGTGTCATAAATGATAGAAACGAAACAATTTAAAGACGATTTGCTTAATTGGTTTCATAAAAATAAACGACAAATGCCATGGAGAGAAACATCAAATCCATATTATATTTGGTTAAGTGAAGTAATGTTACAACAAACACAGGTTAATACTGTTCGACCATATTACAAAGCTTTTATTGAGCGTTTTCCAACTATAGAAAGTTTAAGTGAAGCAAACGAAGAAGATGTACTTAAATATTGGGAAGGTTTAGGTTATTATTCTAGGGTTAGAAATTTTCAAGAAGCGGTTAAAGAAGTTCACCATAGTTATCACGGAGTAGTTCCAGATAACCCAGATGATTTTAAAAAATTAAAAGGCGTTGGCCCATATACAAATGCAGCAGTTATGAGTATCGTCCATAATCATCCGATTCCAGCAGTTGATGGTAATGTGTTAAGAGTGTGGAGTAGATTGACTGGTAATGACAGTGATATAGCTGCGCCGAAGACTAAAAAATTATACGAAGATGAATTACAGCCATTTGTAGAAGAACATTCTGGAGATTTTAATCAAGCAATGATGGAATTGGGCGCAACCATTTGTACACCTAAAAAGACTTTATGTATTATGTGTCCTGTTCAAAAACATTGTTATGCATTTGCTAATGGTGTAGTAGAGGAATTACCAGTTAAAAAGAAAAAAATAAAGAAAAAGACAATTGACTTTAACGTATTATATATCACGAATCGTTCTGGAGAGATATTAGTACGCCAAAGAGATACGAAATTATTGAATGGCATGTGGGAATTTCCAATGTTTGAGGCTGATGAAAGTATACACAGCATTGAAGAAACATTAGATGCAGTCATTGATATTGATCAAACGCCTGAATTTACAACCAAGCATGTTTTTACACATATGACATGGAATATGAATGTATACCGTGCCCATACTCAAAAAAGTGAATTTGATTACCCATATAAATGGATTAAAAAAGAAGAAAAAGACCAGTTATCATTTTCAACATCTATGAGTAAAATTTTTAATCAACTCAACGGATAGAGGATAAGAAACATAATTTTAGCTTATTTATTTAAATATGATATAATAACTTGGTAAATATTTAAAAGGTGGTGTGGAACATGGTCAAAGAATCCATACCAAAAGAAGGCCAAGTAATTAAAATACAAAGTTATAAACATGATGGTAATATACATCGTGTGTGGTCTGAAACAACAATTCTTAAAGGTACGAGTCATGTTATTATCGGTGGAAATAATCGTACACTCGTAACAGAAAGTGATGGTAGAACTTGGGTGACAAGGGAACCAGCGATTGTTTATTTCCATTCAGAATATTGGTTTAACGTCATTTGTATGTTCCGCGAAGACGGTGTTTATTATTATTGTAATTTATCATCACCATTTGTTTGTGATGAGGAAGCGATTAAATATATCGATTATGATTTAGACATTAAAGTTTATCCAAGCGGCAAATATCATTTGTTGGATGAAGACGAATATAAACAACATATGAAGCAAATGAATTATCCTAAAGACATTGATGTAATACTTAGAAGAAATGTTGATATTCTACAACAATGGATTGAACGCAAGAAAGGACCATTTGCGCCAGACTTTATTAAAGTTTGGCAAGAAAGATTTCATTCAATTGATAGACGTAATTCTTGAGAATGAAAATATCACAGCCTAGCTAAAGCTAGGCTGTTTCGTTTGGACTAAGATTGGGGGAACGGTAATGATTAAAAGGTATTTACAATTCGTAAAACCATACAAATGGCATATTGTAGGTACGATTATCATTGGAATTTTAAAATTTGGTATCCCGTTATTACTTCCATTACTGATTAAATATGTAATTGATGATGTAATTAATAATGGCGCACTATCAATTGGACAAAAAACAGAAAAATTAACATATGCAATGTTAATTATGGGATTCATATTTGTTGTACTAAGACCACCTATAGAATACTTCAGACAATATTTAGCACAATGGACATCTAATAAAATTCTGTATGATATACGTAAAAAATTATACACACATTTACAAGCATTAAGCTCAAGATTTTATGCTAATAATAAAGCAGGAGAAGTTATATCACGCGTGATTAATGACGTTGAACAAACTAAAGACTTTATCCTTACAGGACTTATGAACGTTTGGTTAGATTTAGTAACTATCGTCATCGCATTAAGTATTATGTTTGTTTTAGATATTAAATTAACATTTACGGCAATTGCGATTTTCCCAGTATTTATATTTAGCATTTATTACTTCTTCGGAAAATTACGAAGTTTGACGAGAAGAAGATCGCAAAGTTTAGCAGAACTTCAAGGGTTTCTTCATGAACGCGTTTCAGGGATGTCTGTTATCAAAAGTTTTGCTATTGAAAAAAATGAAGAAAAACGATTTGATAAAAGAAACCAAAACTTCTTAACTAAAGCAACTGATCATACGAAATGGAATGCTAAATCATTTGCAGTTATTAATACAGTTACAGATATAGGTCCATTATTAGTAGTAGGTATCGGTGGTTTTCTTGTTATTCAAGGGAATTTAACTGTTGGGACATTAGCAGCATTTGTAGCATATCTTGAACAGTTATATGGACCTTTAAGAAGATTGGTTTCATCATCTACAACTTTAACGCAAAGTATCGCGTCAATGGACAGAGTATTTCATTTGTTTGATGAAAAATATGATGTCAAAAATGAAGATGACGCACAAGACATTGTCATTAAAGAAGGGCACATTACATTTGATGACGTATCATTTAAATATAATAATTATGAAGATGAAGTACTTAAACATATTAACTTAGATATTAATAAAGGTGAAACGGTCGCATTTGTAGGTATGAGTGGTGGCGGTAAATCAACACTTATTAGTTTACTGCCTAGATTCTATGATGTGACGAAAGGTAGCATTAGTATTGATAATCATAACGTTAAAGATTTCACAACTGAAAGTCTTAGAAATCAAGTAGGTATGGTAGAACAAGATAATATTTTATTCTCTGATTCAATAAAAGAAAATATCTTATTAGGTAAACCAGATGCATCTGACGAAGAAGTTATAGAGGCAAGTAAAAAAGCGAATGCACATGACTTTATAATGTCGCTACCAAATGGTTATGATACAGAGGTCGGCGAACGTGGTGTGAAATTATCAGGTGGACAAAAACAAAGAGTTTCTATTGCAAGAATATTCTTGAATAACCCTCCTGTATTAGTACTTGATGAAGCGACGAGTGCACTTGATTTAGAAAGTGAAAAAATCATTCAAGATGCACTTGAAATATTAAGTACTGAAAGAACGACTTTAATAGTTGCGCATCGATTATCAACGATTACACATGCAGATAAAATAGTTGTCATTCAAAATGGACAAATTGAAGAAGTTGGTTCTCATAAAGAATTAATGGCAGCACAAGGCAGTTATTACAACTTATATAATATTCAATCATTCGGGTAAAATTACATCACCCCCTCATTCTATGCTATTATTAATTTAATAGAGATAGACTGAGGGGGAATTTTTATGACTTTTTTAAGCATACTACAATTGATTGTGAATATTTTCTTCTTTGCCATCATTATTGGTGGTATTATTGCTTGTATTTCTTTGTATGTGATAGATAAAAGACAAAAGCATCATAGTGTTTTAAGAAATTACCCGGTTCTTGGTAGAGTAAGGTATTTTTTAGAGAGTATAGGACCAGAACTTAGGCAGTATTTAATACTAAATGATAATGCTGGAAAACCATTTTCAAGAAAACAGTATTTAAATATCGTCATGCCAGGTAAATATAAAAATAGAATCGAAAGTTTTGGATCGTTGAGAAAATTTGAAGAGCCAGGATTCTATTTACAAAATACTATGTTTCCAGTAGACCATGATGAATTAGAAATTAACCAAGATGAACAAATGTCTACTTTTATTTATGAAATTTCTAATGAAGGGCTTTTTGATCGTAAAGAAGAACAAAAACAAAAAGATGTTGATCCATATAAATTAACATCAGACAATCAAATTATTATTGGTGATGACTTAAAACATCCGTTTATCGTTAATAGATTGATTGGACAATCAGGTATGAGTTATGGGGCACTCGGTAAAAATGCGATTACTGCATTGTCAAAAGGATTGGGCAGAAGCGGTTCATGGATGAATACAGGAGAAGGAGGATTAAGCGATCATCATTTAAGTGGAGGTTGTGATATCATCTTTCAAATAGGACCAGGTTTATTTGGTGTTCGCGATAAAGAAGGGAACTTCGATGAAACAGAATTTATTGAAAAAGCCAACATGAATCAAGTTAAAGCATTTGAATTAAAGTTAGCACAAGGGGCAAAAACGAGAGGTGGACATATTGAAGGGGCAAAAGTAACAGAAGAAATTGCTGAAATTAGAAATGTAACGCCTTTTGAAACAGTTAACTCACCCAATAGATTTGAATTTCTTCATAATAATAAAGAGTTGTTACAATTTGTCCAGAGGTTGAGAGAACTATCTGATAAACCAGTTGGTATTAAATTAGTTGTCGGAAATATAAATGATTTAAAGAAATTAATTCATGAAATGGTTTCATCAAACATTATTCCTGATTTTATTACAGTTGATGGTGGAGAAGGTGGAACAGGAGCGACTTATCAAGAGCTTGTCGATACTGTTGGTTTGCCATTATTTTCAGCATTGCCAATATTAGATGTAGAACTTAAAAAATTTAAAATAAGAGATAAAGTGAAAGTTTTTGCATCTGGAAAACTCATCACACCAGATCAAATAGCGATTGCTTTAGCATTAGGCGCGGATCTCGTTAATGTAGCAAGAAGTTTAATGATTAATGTTGGTTGTATTATGGCTCAACAATGTCATACAAACAATTGTCCGGTAGGTGTAGCTACTACAGATCCAAAAAAAGAATCAGCCTTAGTTGTATCTGAAAAAGAATACAGGGTTTCAAATTATATTGTGAGCTTACATGAAGGATTATTTAATTTAGCTGCAGCAGTAGGTGTGAAAAGTCCAAATCAAATTAATGAAAACCATTTATTATATAGAAGTGCTAATGGAAATGTCATGAATGTTAAACAATATAAAAATTCTATATATAAAGAGCAGTAAAAATAGACCTGAACAGATAACTGTTCAGGTCTATTTTTATAAATCAAAATCTTCATCTTCAATTTGAATGTCGCTATCTTCTGGATGAAATTTGAAATAACTAGAAGATAATTTGTCTAAATGTAAAATAGTCGCTTTATAATCTAACATAGCTGAAATAACTTGCATGACATTCTCAATATAGTAATCTTCTTGATCAGGATTGTCCATAATATCTTTAATGAATATTTCCATTAAATCTTCTTTATATGGTTCTACTAAATAATCTGGAACTTGATCAATTTCGTGTTTAGCTTTTTGTGATATTCTTACTAATATTTGTTCATGCTGCGCCATCAGTTCATCCAGTTCAAACTTCATTTGTACTTTGAGATCATCATTTAAGTTATGAATATCGTTTTCGTAACGATTCATTTTTCTTAAAACTTCGTATGCTCTTCGTGTTGATGCAATAATCTCTTTGAAAAGAATCTTCTTACGCATTTGGCTAAAAGCTTGTTTCTTTGTGTAGGCTCTTTCTTCTTTATAATATAAATAAAATTGCTCAAGCTTTACGATACGTGTTCTAATTGTTTCTAAATCTTGCTTTACATAGTGAAATTCAGTTGTACCATTTAACACTAATCTAAACCATTTAAAGATGTCAGTAGAAATATTGAGTGAGTTATAATACATTTTAGTTTCGAATTTCGGTGGTAGAAACGTAAAGTTAACAAGGAAAGCACTTAATACACCAATCATAACTAAGACGAAACGATAGAATGCAGAGATATAGAAATCTCCTTCGTGATGTCCAAGTATGATTAAAGCTGTAACAACTGCTAAGTTAGAAACATGTTGTAGATTAAATTTGTAAAGTATTGAAATAATGATAATCGCTGTTAAACCGATAAATACAACATTGTTCCCAAATATAGAGAATATGGCAACAGCTGTAATCGCACCAATAACATTACCTTGAAATTGTTCTACAATCGTTTTGAACGAACGATAGACACTTGGTTGCATGGCGACCATTGCAGCAACACCAGCTATTGATGTTATCATTGCTGGTCCTGGCAGTAAATTAGCTATAAATATTGCTAGGACAATCGCGATACCAGTTTTAAATATTCTTGCCCCAAATTTCATAAAACCATTCCTTTTTGTTTTTAAAACAGGGTTGTAACAAATATCACAAGCCTAGTATATATTGGTTATACAACGTTTTGGCTAACTTTTCAAGTTTATAATTGAGAGAAAGCGTAATCAACTGCATTTAATGTTTGATTTATGTCTTCTTCAGTATGTTCAGTCGTTAAGAACCATGCTTCATATTTAGAAGGTGCTAAATTAATACCTTGATTTAACATTAACTTAAAGAATTTTGCGAACTGTTCACCGTCAGTATTTTCCGCTTGAACATAATTTTCAACTTTTTCGTCTGTAAAGTAAAGTGTTAAAGCACCCTTGATTCTATTAACAGTTGCTTTAACGTTATGTTTTTTAATTAATTCTAATAAACCTTCTTCTAATTGTTGACCTAATTGATCTAATTTATCGTAAACACCAGGTTGTTCTAATATTTCTAATAATGCAATACCAGCCCTCATAGAAAGTGGGTTACCAGCCATTGTACCTGCTTGGTATGCTGGACCAAGTGGTGCAACATGTTCCATGATTTCTTGGCGTCCGCCGTATGCACCGATTGGTAAGCCGCCTCCAATAACTTTACCAAACGCTGTTAAGTCAGGATAAACACCTAATAAATCTTGTGCAGCACCATAATGGAATCTAAATGCTGTAATGACTTCATCATAAATGACTAAACCACCGTATTGATGCGTTACTTCATTTACTGCTTCTAAAAAGCCTTCTTTAGGTTCCACCATACCAAAGTTTCCGACGATTGGTTCTACTAATACACCAGCAACTTGATCTCCCCAATGTTCCATAGCTTCTTTAAATGAATCTATATCATTAAATGGAACTGTAATAACTTCTTGCGCCACACTTTTTGGTACACCAGCAGAATCAGGTGTGCCAAGTTGAGATGGGCCACTTCCTGCAGCAACAAGCACTAAGTCAGAATGTCCGTGATAACATCCTGCGAATTTAATGATTTTATCTCGCTTAGTATATGCACGTGCAACTCTAATTGTTGTCATAACAGCTTCAGTACCAGAGTTTACAAATCTAATTTTTTCTAACGATGGAATAGCGTTACGTAGTTTTTTAGCAAATGTAATTTCATATTCAGTAGGTGTACCGAATAATACACCATCTTCAGCTGCAGCTTTAATGGCTTCCGTAATATGTGGATGTGCATGTCCAGCTATGATTGGTCCATATGCTTGAAGATAGTCAATATATTTATTGCCATCAACATCGTAAAAATACGCACCTTTACCTTTTTGCATAACTACAGGTGCGCCACCACCTACAGCTTTATATGAACGAGATGGTGAATTGACACCACCAAGAATATATTCATTTGAAAGTGTTTGTAAGTACTCACTTTTTGTAAATTCCATATTATCAACCTCTTTTAATTTAATTATTTTCATTTATATCGTATCATAAAACTAAACATCTATCGTTTATAAGGAGTGTAAAATATGATACAAATTGGTGAAAAATTTCCGGATTTCAACTTAAAGAATCAAAATGGTGAATTAATTAGTAATGAGGACTTAAAAGGATCTAAAGTCGTTGTTTATTTTTACCCTAGAGATAATACACCGACATGTACGACAGAAGCATGTGATTTTAGAGACAACTTAGAAGATTTTAATGAGTTAAATACGAAAGTTTATGGTATTAGTGGAGATAGTGAAAAGAAACATGCTAATTTCTCTAATAAACATAATTTGAATTTTGATTTACTAGTAGATGAAGATTATAAGCTTTCTGAAGAAGTAGGCGTATATCAATTGAAGAAATCATTTGGTAAAGAATCAATGGGTATCGTTAGAACGACTTTTGTTTTAGATGAAGAAGGTACTGTCATACATAAAATAGACAAAGTGAAAGTTAAAACTCAAATTGAAGACTTAAAAAACTTTATAAAGGAATGATATAAATGAAAGTCGTTACTTTAATGAGGCTAAAAGAACAGGAAGAGAGATTAAAAGAAACATTTCCTAATGTAGATTTTATATTTTATAAGCATCCGAATGAAGCTCGCGATGAAGATTTAGAAGATGTAGATATATTGGTTAGTTATCATGGAGAAGTAAATCCTTCATTTTTAGATAAATGTAAAAATATAAAACTTATCGCATGGTTTGCAACAGGCGTGAATCAATTACCTTTAGATTATATACAAGATAGAGGAATTAAATTAACTAATGCAAGAGGGGTACACGCTATTCAAATCGCTGAATTTATTTTTGCATATATTTTAAATGATATTAAACTATTCAGAACTTCATACGAGTCTCAAAAGAAACGTGAATTTAATCATAAGCTTAAACCTGATTCAATAAATGAGAAGACGATTTTATTTTTAGGTACAGGTAAGATTCCTCAAAGAACTGCTGAAGTAGCTAAAGCATTTAATATGAAGGTTATTGGCATTAATACAACTGGACATGTAGTACCTGGATTTGATGAAGTTTATTCTATAGAAGAAAGACGTCATGTATATCATAAAGCTGACTTTATTGTGAATGTATTACCTGAAACAGAAGAAACGATATATTTACTTCAAAAAGAGGACTTTAAGCAAATGAATGAAGATACACATTTTATAAATGTAGGTAGAGGTACAGTCGTATCAGAAAGTGTCTTATATGAAGCTTTGAGTAGTAAAGATATTAGATATGCTTCTATAGATGTATTTGAAGAAGAACCATTACCTGAAAACTCTCTACTATATGATTTAGATAATGTGTTTATCACAGCTCATATTACAGGTAATGATCTTAATAATTTAAAGAGAAGTACAGATATTCTAATTGAAAATCTCAAACATATTAAAAATGATGCGTCAGATAAGTTAATAAACATTGTTAACGCAGAAGCGGGATACTAATTAATTGTTTGACAAAATGCTACTAAAAGGGATATATTATAAATAATAATCATTATAAATTAGAAGGTGGGTGTAAGGATGCAACAAAATATTGAGAATGTTGAACATATGTTAGACGATGCAATAGGTACTTTAAGAAGTACTGGTGTTCGTATTACACCACAACGTCAATCGATACTTCAATATTTAATCGAAACAGATAGTCATCCTACTGCTGATGAAATTTATCAGTCACTTTCACCACAATTTCCAAATATGAGTGTTGCTACAGTTTATAATAACTTAAAAGTTTTTAAAGAAACTGGGCTTGTTAAAGAATTAACTTACGGTGACGCTTCAAGTCGTTTTGATTTTGAAACACATAATCACTATCATATTATCTGTGATCAATGTGGTAAGATATCTGATTTTCATTATCCACGATTAGATGAAGTAGAACAATTGGCACAACATGTCACTAGTTTTTCAGTAACGCACCACAGAATGGAAATATATGGTGTTTGTCCAGAATGTCAAAACAAGAATAAATAATACAAAAAGCTAAAGGCTGTTGCCTTTAGCTTTTTTTCTTTTCTTCAGTATGTTCTTCAGTTTGCTGCTCTTCTAATTTCTTGGATTTGCGCTTATTATTATAATCTTGATTAAAGGCTTTACCCTCTAAGTTCTTATCTAATGTAAGAGGTTGGTTACAATTAGCACAAATATCTGCTCGTCCTAACATCTTTGTATAATGATCACAGTTTGGACATTGCACTTGTATAGTTCGAGAACTTAACATGCCAATCCAAAAGTAAACTATAAATGAAAGACCAAGAGCTAACATTCCTAAAACTAAGAAAATACTAAATACAATTTGGCTCTTAAAATAGTAAAAGAAGAATACACCTATGTACATAACAATCATACCTAAGAAGATTAATCCTAATGCAAAAGATCTAATTCTATTAATTTTACTAGTAGGTTTTTTGCGAAATAGCTTCAAATCTATTCCCTCCATACTTATTAATACTGATAAAGTATAGCATAATTTCTATTAAAATATATAGTCCCTAATAAAGCGAAATAATACACAATTTTGTTTGTATAAATCGTTGACGTAAACTATATATCTTGATACTATATAAAAGTCGTCAAAACAGACAGACATCGCAAAATAAAACGATTGTTAAAAAGGTTAATAAAGTGTAAATTTAACGCTTGAAATTAACTAAATAACAATGTAATATAAATTATGCAAGTTAATTGAAACGGAAACGATCACTTGAAAAGCTGAGTCAAACCGAACAAAACAAATTATTATTTTTTAAAAATAATCCTTGACTTGATATTTAATAACTAGTATAATTGTTTCTTGTAGCGATTAAAATGAACATTGAAAACTGAATGACAATATGTCAACGTTAATTCCG